>NZ_JBHIMQ010000001.1:0-467319 GCF_042194225.1 Bartonella sp. MR110HLJHH | reverse complement strand
GAGTTTCAGTTCCACTAGCTGGAGGAGTTTCAGTTCCACTAGCTGGAGGAGTTTCAGTTCCACTAGCTGGAGGAGTTTCAGTTCCACTAGCTGGAGGAGTTACAGTTTCAGAAGCTACTCGCACATCCTTTTTGCCAGACCAGATCATATCTGTTTCAACACCTAGTATAATGCCATTTCCAAGATCAAAGTTAGATCCTGCATAAAAACCGCCAATCAAACCTGAAAGCTTAGGTGATAAGTCTTTAAAAACTGAAGTATCTTTATCTTTTAAGTCAATTTTACTTGAAAAACCACCAATCTGACCACCGATATAAAAGCCTGTCCAAGAAAATGAAGGGGCTGCGATGACTGCTGGGGCTGTTTCATGAGGGATGATAACATCAGCAGCTTGTGCTGCAGAAGCTGCTGCTATAGCGATAACAGAAGTTGTTACTAAAGATTTTATATTCATAAACTTTGCTCCTAATTTATTTATGAGCACAGTGCTACAAGATTACAGAAAGAAAAGCTGTAGTAAAAATGATACAGTCACAGAAAATGGAGGATGCACTCAAAACAAAATCGCTGCATGACTTTACAACGCTATTAACTTCACTCCGTACGAGAATTCGTAAGTTAATTTATCGATTTTGAATGTAATTCTTGTCTGTCATTTATGAAAATATTTTTATATCTCCAATAAATATGGAGTGAGTAATAATATAACAACAGAAAATAATAGAGGCTCTGTCTTTGACAGAGCCTCTTGGAAGTTTATTTCGTTTTTTACGAAATTAGAATTTGTATGCAACACCAACACGGAAATCATTGGTTTTGTAAGCGAATTTATCCCCATCCTTTACAAATGCTTTTTTACCAAAATCTGAGTAACGGTATTCTGCACGCAACAGAACATTGTCTGTCATTGCAAAGTCAACACCACCACCTACAGTGAAACCAACCATTGTTTTTGATTGATCAAACAATTTAGCAGAAGCAATTTCGGCACCACCAGCTTCTTCCGCCTTAAGAGAATTAACCACTTGCAGCTGCGTATAAGCAATACCACCAGCGAAATAAGGCAAAATGCGGTCAACTGCTGCAAAACCAATGCGAACGCGTGTAGCACCAGACCACTTTTCTTTTATAGAGGTGCTAGTCACGCGTTTGTCAGTCGCCGCGATACCAGCAATAGTTTTTCCTGTAGCAGGTGTAGCTTCAGCAGCTGTAAGCTCATCTTTGAAATCGTCAAGGCCAGTTGCTCCAATAACTGCTGAATGCGCTTTTGAATCTTCGCGATCTGCCCAGACTGCATCGGTTTCAACACCTAGAATGAGACCATTACCAAGATCTACGTTGGAACCTACATAAATACCACCCATGAAACCGGAAGGCTTAGGTGTCCAGTCTTTATCTGTAATTTTCTTTTTTGTTTCTGAATCAACTACATCAACTTTACCTGAAAAGTTACCAACTTGACCACCGATATAAAAGCCTGTCCAAGAAAATGAAGGGGCTGCGATGACTGCTGGGGCTGTTTCACGAGGGATGATAACATCAGCAGCTTGTGCTGCAGAAGCTGCTGCTATAGCGATAACAGAAGTTGTTACTAAAGATTTTATATTCATAAACTTTGCTCCTAATTTATTTATGAGCACAGTGCTACAAGATTACAGAAAGAAAAGCTGTAGTAAAAATGATACAGTCACAGAAAATGGAGGGCACATCCAAGACAAAATCACTTTATAGCTTCGTTTTGCACGAAAAACCTAAAGATATATATAAATAACTTATTGATTTTAAAATGTAATTATTGTTTATTGTTTATGAATTTTTTTAAGAAAATCTGAATAACATCTTTCCACATCCACAATAAATTATGTATTGTGTGATAATATAGCAACAGAGAATAACAGAGGCGCTGTCAAAGACAGCGCCTCTGTTATTTAACTTATCATCTGTTAAAATTTGTAAGCAACACCAACACGGAAATCATTGGTTTTGTAAGATGTCTCATATTTATCATTTGAGAATTTCTTTTTACCAAAATCAGAGTAACGATATTCCGCACGGACAATAACGTTATTGGTCATTGCTAAATCAACACCAGCACCCAGAGTGTAACCAACAAGGGTCTTTGTTTCATCAGACAAGGTACCAGAAGCTATTACTTTATCTGAATCTTTGCCTGTTATTGAAATCGATGCAGTATCTTGAAGCTGTGTATAAGCAATACCACCAGCAACATAAGGCATAATGCGTTCAGCTGCAAAACCAATACGTACACGTGTCGCACCAGCCCACTTTTCTTTAAAAGTGAAACTGTGGGTCCGTTTAGCACCAGCTTCAAGCGCATCTTTACCAATACTAATTCCAGATTCTGTTAATATCTTCTTAATATAATTTATGTGATTTGGAAGAATAACATATGTGTTTCCTGTCTTCGTGTCATCTTTATTAGACCACATGATATCTGTATCAACACCTAGAATAAGGCCATTGCCGAGATCAACGTTGGAACCTGCGTAAAGACCACCCATGAAACCAGATAGTTTAGGCAAAAGGTCATCAGGCGCTGGAATCTTTTTTCCGTTACTGAGAATATCCATTTTCGTTTTACCCGAAAAACCACCAAGTTGCCCACCAAGGTAGAAACCTGTCCAAGAAAAAGTTGGAGCAACAATAACGGGAGCAACAGGTGTTGGACTTGGGGGAACAATAACATCTGCTGCTTGCGCCGCTGAAACTGAAACAAAAGCGAAAGCAGAAGCTGTTATTAACCATTTCATATTCATATTTTCTCTCCATAGCTGAATATTTATTTGAACACATCATTTCATATAGAGCCCAAACTTCAGATATCTGTAGCAAAAATGATACACTCATAAAAAAAACAAAAAGCCAATGAAAGCATCCTGAATTGCTTGATCTCTTAATAAATAAGAATTGAACTATGCCAATGCACAAATGATTTTCTCTTGTCACATTTGCTCTTCTTTATAAATTTTTCAAAAATATCTGCGTTCTCGCCGTGGAAAGCATGTGCTCTTGTCTAATGAAAAATTATCCTTTTATATTAAATTCAAATGCTCTCATCTTAAACCATTGTATATTCAAGCAACAAAAATCATCCCTCTATACATTACAAACGAGCAAGTATGTGAAACCGTTAAAAAACTAAAAATGTCACTTATGAATGTTTTCAATATCAAGAACAGTCAAATGCAATCGTTCTATTTAAATTTATACAAATAATGTTTTTACCTTCATCCTTAGCATGACAAAATGTGAAGTCTATGTATTTGTTTTTTTCATAAAAAGGATGCTTATATTACAAATAAACTTGTATCGCACATAAACAAGACTTCCAATAATCCAGGAATTGAAACAAGATCACATGCAACTTGCCTGCTCTTTTTTTACTTTAGGCATTTATTGTTTTTAAATATTTACCATTTTTTGCTTATCTCAACCTCATAGAAAGTCTTTTTCAGAGTTTCATCTTATTTGTAGGCTATCTATTTCATACTCTTTTATAAACGAAACTGTAAAAAATGCCTCAAGACAGGCAACTGGTATGATAAATGCTGACATCTATATTAAAACTCTCCCTAAAGCAAAAAAGATGAGAGATCTTTCTTAAAGTGTTCACACCAAACTTTGCTTTGAAAGTCATTAATTGAGCAAACAATTTGGCAGAAAAAATATCTGATATTGCATCATAGACAAATAAAAAATATTTTATAAATTCTGTAGTCGAACAATAGATTGATTATAAACATAATTCATCATTTCGCATATTGAATAAGAAACCCGAATATCGTAAGATTCTCTCATTCCAAACTGGTAGCATGTTGCAATCACTCAAAACCATTTGATTGCATGTTACAAGCAGGAAAAGCCGTGTGGATAAAAACTGTACAAGATAAGGACTAAAAATGCCTCTTATGAATCGTCTCACATACCAGAGGCTGTCACAGCATTGAGAGCTAGCAAAGTGTGTGATGAATGCCGTCTTGCCCCCTTCATAAGTATAAAGATGGTAGTACTCAATGGGTTTACCATTATACCCTTCATAGATAGCGTCGCGAAATGGGCTTGGGAGCATTGAAAAATGTTTCTTTAAAACAAGCGCACGTAAGTATGCAACGCAATGGCGTTTTATTCTTTGAAACACACTAAGATCAAAAGTTTAACATTAAAATAAATACTTGGTTTTCTCCTCGATTTGGACAAAGCGCTCTATCAGACCCTGTCTGCAAATAGTCCAGATTTTTGTCGAGTGGATTTCATTTAGCTTCCCATTCATGTATCATTAACCAAAGGTTCTATAGACAAGTCCTTCACTAATCCCACCCCATACTCTAAAAACACTTATCAAGACGTTTTACATGCCTTATATAATCTACACTTAAAATGATGATATTTACGGCATAACAAAATAACCCCAAATCTCTAGGTTATATTCATCTAAACCCATGAATTTTGTAATGACTGATTGCCATTATACAGTATTATTCTTTCACTGAAATCTTCCTGCTCATATCCTTTCCAAACAGTCCTCTTCATTCTCATCGTGCACAATCATAACACCCTTTAAACAAATAGTTCCCCCCTGTTTTCAAGTGATAATATCTCTTTTCTTCATTTTTTGAGCATACGTTACACCTCTCAATGTTGTTTTCTCACTTTTTAAAAGCTCATTGGACTTCGTGTAAATAGGTTTGGCCGTCCTCTTTTCTCTAGTCCTTTTTTAGGATTATATCCTCTTTTTTTACCAGAATGTGACACAGGTACTAACTTAGCTGCTGTTATGCATTCACTGTTATTTGTGCAAGAAAGTTCTATTTGAAAAACTTCAGATAAGACCTTGCGAAGCTGTTCACCAGAAAAAAGACCTATTGGAGGAACAGCCGAAGATGCTCTCTGTATAAGGTTTTGAGACGCTAAAAAACTCGCACCCTGAGCGATAGAGATTGAAGCAAAAGTAGCAAAAGCTGTAATAAAATATTTTATGTTCATAAATTAACCTCATCAAATATACATAATGGATTTTACCTAGTGCCTTCATTGCAAATTTCTAGAGAAAAATAATATGTTTATAGATAAAAAGTGAAAATCCTTACAAATAAAGCTTTGGAGCCCTTTTGATTTTAAAATAAAAGCAAATTGCCCTGCTCTACCAACATAGAAATCACTTATTGAGTAATAAATTAAAGGCACGAAGTATCGTCTGAAAATAATAAACTATACGAGCCTCACATAAACATATTGATTTATATATATAATTTATATTTCCTCACACAAAATGAGCCCCTCGAATATCAGAATATTCTCTCATTCCAAACTTGTTCATTATACATGAAGCAAATTTATTCGCTTCCACATCATAAATGAAGTTTGTATATGGATAAAACTCTTGAAAAAAGTGGATTCTCACGAATCTGTTTAAATGCAAAAGCTATTGCAACATTTTGACTTAGTAAAAAGCGCTCTTGCTCACTTGTTTCTAGCACACTTTTCTAGGAGTTGCTCTTTGCATTGTTCAGTACAATCGTGGTTATCTGTATAGATTAATCATATAATATATTGATTTATAATGATAGTTTAGCGTTATTCATATTGAATAAAAACCCTGAATACCTTAAGATTCTCTCATTCCAAATCTTTTTCATGTTGAATCCATCAAAACCATTTGATTGCATGTTACAAGTGAGGAGAGCTGTGTGGATAAAAAAGACTAAAAATGCCTCTATGAACCGTCTCAAGTGCTAAGGACTACACAACATTGGGAGTTGGCAAATTGTGTAATGCTATGGCTTGTTACTCCATAAGCGTAAAGATGGGAGTGTTCAACAAATTTTATACCATATTTGGGGGCTTTATTGTTATACCACTCATAAGCGCCGCCGTGACATGGGCTTGGGTGCCGGTTTCTTTAAAAAAAAGCACATGAATTAGCAACACAAATATATTCCGTTTAAGGCGTTCTGTTTTACATGAAGAACGTAAATCCATTAAAAACGTGAGAAACAAAAGCGTGAGGCAATGCGTAATCTCTATTATTTAACAGACATTGCTTTAGATACTTTTGAAAGTCGTAAAGCAGAATTAAAAATGATGGTAAAAATGAGATTTGGTTTTTATATTTACGCCTTCATATTCTCCCCCAATTAGGCTGTATACCGGTTTCAGAGATTTAAGTCTTCCAACCTACCATATGTTTCCAGACTCTCCTCAAAATTTCTTTTTTCAAATAAAACCTGTTACAAAAATAAAAAATATGAATTCGCAAAAATACTTTGATTACCTAAACTTCAAATGAAATAGTACTTAAGAATTTATTATAACTCTTATCAGAAAAGAGGAGAGGATAAAATGCCCATAATGTACAAGCATTTTGTCCTCTCACATCAATAATTAACTCCTTTTAAAAACCAATTTTAAAGTTAGCTATGCGCAAAAATATCCACTTCCGCCCATCCTAAAAGGTCAAGCTTAGCTCTCATAGGCAAAAATTGAAAACACGCCTTGGCAACACTTTCTCGCTCTTCACGTCTTAAACGTTCTTCAAATATAACTTTTAAACGATGCAAATATAACACATCCGACGCAGCATATTCAATTTGTGCCTGTGATAACGTTTCTGCCGCCCAATCCGAAGATTGTTGCTGTTTAGAAATATTCACATTTAGCAATTCATTACAAATTTCTTTCAAGCCATGACGATCCGTATAAGTACGCGTGAGTTTAGAAGCGATCTTTGTACAAAAAATAGCTTCTGGCATAACACCAAATGTATGCGCTAAAATCGCAAGATCAAAACGCCCAAAATGGAATATTTTGATAACTGCGTTATCTCCAAGAAGCTTGACCAAATTAGGTGCACTCTTTTGTCCTTTAGCAATCTGTATAACGTCAGCAGTACCATCTCCAGAAGAAAGCTGAACAACACATAAACGATCACGATGTGGTTGTAACCCTAAAGTTTCGGTATCAATCGCAATGGCATCAGTTTTATAATTGTCTAAGTTTGGTAAATCACCTTGATGAACACGAATCTCAGCCATTTACCCTCCTACTTGCTAAAGCTGCAAGAATACGCGCCCAAGACCGCTGCCCCTTATGAAACGATTTTAAATTATACTTTTCATTAGGAGAATGAATACGGTCATCAGCCAGTCCAAAACCAACCAAAAGAGTCTCCATACCAAGAATTGACCGAAAATCTGCTACAATTGGGATCGAGCCCCCCATGGCTGTCAAGACAGCAGGCACTTCCCACTCTTGTGATAAGGCATCCTTCGCCTCCTTGATAAAAGATGAATCATCAGAAATCTGAAGTGCAGGAGAAGAACCGTGATTCTTAAATTCAACCTTACAATCAGCAGGAATTGAGCTACGTACATAATCACGCAACGCTTGGCGTATTTTCTCTGGATCTTGCTTATGCACCAAACGACACGATACTTTTGCACTCGCTTGAGAAGCAATAACCGTTTTCATCCCTTCCCCTTCATAGCCGCCACTAATACCATTAATTTCCATGGTAGGACGTGCCCATACAAGCTCTAAAATGCTCCGCCCTTTTTCACCAACAGGAATAGAAAGCCCTATAGGACCAAGAAAATTTTCAGCAGTACAATTAAGTTCATTCCATAACTGCAAAATCTGTGGAGGTGTTTCTTCTACGCCATCATAAAAACTAGGAAGTGTTACCCTATTATTTTCATCGTGAAGTCCTGCTAAGATTTTCGTTAAAATACGAATGGGATTAGCTGCTACTCCTCCAAAATAACCAGAATGCAAATCACGATTCGCTGCTGTAATAATAATCTCTTCTGCCATAATTCCCCGAAGAGAAAGAGCAATAGATGGTGTATCCGCATCCCACATTGACGTGTCACAAACCAATGCATAATCTGCCTTAAGTTCATCTTTATTTTCTTTTAAAAAAGGAATAAGGGAAGGAGAAGCACATTCTTCCTCACCTTCACATAAAATAGTAACTTTAACAGGAAGCTGCCCTGTTTCTTTCTTAAATGCACGACATGCTTCAATAAAAGTCATCAACTGACCTTTGTCATCTGAAGCTCCACGAGCACAAATAACTTTCTCTCCATCTCTCTCTTTTAAAGAAGGTGTAAATGGATCATCCTCCCATAAACTCAAAGGATCAACAGGTTGAACATCATAATGTCCGTAAAACAACACATGCAAACAATCATCCGAAGGTCCTGGATGATGCCCAACAACCATTGGATGACCCAGTGTATCACGGCGTGAAGCCTCAAAACCGATGCTTTTTAAATCCTCTACTAACCAATCAGCTGCTTTACGACATGCATCCTTGTAAGCCGAGTCTGTAGAAATCGATTGAAAACGTAAAAGAGAAAAAAGGCGTTCAAGGCTCTTTTCTATATTTCCATCAAGATGTGTTAGTACTTTATTCAGCATAAAAAAACCTCTCAAGCCTTGTGTAATTATATTATAGATACGACGACTTTAAGCCTCTTGTAAGATTTTGCAAGACACCTTATTCATTTTTGGCATTGTGAGCAGTAAAAACTTGAACGTCCAGCCTGTAAAATACGCACAATAGGCGTTCCACATTCCAAACATTGCTTACCTTCTCGTCCATAAACTGAAAAAGCATGTTGAAAATAACCAAGTGAACCATCTATATGCATATAATCACGTAAAGAAGAGCCACCAGACAAAATGGCTTCAGAAGTCACATTGCGTATATTTTGTGCTAAAGAATCTGCAAATTCACATGCACGTGCCGTTTTTGATGCCAATGTAAATGCACCACGTTGTGGCGACAAACGACTCCGCCAAAGTGCTTCACAAACATAAATATTCCCAAGACCTGCAACAATAGACTGATCAAGTAAAACGCTCTTGAGAGACATTTTTTTATTAACAAAAGCCTTTTGTAAATAACGACCAGAAAACGAATTACTCATAGGTTCAAGCCCTAGCTTATTTAAAAGTGGATGTTCATAAAGCTTGTCCGTATTGACTAAAAGCATAAATCCAAAGCGACGCACATCATTATAAATAAGATGATAAACTTCACCATCCCTTGTTTGAATATCCATGACAAAATGATCATGCTTAACTAATTTACTTGTCGTTGAAAAAACTGTTCTTAAAAGATCATTCTCTATACGCCATGAACCAGACATTCCTAAATGGCTTAAAATCGTTTCATCCTGAGAAAGATGAAATAATAAATATTTCGCACGCCGACCAAGTTCTATAATTGTTCTGCCAATAAGGCGCTCAGAAAAAGCCTCAGGAAAAGGAAAGCGCAAATCTCTACGATTAAGTCTGACAGATACTATCTTTGCATCAGTTACAACAGGCTCAAGTCCACGACGAACTGTCTCTACTTCAGGAAGTTCAGGCATCTCTCTTCTTTAATAATTATACACTTTCCAATTGTATCACCAATAAATTGACTTCTTTTCCCCCCTCAAAGAACGAAGGTTTCCTCTACATCTGCTCTATAAGAAACAAATTTTTGATGAGTGGATTTCTCTTGGCGTCCTACTCATATGAGTCACTTAACTAAAGGCTTTATAGCCAAGCCCTGCCTTGAATATTCACCAAACACTCTAAAATACTTAACGTATCAATGAGGCTTACATCCCACTCCACATCGAATGCGGCATAACAGGATTAAGCCCATTCACCCTTACGAAATACAGGAACTCTTATACCATCTTGGGTAATGCCATCTATATCAATTTCGCCAGAACCAATCATCCAGTCAATATGAATGACACTTTTATTACCACCACGTGCTGCAATCTCTTCTGACGTCAATGATGCCCCATCTAAAAAGCATTTGGAATAACATTGCCCTAAAGCAATATGACATGCAGCATTTTCATCAAATAAGGTATTATAAAAAAGGAGGTCACTCTTAGAAATTGGTGAAGAATGGGGCACAAGAGCAACTTCGCCCAATCGGCTTGCACCCTCATCACTTTGCAAAACCTGTTGCAAAACTTCCTGACCCGTTGATGCACGAGACTCAACAATACGCCCTGCTTCAAAACGTACTTCAATATTATCAACCAGTGTTCCTTGATAGGAAAGTGGTTTCGTCGAACGAACAAAACCTTCAACCTTATGAGCATGAGGAGTCGTGAAAACTTCTTCTGTCGGAATATTCGGATTGCAAATAACACCATTTTGAGCAACGGATGCACCACCATGCCATTCATGATCATCTGCCAAACCAACAGTTAAATCAGTCCCTGGCCCTGTAAAGTGTAAGGCAGAGAAACGCTGCTCATTAAGCCAAGATGATCGTTTCTTTAAATTCTCGTTATGGACACCCCACGCATGTACTGGATCTTCTTCTGTAACACGTGAAGCAGAAAAAATTGCATCGGCTAATTTTTTAATCGCCTCATTCAGTGGTAAAGAAGGAAACATTGCCTCAGCCCATCCTGCTGTTGGATAAGCAACAATTGACCAATTTATAGAAAAATTCGATATTTTTTTGAGAGCAGGCTGGTAAGCTAGTGAAGTCGCCTTATTCAAACGCGCAACCTTATCAAAATCTTGATTGGAAAGGAGCAAAGGATTATCACCAACAATTGCTAAACGCGCTGCCCCATTTTCAAAAGCCTTTGCCATTCCCTCATAAAGCCAAGAAGGGGCACAATCAAAACTAGCTGTATGGGCATTTTCAAAACGTGTAATCGATAACATATCATCACTAAAAATTGGTGTAATGACACCAGCACCAACCTTATAAGCATGATATGCAATACGCCGAACAAAAGGTAATGCTGAAACTGGAGCAGTCAAAACAAGATCTTGCCCCTCTTGTAAATTCAACCCCACTTTTACTGTAATTTCTGCAAGACGATTAAGCATTTCAGGCGAAATTGTCTCATGAATATCAAAGTACATTACCAATACCCTTCTTTAAATAAAATGCGTTCTTTACGTCGTCATATTATAAATTGTTTTTTAGATCCTTTGAGTTTACTTTCTCTACGTATATTGATGCGTGTCATTATCGCTAAAGGATCACTTAATTCATAAACCGCAATGGGCGTATAACCCTTCTTTTGTCGTGAAAACTTACCAGTTTCTGTGTCGTTTTTCTAACATTGCAACAATTGCATTTAACTGATCTGATGAAGGCAAAGTCATAATCGTTTTATTTTCCTCTTTCCTAGCTAGATGTTGAGGTGCATAGGCAGGAATAGGAACTTTATCAAGCTGTACCATAGCAAAATGCGCAGGATGTGCCGTTTTGGACTGTGCTACTTCTATCGAAGGAGATGCACTTTCCTCTACCTTTACTCCCCTACTTTCTGTGCCTTCATCTATAAAGCTTGGCGCATGACCAGAACGTTCTTGAGCAAAAGCATAAGCAACATCATAAGGGCGATTATTTGTAGGAACTTGAAGTTCCCCATCACGTGATCGTTTTTCATAAAAAGCATTTCCCCCTGCAACCTGAACATAATGCATGTTTTTATACGGAAAAGACAAACCAGCGGTATGAAAAAACTTAGCGTGTTTAACTTTCTTATCTCGTTCACCCCGTAAAATAGCATCAGCCGCCTCTCTTACACGAGCAACAGATGCTTTCTCCGTCATAGGACGCGTTAAAACACCAGGAGCAAACTGCTTATATTGACCAACAACACCACAAATCGTCTTAGGATAGGCGGTTGAATTAACACGATTCATAACAACCGTCCCAACGGCAATCATTCCTTCACGGCTTGTGCGATTTGATTCAAAATACATCGCTCGCATAAGACATTGACGCTCTGTCAATGGATACGTAACTGTTTTTGTCTTATTATTATTTACTTTTCCAGTATCTAAACGATTTGAAGCACACCCCACAACAACTAACGGCGCTACACAACAGGTAACAAAAACATTCCAACGATTTTTTTTCATCTTATGCAACACATTCCTATAATCTCTGAGCTATTCAAATTTTGAAATGAGCTTTAAATGTATCTCTTAATAAAGTACATAGCCGATTGTTACCACTCAGTAAAATTTTAATACAAGAGGTAATAAAAAAATATCTATGCAAAATAAAAAATAAAAAACTCTTAATTTACAGATCAATATTGTTATTCTTCATGGTCCAATATAGGCCATAATAACCCACACGTTTCAATTACAATAAAGCAACACTATCCACTTCTTCTACATCCAAAAAAATTTGGATACCAAAACTCTTTGCATCGATATTGAAAAAAATAATACAGATATCCCCTTTAATATAAAAACATAAAATTTTAACAAAATGATCTAGAAGAAAACTCCCCTCCGGCCATAATACGAGTGATGATATCATCCAATATACAAATATGTCAAACCAAGAGTTAGCAATCTGCCATGCTTCTCTGAAAAAACTCTTTGTTGCTTCTTTGTACTTTTCCATAATATGGCTATCTTATTCTTTCTATAGCCGCACTGTAAGAAAATACTCATAGTATCTACAAACTTATCTTATACATATAAGAAAAATTTTAATCTATTTTCTTCTCACCTACCCCAACTTTATAAGTAAGGTCATCGCGAGGACGATCAGAAGACATATGGTAACCCGTTATGATATAATGCAGCATTTCAGCAATATTAGTAACATGATCACCAATTCGTTCAATATTCTTTAAACAAAACAGCAAGTGTGTACAAACCGTAATATTACGCATATCTTCCATCATATATGTCAAAAATTCACGAAAAAGAGAAGTATACAAAGCATCAATCTTCTCATCACGCTCACGCACAGCGTCAACACGCTCTAATAGGCGACTCGTATAAGCATTTAAGACTTCTTTTAATTGATTGAGTGCTAAAGCTGTAATTGTTTCAAGCCCATGATAAACAGAAGCAGATTGACGTATTTCTGAAAGTGCAACTGTCCTTTTAGCAATGTTTTTAGCCATATCCCCAATCCGCTCAAGATCAGAAGAAATACGAATGGCTCCAATAATTTCACGCAAATCAACAGCCATCGGTTGGCGTTTGCAAATAATAGCAACCGCTTTTTCATCAATGTCACGTTCTGCTTCATCTAAAAACACATCATCGGCAATCACTGTCGTTGCAAGTTGAAGATCACTACACACAACCGATGCGACAGAACGTTCAATCATCCTTTCTGCATGGCTCCCCATTTCTGTAATCCTTGCTTTTAAATATTTTAGTTCTGCATCATAAGAACGGACAGTATGGTTCATAGACATATCTTACACTCCTCAATTCACCTATCCAAAACGCCCCGTAATATAATCTTGCGTCCGTTGCTCTTTTGGTGAGGTAAAGATCATTTCAGTTGCACCAACTTCTACCAAGTGCCCTAAATGAAACATAGCCGTATATTGAGAAACACGTGCAGCCTGTTGCATGGAATGCGTTACGATAACAATTGTATAATTTTGCCGTAATGCATCGATAAGCTCTTCAATCCGTGCCGTCGCAATGGGATCAAGAGCTGAACAGGGCTCATCCATCAAAATAACTTCAGGACTAACCGCAATAGCACGTGCAATACACAAACGCTGTTGTTGTCCCCCTGATAAACTTGTTCCAAGATCATGAAGACGGTCTTTTACTTCTTCAAATAAACCTGCCTGCCTCAAACTCTTTTCAACTATATCATGCAATTCAGAGCGCGTTTTAACTAAACCATGAATGCGTGGACCATACGCAACATTTTCAAATATAGATTTTGGAAAAGGACTAGGCTTTTGAAAAACCATTCCAACACGAGCGCGCAATTCTACAACATCAATCCTCTGGTCATAAATATTTTCCCCATCTAAAGTAATAAGACCGGTTGTTTTAGCGCCTTCAATCGTATCATTCATACGGTTAAAACAACGCAAAAAAGTCGACTTTCCGCATCCTGATGGACCAATCAAAGCTGTTACTTGATGTTCAGGAATATCAAGTGTAATACCGTGGAGTGCTTCTTTGTCTCCATAAGAAACCTTCACATCCTGACCTCGCATTTTAATCTTCATTGCAAAAATTCACCTTACAAAAATCTTATCAAAACTGTTATTTTATTAAAATTACTGGCGGCGTTCAAATCGTCGACGTAAACAAACCGCAGAAATATTCATGATTGCAAGAAAAATCATTAATACAATAATAGCACCTGACGTCTTTTCAACAAAAGCGCGCTCTGCTTCACCCGCCCACATAAAAATTTGAACAGGCAAAGCCGTTGCTGGATCCATGGGGGTTGTAGGAATATTAACAACAAAAGCAACCATTCCAATCAGAAGCAAAGGCGCTGTTTCACCCAAAGCCTGTGCGACTCCAATAATTGTGCCTGTCAAAATACCAGGCGCAGCTAAAGGAACAACATGATGAAAAATCATTTGTGTTTTTGATGCTCCCAGTCCTAAAGCTGCTGCACGAATAGAGAGAGGAACTGCACGCAGAGCAGAACGTGTTGCAATAATAATCGTGGGAAGAGTCATGAGCGCTAAAACAAGACCACCAACAAAAGAGGCTGAACGTGGTAATCCTAAAAAATTAACAAAAAACGAGAGTCCTAAAAGACCAAACACAATTGAAGGAACAGCTGCAAGATTATTGATATTAACCTCTATAAAATCTGTAAATTTATTTTTGCGTGCATATTCTTCCAAATAAAGAGCCGTTGCTATGCCTATCGGAAGTGAAACTAATAAAACAATGCCTATCATATAAAGAGAACCAATAATCGCAACACCTAATCCCGCAGTCTCAGGACGACTTGAAGCGCCAAATGTAAAAAAACCAATATTAAATGTTTTATAAAGCGTACCATCATGCGCTAAACGCTTTATCCATTCTACTTGTCGATTAGAAACTTTACGGTTTTTTTCTGCTACACGCAGATCAATCTGTCCCTTATAAGCAGAATCAATATCCGCAGATGCCAAAACCTTAACTTTTTGCATTGTGCCAATCAGTTTTGGATTCTTTGTTACCATTTCACGCAGCTGAACGCGGACACCATTTGAAAACATACGGTTAACTTCTCGAAGAGAGGCGCGGTCATTTTGATCTATATTAAGTTTCTTTGCTAAAGCATTGCGTACAAGAAGTGGATAATTCGCCGTCATGAGCACTCGCGGTTTTGTTTTATGTTGACCACTTGGATCAATGATCTTTTCATCCAAATAAATCAATAATGTCATTTCACTTTGAAAAAAAGCTGTATAACCCTGACTAATGATAGACCATAAAAGCGTAAATAAAAAAAACAAACCAATAAAAATAGCAATCAAACCATAGGCACGAAAACGACGTTCAGCCCAATACCGACGCTTGAGGCTAATATTGCGACGAGGGAAAAAATCTTCATTCATTCATATTGTTCCCGATATTTACGCACAATATAAAGAGCTAGAATATTCATCAAAAGTGTCATAACAAAGAGCGTCATCCCTAAGGCAAAAGCCACCAGAGTTTGTGGAGAATTAAACTCAAAATCACCGGTCAATTGATTAACAATCTTAACAGTCATCGTAGTCATTGCTTCGAAAGGATTGAGTGTTAAGTTTGCTGCAACACCTGCCGCCAAAACCACAATCATTGTTTCTCCAATTGCACGCGATGCCGTTAACAAAATGGCCCCCATAATCCCTGGAAGCGCTGCTGGTATAACAACTTTTTTAATTGTTTCAGATTGCGTTGCGCCTAAACCATAAGAACCTTCACGTAAAATGCGTGGAACAGCCGTAATAACATCATCCGATAAAGAGGAAACAAAAGGTATCAACATAATTCCCATCACAACTCCAGCGGTCAAAACACTTTGTGCCATAATAAACCCAACCCCATCTGAGAGAGAAACAGAGAGATCACGTAAAAATGGTCCTACAACCTTCAAAGCAAAAAAACCATAAACAATGGTTGGAATGCCAGCAAGAACTTCTAATAATGGTTTTACAATTGCTCGCAATCGCGCAGAAGCATACTCAGCCATATAAAGAGCTGAAAATAGCCCTATAGGTACAGCAAAAAGCATGGCGACAAATGCAATATAAAGCGTACCAGCAAGAAGCGGTATTAAACCAAATTGTCCTACTTCATCGCTTGAGCCGCTCGCGGAAAAACGCGGATCCCAAACTGTTCCTAAAAAGAAATTTGAAAATGATACAGACTGAAAAAAGCTTACTGTCTGAAAAAGCATAGAAAGCGCAATGGCTATTGTTGTCAAGACTGCAACAATAGATGCACAAATTAATCCAATAATAATAAAAGATTCAACCTTATTGCGCGCACGCTGATGAGGCGCAATTTGCACCATTCCACAGATAAAACCCAAAGACGCAATAATAAAAAGGAAACCATAGCCTATAAACTTAAGCTTTTCAGAAAAGAATACCCACGACTGTGCTATTTTGAACACATCATCCGATGCTTCACTAGGTAAAATCAATCCCTTCGCGAATAACTGTGCCTGCACTTCCTTATAGGAAGCGGTAGAAAGATTCCCCTCAAAGCGATGAATCATTTTGACGAGACTTCGAAGTGTCTCCCAAAGTAGATCATGATTTACAGACTTTGTTACATGCGCACTATACGCCCCAAGCTCTCGAGAGGCATTATATTCTAAATAAATTGTACTCCCAGCATCCCAAACAATTAAAAAAATAAAAGCTGGAATAACAGTAATCAAAAATGTCCACCAGCCATAATAATACGCACGAGAATGCATCTTATGTTGTTTGTATTCAAGAATGCGTGCTCGCATATAAGAAATACAAAAGCCACAAAATCCAAAAATCAATAATAGAAAAATAATGAAGGAAATGCGCATTTTATCTTTCAGTTTTTATAAAAAATAGCACCTAAATTTCCTATCCCAGAAATCCAACCAATTATTCCCTGCAAATTATTTCAATGTCATTACTCGACCAGTAGAAAAATCAGAACGCTGTGCTTGACGCTCCTTTTCAGGAGAAACAATCAAACCATATTCAGCCAAAGGACCATCTGGACCAATCATTTGATCAGAAAGAAAAAAGTCAACATACTCTCGCAAACCTGAAACAATATCTAAATGTGCTTTCTTAATATAGAAAAAAAGCGGTCGAGAAACTGGATATTGTCCACTAGAAATCGTCTCAACTGTTGGCGCAAAACCGTTAATATCGGCAACCTTTAGCCTATCAGCATTATTTTGATAAAAAGACAAACCAAAAATACCAACCCCTGTTTTATTAGAAGTTAGACGCGCAAATGTTTCAGAATAATCACCATCAATATCAACCGCTTTTCCATCCTTACGTACCGCAATACAAGCAGTGTGTATCTCCTTATCATCCATTCCTAAAGACTTCATCACCTCAACTGCCCCACTCTCTTTACACCCCTCAGTAAGTAATTTTTCCTCAAAAACTTCACGCGTCCCATGCTTCTCTCCAGGAATATACGCTGCTATCGTCCAATCAGGAAGAGCACTATTAACTGCACTCCATTTCAAAACATTATTCGGTTGCAACTTTCCATCTATAATAATTCGAGCAGCAAGAGCTTTATAAACATCTACTGGCTTTAATTTCCAATCAGGACCTTTAATATCTGTTGCAAAAACAATACCATCATACCCAATACGTATTTCCTCAACATCTTTTACACCAGCATCAACACAAGACTGTAATTCACTCGGTTTCATGGCTCGCGAAGCATTAACAATATCAACGGTGTTCTCCCCAATACCACGGCAGAATTCCTTAATACCAGCTCCTGTTCCACCCGATTCGATAACAGGAACCTTAAAATGGGGATAAATTTCTCCAAATGTCTCAGCAACAATCTTTTGATAAGGTAAAACTGTAGATGAACCAGTAATCTGTATTTGATCGCGCGCATTGCCTCCATTTGCTGACAGCAGTAGCGCAAAAATCAATCCCACTCCAATTGATAATACCCTGCTCATCTATAAACTCCCTAAAAATTGAGGACAAAGCCTCTTAATTTATATCATACGGTCATTCTAGTTCACATTTGCAACATAACAAATATAAAAAACAACATGGATCATTTTTTTAAAACCATGTTTTTGTCCTCTGTCAAATAAATTAATTTGAACGCTTGAACTCAATAACATCCCAAAACAAATGAGCAACATCTGTACCGCAGAAGCGTTTAATTTCACGAATTCCTGTAGGAGACGTCACATTAATTTCTGTTATATAATCTCCGATCACATCAATCCCCACAAAAAGAAGACCACGTTCCTTTAAGGCTGGAGCAATGCGTTCACAAATCTCATAATCACGTTTTGTTAACTCAACATTTTCCGCGCGACCTCCAACATGCATATTAGAGCGCACATCTGTTTTTGTCGGAATTCGATTAATAGCTCCAACGGGTGTACCATCAAGCAAAATAATCCTTTTATCTCCTTTTCGTACTGCCTCTAAATAGCGCTGAACAATAAAAGGTTCATGATAAATTTCTGCAAACATTTCCAACAATGATGCTAAATTGCGATCATCTTGTTTTAAATAAAAAACACCAGCGCCCCCATTTCCATAAAGTGGTTTAACAATAATATCGCCAAATGTCTCTCTAAAAGCTGTTATTTCTTCAATATCTTTGGTAATTAATGTTTCTGGCATCAGATCAGAAAATTCAGTAACAAAAATTTTTTCTGGACTGTTGCGTACCCATGCTGGATCATTCACAACGAGTGTTTTAGGATGAATACGTTCTAACAAATGAGTCGTCGTGATATAATTGAGATCAAAAGGTGGATCTTGGCGTAAAAGAACCACATCCATATCTGTTAATTCCGTGCGAACAGGCTTTTCTAATTGATAGTAGTTTTCCTCTTTATCATGCACAATCAATGGCTCTAGTCGTGCAATCACACAACCATCGCACAGAGATAAACGATCTGGTGTATAATGGAAGAGAGAATGTCCACGTTCTTGTGCTGCTAAAGCGAGTGCAAATGTCGTATCTCCTTGAATCCGAACTGTTGAAATATGATCCATCTGAATAGCAATTTTCATAAATAAATCCTCCCTATCCTAAAAGCAGACTGGTCTATGCACCATAAACTTAGTAAACAATAAAAGAACTATGACAAGAGAAAATTTATGACACAAGAAACAGATACAAAATTAAACAACAAAGAAATCGAACGCTATGCACGCCACATCATTTTGCCTGAGATTGGTGGTGCAGGGCAACAAAAGCTAAAAAAAGCACGTGTTCTTGTTGTGGGCGCTGGTGGTCTTGGTGCTCCTGTCTTAACCTATTTGGCTGCCGCAGGTGTTGGAACCCTTGGAATTGTCGATAACGACATCGTTTCACTTTCCAATTTACAACGCCAAGTTATTCATAAAACAAATGCAATAAACAAAAGAAAAACAGACAGTGCTGAAACCACTATAAAAGCAATAAATCCCCATGTTGTAGTTGAAAAACACACCCTACGCCTAGATAAAAGTAATGTGGATAAACTGCTCAATGCTTACCACATCATTGTTGATGGAAGTGATAATTTTACGACACGCTATCTTCTTGCTGATCACGCTGCCCAATGCAAAAAACCTTTAATAAGTGGTGCTGTAGAACGTTTTAATGGTTCCTTAACCGTCCTTATGCCGTATAAAGACAATAATCCTCACTATCGCGATTTATTTCCCACGCCTCCGGCTCACGGAACTATCCCAACATGCGCTGAAACTGGAATCATCGGTGTTTTACCTGGCGTTATTGGGACCCTACAAGCAATGGAAGTTATTAAAATGATCACAAATATTGGTGAACCCTTAGTGGGAAAAATTCTTCTCTACAATGGATTATTAGCGCAATTTAATATTATTACTTATAAACGCTCAAATTATAAGGAAAATGCCATAGTTATTAAGAAGCTTGGGGAATCATGATTATGTCTCCTCGCGCATTAATTTTTAGCACTCTCGCAATATGTATTGAAATACTGATGTTTTATCGTAAGTCATCGAAACACTGTAACCAATGGAAACTATTAAATTTATCACAAATATGGAAGACCTTTTGTGAAAAAATAATTCTCTATAATAGCTTATCAGCATAATTTCATGTCATCGTCTATAAATGAACAAAGACTCGTGCAAACTTAGCTGCCATCAGTATTCTTGTGTAAAAAATTTTCGAAGTAGATAAAAATATAATCAGCAGAACTCTATTTTACTATTTACACATAAAAATTGCTTCACATGAAAGTGCTTACTTCAAACCATAACCTGTAAATAAATAATCTAAATCATAGTTTAGTTATCGATACTATAAAAGATCAATGATCTGTCCCTACACCTCTAACCTCAAGAGAAAACGTCTATTCATCAAGCATCATAAAACGCAGCTTAGGATTATTGCACGTATAAGAATAATAAATTGTCTCTGTCCATAAGAAAAATACATGGGTATTGATGTGTACAGAAAGATTCTGTTAAACCTCATGGAGAGCTTTAATTACATAATTATTGCATTCAGAAGAAGAAAGCTGCGGCTCATGAATTTATAATCCTTCAGCAATAATTTCACAGACAAGCATATGTAGAAAAAGTGAAGCAAACGAATCTTGAAAATCAATCTGCAGATGACAGCGTAAAGAGTGCATTTTTATAAAAGATCTCTTTAAAACAAGCGAGTAAATATGTAACATTAAATGTATTCTGTTTTGAATGAGGGACGTTCCCCCTAACAAAACATCGATAAGAGCTCTTTTGATAAAACCGTGAAACTAAAATTACAAAAAATCAGACTTCTTTCTAAAATTAACATCTATGGTATAAGTTAATTTGGCTCGTTCGCTTTATTATTATCCATTGGTAAAGGAACAGGATGATCGGATAAACTGCGTAAATAAAGCAAAAGATCGGCACGATCTTGATCATTTTTAATTCCACGAAAAGACATAATAGTCCCAGGAAAAGCTTCACGTGGAGAATGTAAATAACGATCCAAAGTGATAAAATCCCATTTTTGATCAGAATGAGAACGCAATGCCCGTGAATAAGCAAAACCTGCTGCTGATGCCAAAGGGCGATTAACAATCTCCCAGAGAACTGGACCAACACGCCCTGCTTCATTGCGTCCAGAAGTATGGCATATGGCACATTGGCGAAAAAGTTTACGGCCATTTTCAAAATTGCCTTGTCGAAGACGGCTATTTAGTGATAGAGAAACATCAGGTGCTTTTTGTTTTTCTTGAAATGTATCATTCTTGGCAACTGTATGATAATATTGGACTGATGTAGGATGATCGTAAACTATATTGCTGAGTGTAGAAATCCCCACAATAATGACCAGCACACATAAACAAGCACAAATAAAATAAATAAATCTCGAGCGATTCATAAAAACTCAAATGTTCACGGTTTCATTACCATTTTTAGTTTAAGCTTTTTCTTTATAACACACAACATCATAAATGCATCACAGATGACATTTGGAATCTTACAATGGCTCTTGAACCAATTATTCTTATTCCTGCTCGTATAGGCTCAACCCGTCTTCCTCAAAAAGCTCTCGCTGAAATTGGCGGAAAGCCGATGATTGTACATGTCGCAGAACAAGCCAAAAAAGCTGCAATAGGGCGTACGATCGTTGCAACAGATCATAATGATATTGCTAAAGCTGTTGCAGATTATGGGCATGAATGTATCATAACACAAGGTGATCATAAGTCTGGATCTGATCGTATTTATGAAGCTTTAATGCGTATTGATCCTGAACAACGTTACAATACCATTTTAAATATACAAGGTGACTTACCAACAATAATGCCTCGTGAAATCATTCATGCGCTACGCCCTTTAGAAAATAGCTTTACTGATATTGCAACTTTGGGTGCTCGAATCATTGAAGAAAATGAAAAAAGAGATCCCAATGTCGTCAAAATCATTGGTACACCTCTTTCTCAAAATCGCCTTCGTGCTCTTTATTTTACGCGCACCACAGCACCTTATGGAGATGGTCCTCTTTATCATCATATTGGAATATACGCTTATCGGCGCGAAGCACTTGAGAAATTTATATCATTCAAACCCTCTACACTCGAGCAACGCGAAAAACTTGAACAATTACGTGCATTAGAACATAATATGCGCATCGATGTGGAGATAGTTGATACAATTCCCTTAGGCGTAGACACACAACGTGATCTCGATAAAGTGCGCGAGATTTTAGCATGAAAATACTTAAAAAAAACAATAAAATTTCTTTCCAAGGAGAATACGGCGCTAATTCCCATATTGCTTGCTCCAATATGTTCCCCAATATGGATGCTGTTCCCTCTGCTACTTTTGAAGATGCCCTTAATTTAGTGGAAAGTGGGAAAGCTGATCTTGCTATGATCCCTATTGAAAATACTCTTGCGGGACGCGTTGCAGACATTCATCATCTTTTACCGCAATCATCTCTTTATATTATTGATGAATATTTTTTACCTATCCATTTTCAATTAATGGTTTTGCCCGGCGTTACATATGACGAAATTAAAACCGTCCACAGCCATACGCATGCCCTTGCACAATGCCGAAAAATCATACGAAACAACGGTTGGAAACCTGTTGTTTCTGCTGACACCGCTGGAGCTGCAAAATTTATTAAAAAAAATGCTAAACGTTCACAGGCTGCCTTAGCTCCTCTGATCGCAGCAGAACTCTATGGACTTGATATTCTTGAAAGGGATGTTGAAGATACCCCTCATAATATTACCCGTTTTGTCATCCTTTCACGCTCCAAACGACATGTTCCCAAGCCTAAAAATGGCGAAAAAATCATCACCAGTCTTCTTTTTCGAGTGCGCAATGTCCCGGCTGCTCTCTATAAAGCTATGGGAGGATTTGCAACGAATGGTATCAATATGACAAAATTAGAAAGCTATCAAATTGGTGGAAATTTCAATGCAACACAATTCTTTGTTGATATTGAAGGACATCCTGAAGATCCGATGATGAAACTTGCCTTAGAAGAATTATCTTTCTTTTCGGCAGAACTGCGTATTATCGGTACTTATCCGGCACAAAACGATCGAACATCGTATATATAAAAGCAATTAAGCTGCCATCATTTTTTGCTGATACCAAAGAGCATCATAAAAGTTTCATGATGCAATGCATCTTGGAAGAGCTTGTTTTTTCTACTCAACACCCTTCATAAACACTGAAGAAGAAAATTTAACTCTCAAAGCAATTCAAATTATTATACATAATAGAGCATTCAAATCTCTTAGACTGATATCATTCTGAACATGGTTTAAAGCTAGAAAATGCAACTTAGCCCTGCTTTTAGCATTAAGTTTGAACTTTCATTTTTATAAAAACTGATTTATGATTCATCTCACTTTAGAAAAAAGGAAAGGATAATGAAAAAAATCTTCACGCAAGGATTACTAGCCGCAAATATTCTCGCCTACTCTAGTGTTGCATTTGCTGGCTTTGGTGAGAGAAAGTGGAATTTTGCGCTGGATGAAAGTGTTGTGATCACCCCATCCGATATTGTCCATCAAGGAGTTGAATACTCTTGTAGTATCTTTAAACCGAATAAAGTATCCTTCACTTTATCGTACTCTACCCCTTCTGATCTAAACAAATTGAGAATTGTTGTTGATGATGAAAAGAAAATAACCCATGATAAAGAAAAGAAGATCTTTACACTAAAAAATATAAAATCTCTTCATATAAGTTTTCCTTCGTCAGGACATTATATTTTTAAAAATATTACGAAGAAAAAAGTTGTTGGAACAAATTGTGACACAGGAGATTATGATTAATAATATTTCTATAACATCTAAATTTGAGTAAAGTTATTCTTTTTTTCAGGTATTTTTTTCAAAATACGGCATGATAAGCTGTTAAAACTGATCGCTGAAGAGGTATTTTTATACTAATATGGAAAAACCTTAAGCTGCTTAGAATATTAGATATTGAAGGACTTTTGCAAAAGCTAAAAGACTAAACTTAAATTGTTCTGGATTTTCTACTATCAGAGCTATTTTTTTTTAATAAGAGTATAACTTCTATCTTCGTAGCTGCTTCATTTTAAGTGCTATGAAGCACATCGTACCCAAATCACTTAGATAAACAGAAAAGCAAAATTTGCTCTATAGATGCATTCCTCGCTGCATTTTAAATCATACTCATTCAGCTTTTTGTAAAAATTCATCCCGCTTTTCCCTCCTTATTAAAGAATATAATTATTTGAAACTATAAAATGTCGCTTATATCGAATAAGAATCATTTTTATGCTTATAAAACCAGTACCCCCCTATTTCTATAGCGTTGAATGTTGCATCTTCTCTTGTATGAGCACAGTCACTTAAAAAATATATGAAATTTTTTCTCAAATGATGAAAATTCATATATTGATCCATCTTGTGATGAACATCAATGTTTTTTAATTAAAAGAACAAGCACGCAAAAAAGAGCGATAACATCTACTCAGTATTTATATTCGTATATGTTAAAAGAAAAAATATTACGTATTTGATATTTTCATTCACTATAGAAATGAGGTGGTGGTCTTATAAGATATTTAAGATATTGACTTATCATTATAAGACTTTGATTTTTTATACTGAATTACAACCACGAATAAAGTAAGATCCTCCCATCTTAAATCTTCATATTGAATCAATTAAAATCGTTTCCTTAAAAGTTACAAATGGGACTGGTGTGTGAGTAAAAACGATTAAAAAAGGAATAAAAATGCTTCTTATAAAGCCTCTCAAGTGCAAGGGATCGCAACATTGGGAATTGTTAATAGTATGAGGGCTCAAATTTATACTTTTATTAAGCATAAAGAGGGTAGTGTACAATGGATTTATACCTCAAGGGAAGTATGTATACTATTTACGAGCGGGGTTTGAAATATAGTTAACAGTACTGAGCAATAGCTCTTTAAAAAGCATGTGAATGTAGAACATTAAGTTATTCTGTTTGGGATGTTCTGTTTTGTGTGAGAGGAGCAACACCATTAAAGCAATATTTGCTAATTATTTAAATAGCACTCTTCCCCCTAACTTTCGAATGTTAGCCAATTACATGATCTATCTACTTTATTTGCTTCTTTGACTGTTGTAAATTTTTGATGATTCAATTTCGTAGTTTTAGAACAGACGTATCTATCCTAAAACTCTTACATGTTTCAGCGAATGAGAATAATTATACATTCAGATTATCTTAAGCGAAAAATATTTTCATACCAAATAAATATGAAGAGCTACTGCTATGAAAACCGATAAATCCATAATCTCTTTGTTGTTTATATGTCAATAAATTAAACGCAAAGGAAAATTCTTCGTCGTTCTTAGGATATTTTTCGTTTCTGAGCTTGATTTTTCATTCCAAATCGACAATATGAACTTGGGAGGTTGGTGGTGGACGAACTGCTCGCCAACTGGGTCAGGTCTGGAAAGAAGCAGCCCCAACGAGTTTTGGTACGGGTCATCGTGCCAACCTCCTATTTTGCTGAAGAAATTATTTTTTATGCTGTCTTTTAGCGAGGTGCCTTTAATCTTCAGAGCGGCATTTTTATGCAGCAAATAAAGGGGTTTGGTTATTTTTTAACAAATTGTCCCATAAATAATTTGATTAAGAAAAAATCCTTTTATATGAGACTACAGTATTGATCTATGCTTTTGTATTATCAAAATGTACGCATAAAGAACTTCGAAGTTGGAAATATTCATGGAAAATGTACCGGTAGAAACAGCCTATCGTGTTCTTGCTCGTAAATATCGACCCCAAAACTTCTCTGACCTTATTGGTCAGGAAGCTATGGTGCGTACTCTCACCAACGCCTTTGAAAAAGGTCGTATTGCACAAGCGTGGATGTTAACAGGGATTCGTGGCGTAGGTAAAACCACAACAGCACGTATTTTGGCACGTGCGCTTAATTATAAAACAAAAGATATTGACCAACCGACAACCGTATTAGACTCTCTTGGTGAACATTGCACACAAATTATCGAAGGACGCCATATTGATGTTATAGAAATGGATGCCGCTTCTCATACGGGCATTGATGATATTCGTGAAATTATTGAACAAATACGCTATCGTCCTGTTTCTGCACGTTATAAGGTTTATATTATCGATGAAGTACATATGCTCTCAACACAAGCCTTTAATGGTTTATTGAAAACTCTTGAAGAACCACCGTCCCATGTGAAATTTATTTTTGCCACAACAGAAATTCGCAAAGTCCCTATTACAATCCTTTCGCGTTGCCAACGTTTTGATTTGCGGCGTATTGAATCAAAAGCTTTGAGTGCACATTTGCGCCAAATTGCGAAATATGAAAAGGTAGAAGTAGAAGATCAAGCACTCTCTATGATTGCCCGTGCTGCAGAAGGATCTGCACGTGATGCATTATCCATTTTTGATCAAGCGATTGCCCATAGCAATGGCAATGTTAATGCCATTGCGGTGCGTACAATGTTAGGATTAGCGGATCAAGCACGTATTATTGATCTTTTTGAATTTATCATGAAAGGCGATGTTGTTAATGCATTACATGAATTACGCAGTCAATATGAGGCAGGTGCTGATCCTCTTACTATATTGACAGAACTAGCCGACTTTAATCATTTGGTCACACGTTTACGTTTTACACCAGAAATAGTGGAAGATTTCTCACTGACTGAAGAACAACGTTTAAGAAGTTTAGACTTTTCAAAAAAACTTTCCGTTCCTATTTTATCCCGAAACTGGCAAATGTTACTCAAAGGTTTACAGGAAGTTAATCAAACTGCACGTCCGCTTCAAGCCGCTGAAATGCTTTTAATTCGTCTTGCTCACACGGCTGACTTACCAACTCTTGATGAAGCTTTAAAAAAGCTTACGCAAGAAAAAACACCTCTCACACTGGTTAAAAACTCTTCTCATCAAGAATCTACAAATGCAGATAATATAACAAAAGAAACAATGGTCGAAGCCCATGCTTCCTCGAGCGTTTCAAATACATTACCAGATCAATCAGATTTAAAAACATCCTTGAAAAACCAATTAGATCATTCCTTACAACCGGAAAATTTAGTTAGAAATCAAAAACCTGACAAAATCAACGTCCAAGAAGTAACAGAAACTCTTGAAAATTCTCAATCTATTGATCTTTCTGAAAAGAGTGCAAATTTATCGCATTCTGTCACGCAAACAACAGAAAAGATTACTCAACCTAAAACTCTAGTGATTAATTCTTTGCACGATATTGTTCAATTAGCCGAACAGCATAATGATGCTCCTTTCAAACTCCTTATTAAAGAATTTGTTCATCCTGTTTCTTTTGAAGCTGGGCATATTACCTTAAGACTTTCTGAAAATACCCCACAATTTCTTGCTCATGATATAGAAAAAAAAATCTCTCAATGGACTGAAAAACGCTGGACAATAACTTTTGTTAATGAAGGAGGTGGACCAACCTTACAGGAGGAAAGTATAGCGATTCAAAAGACTCTTTTTTCCAATGCAGAAACAGATCCTGATATCGCGAAAATCCTCAACCATTTCCCAGAAGCAAAAATTGTCGATATTCGACTCAATAAAGAAGAAAATGATCTTGATTTACTTCCCAATACCTTTAAAAATGCTGATATTTTTAAAAATAAAAATGATATCAATGATGAATAAGGATACCTATTCCTATGCGTGAAATGATGAGCATGATGAAAAAAGCCAAAGAAATGCAAGAAAAAATGCAGAAGATTCAGGAAGAAATAGCTAATCTGCAAGCTACCGGCACTGCAGGGGGGGGGCTCGTCAATATCACTTTAAATGGCAAAAATATTATAACAGCAATTCAAATTGATCCTTCATTACTCAAACCTGAGGAAGCTGAAATTCTCGAAGATCTCATTATGGCAGCTTATAATGAAGCAAGAACAAAAATCGAAATCGCAATAGAAGAAAAAACCAAAAGTATAACGGCAGGAATACCGCTCCCTTCAGGTTTCAAGCTTCCATTTTAATGAAACGGATTTTTCCGTGGGACAAAAATATGTCTAAATACATTGCAGGACCTGAGATTGAACGTCTCATTCAGATTTTATCACGTATACCAGGTCTTGGTCCACGTTCAGCGCGTCGTGCTGCGCTTCATCTTATCAAAAAAAAGGAAACATTGCTGGAGCCTTTAGGAGCAGCTATACAAGCAGCTATAGAAAAAGTCGGCATTTGTTCTGTTTGTGGAAATGTCGATACCATTGATCCTTGTTCAATTTGTACAGATTTGCGCCGCGATGATACAACAATCATCGTTGTTGAGGATATTGCTGATCTGTGGGCTCTTGAACGCGCAAAAACTTTAGCCGCACGTTACCATGTATTGGGTGGACGACTCTCCCCCTTAGATGGAATAGGTCCTGACGAACTCAACATTGCCACCTTAATACAACGTGTTGTACAAAATCCTATTACGGAAATTATTCTTGCTGTCAATGCGACTGTCGAAGGTCAAACAACTGCTCACTATATCACCGATCAGCTCTCTAACTTCTCCGTTAAAATTACGCGACTTGCTCATGGTGTTCCTGTAGGAGGCGAGCTTGATTATCTTGATGATGGAACTTTAGCAGCAGCTGTACAAGCACGAACAAATCTCTAAAACTTTTTCCTCTTCACCTTTAGCTCTTTAATGACGGGGGAATATTAAAATGTCAAAGAAAAAACTCTCATTTTTGAACGACCTTGGTCCAGGTATTCTATTATGCCTGCTCATATCTGCCTTAGCTTATGGTTTAGAAGTAATAGAAAAACAGTTTTTCGCAGAAGCGTGGCTTGAAAGCCTTGTTTTGGCAATTCTTTTAGGATCAATTACTCGTAGCTGTTTTAATCTGCCCAAATATTTCCAAAAAGGTATAGTCTTTTGTGCAAAAACGCTTCTTGAAATTGCTATTGTTCTTTTAGGGGCAAGCATTAGCATCCGTGCTGTTCTTTCAGCCGGTTGGAATTTGCTTGCAAGCATCGTATTCGTTATATTTATAACGATCCTCATTAGTTTTGTTATAGGCAGACTTTTTGGACTTTCTGCAAATTTAGCAATGCTGGTCGCTTGTGGTAATGCCATTTGTGGCAATTCAGCTATCGTTGCAACTGCCCCTGTCATTCATGCTAAACATGAAGATGTAGCGGCAGCAATTGCTTTTACCGCTCTTTTAGGGGTTCTTATTATTTTATTTCTCCCTTTTTTACACCCACTTTTGAATTTATCATTTAACCAATACGGTGTGCTTGCTGGCATGGTTGTTTATGCTGTACCACAGGTCTTAGCAGCAACAGCGCCAATATCTTTCGTGAGCGTTCAAATTGCAACAATTGTCAAATTGGTGCGGGTTTTAATGTTGGGCCCTGTTATTTTTATCCTATCCATCATCTATCGTCGATCAGCACAAACACATTTTCGTCTACATACTCTCGTCCCATGGTTTATCATCGGTTTTATTATCATGATGCTTATTCGTTCAAGCGGACTTATTCCTGAAACGGCTATAAACCCGATCAGACTTATTGCTCAACTGTTCACGGTCATTTCAATGGCAGCTTTAGGATTAGGTGTTGATATCCGCTCATTAAAAAAAGCAGGATGGCGCGTTATTTTAGCTTCAACTTTCTCCATACTCCTTCTTGGCGCTTGTAGCCTTATCATGATAGGATTGATTGATCTGAACCATATAACATTTTGAAATATGCATTTATTATTATTTTTCAATGGAGCATGCAATCAATCCAAAGGTTCACTAATATTAAAATCAGTTCTTTCATACAACCAGAAAAAGTTCTAAAATACTGCTCATTATTCTATACAAAAAATTGAAAGAGCTGATATTTAAGTGAAAACTGTCAAATTTGCTTTTCAGTCCATAATGATTTGCAACGGCGTAGTATTAAAATACGTAACTCATGCAAAACAATGCCATTTCTTTCATCTGCTCTCATTACGCTGAAGTTTTTATATAAAGACTGATAGAATATGCTCTTATTGGGAAAAAATGTGGGGTCATGGCTTTCCCCCTTTTAACTTACTTTTACTTACTATGGAATACAAATGGCATCATCATACTATTTGATAGCTCAAAATGTTTGTGACAATCCTTACATTTAAACGATTCGTGAAAGGATTTTTTATTCTTTTCTTCAACAGTTTTTATTCACACCCTAATTCCGCTTGTAATATACAAGCTAATAACTTTAATTGTCTCACCATAAGTAGATTTGAAATAAGAGAATCTTACAATATTCAAGGTACTCATTCAAAAAGTGAAAACAAATAGGGATTAAATCAACATCTCGTTCTATCCCATAAAAAGATATTGTTGCTTATTGGCACTAGTAACTTTCTTACAAATGAAATATACGATAATAAAAAGATTAAAAATACAGCAGAACTTTTGTTTATCGTTTTATTCAACTAAAATATTTTTATGCTTATCCTTGCTATAGATACTGCTTCAATTTATTGTGCTGTTGCGCTCATTCGTCATAAATCTGTTATTGCGCGTATCAATGAGCGCATGAACAAAGGGCATGCTGAAAAACTTATTGGGCAGATTACACAAACAATGACACAAGCCAATATGACGCTTGATCAAGTTGAGCGTATTGCTGTCAATATTGGACCTGGATCATTTACTGGTGTACGTGTCGGTGTTGCAACAGCGCGCGCTTTGGCATTAGCACTTGAAATACCTGCTGTTGGAGTAAGTGCTCTTGAAGCGTTAGCAGCACAAGTAATAAACAGTAAAAGTACAGCATCAGCAATTACTGTTGTCATTGAAGCAGGGAGAGAGATGTTCTACCATCAAAATTTTCATAATGATCTCACACCTTTGGGAGCGCCTGGATTAAAAACAATTGAAAATATCCTCGAAGATTTACCAAAAAAAACCCGACTGACCGGCCCAGCTACTGATGTCATTGTGGAGCATATTAAAAGCCATAAAATAAACGAAAAAATTGTCCTAGAAAAAATCCCCTGCGAAGCGGCTGATATTGTAAACTATGCTTATCTTGCCGCAAACAAACAATCAAAAAATTCTCCTCGCCCACTCTATCTACGCAGCGCTGATGCAAAACAACAAACCAATTTTGCTTTACCACAAAAAAAATAATGCCCAAATTTTCATTGACAAAAAAGAATTTTGGAATTGCTCCGCTACAAGTTAATGATGGTGCTCCTCTTCATCAAATTCATCAACATTGTTTTACTCCGTCTTGGGGAAAACAAGCTTTTGATAATTTCTTAACAGATCACTCTATCTTCGGATACAAAGTGTTTCTCATTGATCGCTCTGATCAAATTTTAGGCTTTTGCCTATGCCGCCTCATCCTTGATGAAGCAGAAATCATCACAATTGCTGTTCACCCTCATTATCGTCAACAAGGAATTGGTACCTTTCTTATCGAAAGCACAGTGCACCATCTTCACGACAAAGGCGCTATAAAATTATTCTTGGAAGTAGAAGCCACAAACCTTTCTGCTTTGAACCTTTATCAACGCTTTGAATTTCAAAAAATTTCTGAACGTCTTGCCTACTACCCGTCAAAAGATGGTCGTGGTGATGCAATTATCATGCAAAAAACTTTTAAGTAAATAGATTGAGATTTGTGTAAAAAACATTTACACATGCACCATGAATAAAGAAAATCCTAAAAATACGCCTCCTGTTGCTCCGAAAAAGGTTTTTATCAAAACCTATGGATGTCAAATGAATGTTTATGATAGCCAACGGATGACTGATAGTCTCAGTTCGCAAGGCTATGTGACAACACAAATTCCCAATGAGGCCGATCTTATTCTTGTTAATACCTGTCATATTCGTGAAAAAGCAGCAGAAAAACTTTATTCTGATCTCGGTCGTTTGCGCGTTATGCGTCAAGAGCGCACACCTGATAAACCCCTGATGGTTGGTGTAACGGGTTGTGTTGCACAAGCTGAGGGAAGTGAAATCTTGCGCCGTGCTCCAACAGTGGATCTTGTTATTGGTCCGCAAATGTATCATCGCTTGCCAGAATTGTTAGAGAAAGCCAAACAAGGAAAAAAAATTATCGAAACAGACTATGCTGTTGAAGATAAATTTGCTCATTTACCGCCCCATAATAAACATGCAGTAAGAAAACGAGGTGTTAGCGCATTTTTAACAGTACAAGAAGGTTGCGATAAATTTTGCACTTTTTGTGTTGTGCCCTATACACGCGGTGCCGAAATATCACGATCCGTTGAGCAAATTACTGAAGAAGCCCTTCAACTCATCGAAGCGGGTGTCAAAGAAATTACGCTGCTTGGACAAAATGTCAATGGTTGGCATGGGCAAAGTGCTGATGGCAAAACTTGGCGTCTTGGCGATCTTCTTTATCATCTTGCAAAACTCGATGGTTTAAAGCGTTTGCGTTACACAACCAGTCACCCACGTGATATGGATGACAGCCTTATTGCCGCGCATCGAGATCTTGATATGTTAATGCCTTACCTCCATCTTCCTGTTCAATCAGGTTCAGATCGCATCTTAAAAGCTATGAACCGCCAACACAAAAGCTCTCATTATCTTCATCTTATTGAAAAAATTCGGACCGCACGGCCAGATATTGCCTTTTCAGGCGATTTCATTGTAGGGTTTCCAGGAGAAACAGATGAAGACTTTGAAGAAACCATTAAACTTATTCAACAAGTACAGTACAGTTCAGCTTATTCTTTTAAATATTCCCCCCGTCCTGGAACAGTGGGAGCCACAATGAAAAATCATGTTGATGAATCTGTAAAAGATGCCCGCCTTCAACATTTACAAGTCCTTCTCCTTGAGCAACAAAATGCGTTTTTGCGTTCTAAAATTGGTCAAAAAACTAACGTTCTCATCGAAAAACCTGGACGTCACTCAGGGCAAATGGTAGGACGTTCCCCTTGGCTTTTACCTGTTGTCTTAGATACAGAAGTCTCTACAGGTAGCGTAATAGAAATTCATATTAAAAATGCAAGCTCAAACAGTTTTGTTGGTGAAGTGACAAATAGATAAACATACTTCTAAAACCTTGTTCACAATAAATATTTTGGAAAACTCTTTTATTTTAAAAGAAAATGATTACATCTAAAACGTGCACTTTTTTTAAAAAATGTCTTTTATAGAATTTACTTAACAAAACGTGCAACATTTATGTAGATATGGAGAATAGGCTGAAAGCTTCAACCGAAAAAATAAAGCGTATTAAAGAAAAAGTAAATATGTCCCTTGAAAAGGCTGATACCTTGAAACAAACAAGCGCTTCAGATCCGAGCCAAGTTGTTTTGATTTTCGAAAATAATAAATATGCAAAAGCAGTTTTTGGTAAATTTGACGAAAATCTCGCTTATATCGAAAAAAAACTTGAACTTAGTATTCATCCGCGTGGTAATGAAGTCTTAATCCGTGGAAATATTTCTGTTATAAAACGTGCGCAATATGTATTGCAGCAACTTTATGAACGTGCCAAAACACACCAAGAGCTCACTTTATCAGATATAAAAGGAGCGCTTGCTATGGCAAATATACCAAAGAAGCAGAAAGAAGACACAATAACACACAAATCTGCAACGAAACGTATACCAGCACGGTTGAGTACCCATAAAAAAATAATTCATGCAAGAACTCCAATACAAGATGCTTACATACGCGCTATGGAGCATACTGAACTTGTGTTTGGTGTAGGACCAGCAGGAACAGGCAAAACATATCTTGCTGTTGCTCATGCTGCAATGCTTCTAGAACGTGGTATCATTGAGCGAATTATTCTCTCACGTCCGGCTGTTGAAGCTGGAGAACATCTTGGTTTTCTTCCCGGTGATCTCAAAGAAAAAGTCGACCCATATTTACGACCACTTTATGATGCTCTTTATGATATGATGCCCGCTGAAAAAATAGAACGCATTTTAGCTTCTGGTGTCATAGAAATTGCTCCTCTTGCCTTTATGCGCGGACGAACACTTGCCCATGCTGCTGTTATTCTTGATGAGGCACAAAATACTACGCCCATGCAAATGAAAATGTTCCTCACACGTCTTGGAGAAGGAACACGTATGATTGTTACCGGTGACGTAAGCCAAATTGATTTGCCTACAGGGCAAAAATCAGGTCTCATTGAAGCAATTCGCATTCTTTCAAATGTAGAAAATATTGCGATTGTACATTTTGATGAAAAAGATGTTATACGCCATCCACTTGTTGCTGCTATCGTTCGTGCTTATGATCGCGATTCCGAAATACAAAATAAAAAAAAATCATTCGCATGCGGTGCATTAAAAAATGAATTTGATTCATCATGATTATTATTGATATAATGGTTAAAAGCGCAGGGTGGAATGATGAGAAAATGCTTTATAATATCACTGAAAAAGCATTAATGACGACTATGCATCATGTTTCATTGGCAAATGTTGTAAGCGAGATTAGCCTGCTTTTTACGGATGATAAACATATGGCACAAATCAATGCACAATGGCGCAACAAAAACAAATCTACTAATGTATTATCCTTTCCTGCTTTTCCACTTAAAGCTGGAAATCGACCTGGTCCCATGCTCGGTGATATTATTATTGCGCGAGAGACTGTTGTTCTCGAAGCAGAAAAACAAGGAAAAACATTTCAAGACCATTTAACGCATATGATTGTTCATGGTATCTTGCATCTGCTTGGCTATGACCATGAAACTGATAATGAAGCATATCAAATGGAAAAGCTCGAAAGAGAAATTCTGCAAAAGCTTTCCATAAAAGATCCTTACGCTGAATTGTCTATAAATGATAAAATTTAACTTTTAAAATCAATATTACGAGCATACCATTTAAAGCCTCTCATTCACCTAATTATAAAAAGAAAGTTTAGAAGATTTCAAAACCATGACAAACAAAACAAATGCACAAAATAATAGTCAAACATCTTCTAATAATGAAAAAAAAACCTCTCAACAGACGAATCATACAGAAAAATATTCTCTGATGAATCATTTGTTTTCATTCTTACGGGGTCGTAATTGTGTGTCTACATCACTGCGCGATGATCTTACCGTTGCACTCACGACTGACAATGAAAAAGACACTGCCCTCTTCTCACCTGAAGAACGTACTATGTTGCATAATATTTTACGCTTACGTGAAGCACGCGTGGATGATGTTATGATACCACGTTCTGAAATCGAAGCACTGGAAATAAACACTTCACTTGGAGAAACCCTTAAATGTTTCGCAAAAATTGGTCATTCTCGCTTACCTGTTTATGCTGAAACTTTAGATGATCCGCGCGGCATGATTCACATCCGCGATATTCTTAACTATATGACACGCTTTATTGTCAGCCCAACAAAAACCGAACAGAAATCCGATTTGCTTCAATTAAACCATACAGACTTACATACCCCAATCGGTGAATTGGATCTGATCCGAACTGTTCTCTTTGTTCCAAGTTCCATGCTTGCAAGTAAATTATTAACACGAATGCAAACTACACGAACTCAAATGGCTTTAGTTATTGATGAACATGGGGGAACAGATGGTCTCGTTTCAATGGAGGATATTGTTGAATTGGTCGTTGGTGATATCGAAGATGAACATGATAATGTCGACAATGCTATCGTACGTGAACCAAACAATAAATGGCTCGTTGATGCAAGAACTGAACTAGAAGATGTGGAGAAAGCTCTTGGTCCTGATTTTATCGTAGGGGAATATGGTGATGATGTTGATACGATTGGTGGTTTGATCGTCTCCATTCTTGATCGCATTCCTGCCAAAGGTGAAATTGTCGAAGCTGTACCTGGTTATAGATTTCGTATTTTAGAAGCTGATAAACGCCGGATTAAGCGATTGCGTATTTTTCGCATTCCAAAAAATGAGAATCTTGAGAACAATGTCATCCCTAAAGAATAGTCCAGCGTTTTTAAACAATTTCATCGTTTTTTTGTCCTCTGTTACCGGTTGGAAGCGCCAAGCATGGATATTTCTGTGTGGTGCTCTTACTTCTTTTGCACTTCCACCCTTTTATTTGGCACCTCTTTGCTTTTTAACTTTCCCTCTCTTTATTGTTTTACTTGACTCAATACGGGCCGCAAAAAACAATAAAAAACATTTTTTTATTTACGCTTTAAGCTGTGGAACCTTTGGTTTTAGTTATTTTATTTGCGGACTTTGGTGGCTATGCAATGCTTTGTTAACAGATCCAGATTCTTTTGGTTGGGCAGTCCCATTAGCCATTTTAGTTCCTCCACTCTACCTTTCTCTTTATTGGTTTTTTTCTGGTTTCATTGTTGGTTTATTATGGACAAAAGGAATAGCACGCTTTTTTGTTTTAGCCTTTGCATTAGGATTGGCCGAGTGGTTGCGTGCGTTTTTATTCACAGGATTTCCATGGAATGCTCTTGGCTATACAGCCATGCCAACCCCAATGTTCATGCAATCTGATGCAATCGTGGGACTTTACGGAATGAATATTCTTGCTGTCTTAGCCTACAGTTTGCCAACTGTTTTATTAACAGATGAAAAAAAGAAAGTAGCACTTTCTCTCTGCTTATCACTTATATTTATTCACAGTGGTTTTGGGTTTTATCGTCTTCATACTATAGAAAACACAGCTGAAAATCAAAAAAGTTCTTATTGGGTGCGCATTGTTCAACCTTCCATCCAACAAAATATAAAATTGCGTGATAATACACGAGAAGCTATGTTGGAAGCGCATATGAATCTAAGTGCAATGCCAACAACTGACCAAAATTCAGAACCCGATTTTATCGTATGGCCCGAAGCTTCCGTTCCTTACCTTCTCTATGATAACTCATCTATCACAATGCGCATTGCCTCTCTTTTAAAACCTAAACAATGGGCTATTATCGGAGCAATACGAGCCAGCAATGATCTACCTCATTCCCAAACACAATATTTTAATACAATTGCAGTCATTAATGCTCAAGGTAATATTTTAAATACTTCCGATAAACTTCATTTGGTTCCTTTTGGTGAGTATCTTCCTTATCAGAATTTATTGAAAAAAATTGGATTGCGTACCCTTGCCGATAATATTGGTGGATATAGTGCTGCAAGTGTGCGCAAAATTGTTACAATGCCAAACGGATTTTCTTATCTACCCTTGATTTGTTATGAAGCAATATTTCCCCATGAAATGACTTTTAAAGGCTCCTCGCCTCAAGCAATTATTAATATTACAAATGATGCATGGTTTGGTGTAACACCTGGACCCTATCAACATCTTCAACAAGCACAACTTCGTGCCGTTGAACTGGGAATCCCCCTCATACGAGCAGCCAATAATGGAATATCAGCTGTTATTGATTCTTATGGACGAATCGTTGTAGCTCTTCAACAAAATGCTGTGGGCATTATTGATTCACAAGTTCCATCATCCATTACCCCTATAGGAAGCAATGAATACAGAACTTTCTCTACTTTTATCTTATTCATCCTTATGCTATTGTGTCGTGTTGGTTTTGGTTCTACAGAACAGCTTAAATGATTCAAGTGTCCTTTGTACGGTATTATGTTGCGTTTACCAGTAATATTGGGAAAAAATATTACATATTATTTTAATTATATGATAAATCAGCTGCGCATAAATATGATGTTGGTTTAGAAGAAAAGTGCTGGAAATAAAGAGTTGCATTATGACCGAAACTAGAAAAAAACCTGACCCTATAGATATCTATGTTGGAACTCGTATCCGTTTACGTCGTAATATTTTAGGACTCACTCAAGAGAAACTAGGTGAAAAATTAGGGATTACTTTTCAGCAAATCCAAAAATATGAAAAAGGAACAAACCGTATTGGTGCCAGTCGTCTTCAAGCGATAGCGGAAATTATGGATGTTCCTGTTTCTTACTTTTTTGATAAAGGTATTACCTCCCAACAAGTAGAGGGTTTTGCTGAAAGTGATCACAATTTTATAGACTTTTGTTCTAGCAGCGAAGGGATTCAGCTCATGCGCGCTTTTACAAATATATCTGATGCTAAAGTGCGTCGAAAAATTATTGATTTGGCAAAAGCACTTTCTGAGGAAGATTTGACAAATAAGCTATAAATTAAAATTATATCTTTTCTCTTTTATTCATATAAATTTTCATTGACGATTTGCTGTAGAATTAGCAAATCGTGACAACTTTAGTAAGAAATTAATTAAATCGTTGATTTTCTTTTTTGAAGGAGTTCCTATGCCGCATCAAGATTATCTTTTTACGAGCGAATCGGTATCGGAAGGACATCCTGATAAAATTTGTGATCGTATTTCCGATGAAATTGTTGATATGATCTATAAAGAAGCTGAAAAAACTGGTACTGATCCATGGTTAATACGCGTTGCCTGTGAAACTCTCGTCAGTGTCAACCGTGTTGTTATCGCTGGTGAAGTGCGTGTTCCCGATACGCTATTAAAAAAAGATAAAAATAAAGAATTTATCTATGATGAAACTGGCTTTCCACTCATTAATCCTACGCGTTTTCGTACAGCAGCGCGCCGTGCTATTCGTACCATTGGCTATGAACAAGCAGGTTTCCATTGGAAAACTGTTAAAATTGATGTTCTTTTGCGCCCTCAATCAGCTGACATAGCAAGAGGAGTTGATAATGCTACGGATCGGCATGGTGAAGAAGGAGCAGGTGATCAAGGCATCATGTTTGGATATGCTTGCCGTGAAACACCTGATTTCATGCCTGCGCCGATTTATTATGCGCATAAAATTCTCAAACTTCTTGCCACAGCCCGTCATAAAGGAGAGGGAGAAGCTGGAAAATTAGGACCAGATGCTAAAAGCCAAATAACCATACGCTATAAAAATGGAAAACCGATAGAGGTCACATCCATTGTTCTTTCAACGCAGCACCTCGATGAAAGCTGGGATTCCAACAAGGTACGTACAGTGGTTGAACCTTACATTCGTCAAGCTTTACATGACATTCCCATTGCAGATCAATGCAGTTGGTATATTAACCCAACAGGAAAATTTGTCATTGGTGGTCCTCAAAGCGATGCCGGATTAACAGGACGCAAAATTATTGTGGATACTTATGGAGGTGCAGCACCCCATGGAGGCGGTGCTTTTTCAGGAAAAGATACAACAAAAGTTGATCGTTCTGCAGCCTATGCGGCACGCTATCTGGCTAAAAATATTGTTGCTGCTCATTTAGCAGAGCGATGCACCATTCAACTCTCTTATGCAATTGGTATTGCACAACCTTTATCTATTTATCTCAATCTTCACGGAACAGGAAAAGTCGATGAAAAAGTTATTGAAGCAGCCATTCGCAAAATAATGGACCTTTCACCTACCGGCATTCGAAAACATCTTGACCTCAATAAACCTATTTATGCGAAAACAGCTGCCTATGGTCATTTTGGGCGAAAACCAAAACACGATGGTTCGTTTTCATGGGAAAAAACTGATCTCGTGAAAACGCTTCAAACAATGATCCAAATCCCATGATTAAATATAATACACGCAAGAGTGAAGCATTTTTTGGACGCCGACAAGGAAAACAACTTCGAAACAGTCATCTTACACGTATAAAAATGCTTCTCCCCAATTTAAATATTGATTTAAATGTCCCACCTCCCTCAAACCTTACATCCTTATTTTCAAGCAAAGTAAGAGAAATTCGACTTGAAATCGGCTTTGGTGGAGGTGAACATTTACTTCATGAAATGGAATATTTTCCAAAAACCGGTTTTATCGGCGTCGAGCCCTTTATCAATGGCATGGCAAAAATATTGTTGTCTCTTGAACAGCATCAAAACTATCAAAATCATCTTCGCCTCTATAATGATGATGCTACACGCCTCCTTGATTGGCTCCCTGATAACTCGCTTGATGGAATAGACCTCTTCTATCCTGATCCTTGGCCGAAAAAGAAACACTGGAAACGACGTTTCATCAACACAAAAAATCTTAACCGTTTTGCTCGTGTTCTTAAAATAGGGAAAATTTTTCGCTTTGCTAGTGATATCGACAGTTATGTAAACTGGACTTTGTACCATTGTGCACAACATGATCACTTTGAATGGAAAGCAGAAAAACCTCAAGACTGGAAACTCCCTTATCCACTATGGAAAGGAACCCGCTATGAAGCAAAAGCTTTACGCGAAGGACGGACGCCTGCTTATCTTACCTTTATCAAGAAATAAATGATCAAGCGCTTTTCTCATAAACAACTTGAAAAATTTTGAATTTAAGAGTATCAATAGCTAAATTCTTGGTCTTATGATGAAGGGTGGGCCGTTGGACCCGCTCTTTTTTAATATCATAAAACTGATGAAAACAACTTGGATAAAATGTATGAACGAAGCTGAAAAAATAAGCAATCTTGACGAACCACGCCTGTTTGAAGAAGATGGTATCGAAGCACAGGTTGCTGCTCTTGTCATACCACTACTTAAACCTTTAGGTTTTCGTTTGGTTCGTGTGAAACTTCTTGGTCAAAATGGTTTAACACTTCAAATTATGGTTGAACGTGCCGATGGTTCTATGACCGTAGAAGACTGTGAAACTGTTAGTCGAACTGTTTCCCCCCTCCTTGATGTACAAAATGTTATTGAACGCAAATATCATTTAGAAATCTCATCACCTGGAATTGATCGTCCATTGGTAAGAAAATCTGACTTTTTTCATTGGCAAGGGCATCTTGCAAAAATTGAAACCAAAATAACAATTGATGGACGCCGAAAATTTCGCGGGACATTTACAAATATCACGCAAGATGGATTTATTTTAAACACTGATAAAGCTGCTTATGGAGAAGCCATGTATACCCCTATTTCCTTTTGTGATATCATAAATGCGCATTTAGTGCTTACCGATGAGCTTATTCGCGATGCATTGAAAAAAAATAAAGAGTTAAGTCAACAATTCATTGCTGAAGAGAAAGCTAACGACTCTATACAGACGCTCAATTTCAAAAAATAATATCACTGGGAAATACCCATCGTGTGGCACAAAGAAGGAGAAAATTGATGGCTACAAGCGCTAACAGGCTTGAGATTCTGCAAATTGCAGATGCTGTTGCACGTGAAAAGTCAATCGACCGTGAAATTGTCATTTCTGCGATGGCTGATGCTATTCAAAAAGCAGCACGTTCTCGTTATGGTCAAGAAACAAATATCCGTGCTGAAATCAATTCTAAAACAGGTGAAATTAAATTACAGCGCCTGCTTAAAATCGTTGATGTCGTTGAAGACTACACAACGGAAATTACTTTGTCTGATGCTCTTAAACATCAAGCAGAAGCAAAAATTGGTGATTTTTTTGCTGATCTTTTACCTCCTATGGATTTTGGACGTATCGCAGCACAATCTGCTAAACAGGTTATTGTACAAAAAGTACGCGACGCAGAACGTGATCAGCAATATGAGGAATTCAAAAATAAAGTTGGTGAAATTATTTCTGGTACAGTTAAGCGTGTGGAATATGGTAATGTTATCGTTGATCTCGGGCGTGGTGAAGCTATTGTGCGCCGTGATGAATTAATTCCTCGTGAATCATTCCGCTATGGAGATCGTATTCGTGCTTTTGTCAATGATGTACACCGTGAAACGCGTGGTCCGCAAATTTTCCTTTCACGCACACATCCCCAATTTATGGTAAAACTTTTCACTATGGAAGTGCCAGAAATTTATGATGGTATTATAGAAATCAAATCTGTTGCTCGTGATCCAGGTTCACGGGCTAAAATCGCCGTTGTTTCACGCGATGGTTCCATTGATCCTGTTGGAGCATGCGTTGGAATGCGAGGAAGTCGCGTACAAGCTGTTGTTGCTGAATTACAAGGCGAAAAAATTGATATTATTCCTTGGTCGCCTGATGCGGCAACATTTGTCGTTAATGCACTGCAACCTGCTGAAGTTTCTAAAATCATCCTTGATGAAGATGCTGAACGGATTGAAGTTATTGTGCCAGATGATCAACTTAGCCTTGCTATTGGACGACGTGGACAAAATGTTCGCTTGGCTTCGCAACTAACAGGATGGAACATTGATATTTTAACGGAAAAGGAAGAATCTGAAAATCGTCAAAAAGAATTTACTGAACGGAGTAAATTGTTTATGGAAGCCTTAGAGGTTGACGAAATGATCGGGCAGGTTATGGCATCAGAGGGTTTTTCTTCTATTGAAGAAATCGCCTATATTGATCTTGAAGAAATCGCTTCTATTGATGGTTTTGACCATGATACCGCCGCTGAAATCCAAAGTCGTGCCCGCGAATATCTTGATCATCAAGAAAAAGAACTTGATGAAAAACGCAAAAAACTCGGAGTTTCTGACGAATTGCGAACACTTCCTGGAATGACAAGTGCTATGTTGGTTGCTGTAGGTGAGGATGGTGTAAAAACAATAGAAGACTTTGCTGGCTATGCCGTTGATGATTTAGCTGGTTGGAGAGAACGCAAAGAAGGTCAAACACAGAATTTTTCTGGTATTTTAACCCCTTTTGACATTACACGCGCGGATGCAGAAGCTATGGTTTTAGCCGCACGTGTACAAGCAGGCTGGATAGACCAAGCTGATCTTGTTACAGAAAATCCTGTAGAAGATGAAAATTCTGCAGAAAATGAAAAAACAGATGATTTGGATGTGGATACACTTTAAATGAATGAACGGACTTGCATTGTGACCAGAAAAAATGCTTCAGCACAAACGCTGATCCGTTTTGTTATTGGTCCCAATAATCAAATTGTTCCTGATCTTAAAGCGAATTTACCAGGGCGTGGCGTTTGGATTTCTGCCCATCATGCTGTTATTGAGAAAGCAATCAAACAGAAAGCTTTTCATAGAAATTTTAAAACAGATGTTGAGGTTGCACCAAATCTTGTGCATGTTGTTGATACGCTTTTACTAAAAGCCGCTCTTTCAAGCCTTTCCATGGCACGAAAAGCGGGAGCAATTGTTATGGGAGCAACAAAGGTTGATGCTGCTATCCGCTCTGGTAAAGTTATTCTTGTACTTCATGCTAAAGAAACAACAGAAGATGGGAAACGAAAAATTGCACAGGCCATCCATTCAATACAACAACAAACAAATCGGACTATAAAAACCATATCTTTATTTACAAGTGATGAAATGCGAGTGGCTTTTGGCTCTAATCCTGTAATGCATGCGGCCTTACTGGACACAAAAGCTGCTGAGGGATTTCTCAAAACGACATATAAATTGATCAGCTATCGTGACGACAAGCATAGTAAGCCTAGTGAGATGACGGCACAAGCCGTGAAGGAAATACAATGAGTGAAAATAACAACGACAAAACAACAGTCAAGAAGACACTAACTCTCAAGCGGTCTGTCTTGGAAACGAGCACGGTCAAACAAAATTTTAGCCATGGCCGTACGAAGGCTGTCGTTGTCGAAACCAAACGGCGTAAAATTACGCGACCTGATGAAAAAGCTGAAACCCCACAGCCCATTACAAAGCCGCATGTGGCCGCCCAGCGCTCTAAGCCGCGTTTTGAGGGAAAAAAGCCTCAAGAATCTATGACCAAAAGCAATCTTTCATCAACTGAAATGGAAGCGAGACTTCGCGCATTAGAAGAAGCACATATCCAAGAAAGAATAACGCGAGAACAAGCCGAAGAAGAAGCAAGACGCGCTAAAGAGCGTGAAGAAATTTTACAGCAAGAAATTAAAGAAAAAGAAATACATCTCCAACAAGAAGAAGAAATATCGCCAGTACAGGCTCCACCTGTTCCTCCTCTCATTGAACAGACAGATATTCCTATTGCGCCTAAAAACACAACTGTGGTTGAAAAACGCAAAATAGATGAAAATAAAGAGGAAGAACGGCATAGTCGGCGTGCTAATCCTGCTAAATCAGAAATACGTGTACCAAAAGTTGTCAAAGGAGCTGATGAGCGGCGACGCGGAAAGCTAACTCTGAATAGTGCACTGGACGAAGAAGGAAGCGCACGTGGACGCTCAATGGCTGCAATGCGGCGTAGACAGGAAAAGTTTAAGCGTGCACAAAATCAAGAACCAAGAGAAAAAATTTCTCGCGAAGTTGTTCTTCCTGAAACGATTACCATTCAAGAGCTCGCACAACGTATGACTGAGCGTTCTGTTGATGTGATTAAATTCTTGATGAAACAAGGACAAATGATGAAACCTGGCGATGTTATTGATGCAGATGTTGCCGAACTCATCGCTGTTGAATTTGGCCATACTGTTAAACGTGTTTTAGAATCTGACGTAGAGGAAGGTATCTTTAATATAACAGATAATCCTCAAAACATGCAGCAGCGCCCTCCTGTTGTAACCATTATGGGCCATGTTGACCACGGGAAAACTTCTCTTTTGGATGCTATTCGTAAAGCAAATGTTGTTTCTGGCGAAGCGGGAGGTATTACGCAGCATATTGGTGCCTATCAAGTAGAACAAAACGGTCAAAAAATTACCTTTATTGATACACCAGGACATGCTGCATTTACGGCTATGCGCGCACGTGGAGCTCGTGTTACCGATATTGCTGTTCTCGTTGTAGCCGCTGATGATAGTGTTATGCCCCAAACGATTGAATCAATCAATCATGCGAAAGCCGCTGGTGTACCTATCATTGTTGCTATCAACAAAATTGATAAACCAGCTGCGAATGCACAAAAAGTGCGTACAGAACTTTTACAACATGAAGTGTTTGTTGAAACTATGGGCGGAGAAACTTTGGACGTTGAAGTTTCTGCTAAAACTGGTCAAAATCTTGATAAACTTCTCGAAGCTATCCTTCTTCAAGCTGAAATGCTTGATCTGAAAGCAGATTCTCAACGAACTGCAGAGGGCGTTATCATTGAAGCCAAATTGGATCGCGGACGTGGATCTGTTGCAACAGTTCTTGTTCAAAAAGGTACATTACACCCTTCTGATATTATAGTTGCCGGAAATGAATGGGGTCGTGTGCGTGCTTTGATTGATGACCATGGCCGCCATGTCAAAGAAGCCGTTCCCTCTACACCGATTGAAATTTTAGGCATGCAAGGAACGCCACAAGCCGGAGACCGTTTTGCTGTTGTCACACATGAAGCAAAAGCGCGTGAAATTTCTGAATACCGTCAACGATTAGCACGTGATAAAGCTGTTGCGCGGCAAACTGGTTCGCGTGGTTCTCTTGAGCAGATGATGACAAAATTGCAAACGACTGGTGTTAAGGAATTTTCTCTTATTATAAAAGGGGATGTGCAAGGATCAATTGAAGCAATCGCTTCAGCATTGGAAAAACTCGGAAATGATGAGGTTCGTGCGCGTATTGTACATTCTGGTGCTGGAGGAATTACCGAAAGTGATATTTCTCTTGCGGAAGCTTCTAACTCTGCTGTAATTGGTTTTAATGTTCGAGCCAATAAGCAAGCACGTGATTTTGCTAAAACACAAGGAATTGAAATTCGTTATTACAACATCATTTATGATCTTGTTGACGATATCAAGGCTGCCATGTCTGGATTACTCTCACCAGAACAGCGTGAAACTTTCCTTGGTAATGCTGAAATTCTAGAAGTCTTTAACATTACAAAAATTGGAAAAGTTGCAGGATGTCGTGTTACAGAAGGTAAAATAGAACGAGGAGCCGGTGTTCGCCTTATCCGCGATAATATCGTTATTCACGAAGGAAAGCTGAAAACACTCAAGCGCTTTAAGGATGAAGTCAATGAAGTGCAAAGTGGTCAAGAATGTGGAATAGCCTTTGAAAATTATGAAGACATGCGCGCAGGAGACATCATTGAGATCTTCCGTATCGAACATATTAATCGCACATTATAAAATAATCCAATAACTTTACTCTGTTGTAAAATGAAGAAAGTTATTAGGTTTTATACACAATATCTCTTTTCCCTTATCTAAATGGTCAAAAAAAGAGATCTTGTAGCAAGGATAAAACTTTGATGAAAAATGCAAGGCCATCACAACGGCAACTTAGAGTAGCAGAGCAAGTACGTCATGCAATAGCGCATATATTACAGCGTGATATTTTGCTTGATGATATCTTGAAAGATATTGTTATTTCTGTCTCTGAAGTACGTATGTCACCAGATTTAAAAATTGCTACTTGCTTTGTATCACCTCTCAGCACTCTTAAAAATGCTTCTCATACCGATGTTGTTGATACCCTCAATAAACATAGTCGTTTTCTCCGTGGAGAAATCAGTCATGCGTTGCGACAAATGAAATATATGCCTGAACTGCGTTTCCGACTTGATAATAGTTTTGATAATTTTTCAAAAATTGATGCTCTCCTTCGCTCGCCTGAGGTTGCACGCGATCTTCACCATAGTGATAAAGATGAGGATTAAAGATATGGCACGGCAACACAAAAAAAAAGGGCGTCCTGTTTCTGGCTGGGTCATATTTGATAAACCAAAAGGAATGAAATCAACAGAAGCTGTCTCACAAATCAAATGGCTCTTTCATGCACAAAAGGCAGGACATGCAGGAACACTTGATCCTCTTGCTTCTGGTCTCCTTCCCATTGCATTGGGCGAAGCAACCAAAACCGTCCCTTACGTGATGCAAGGCAAAAAAACTTACCGTTTTCATATCGCTTGGGGAGAAGAGCGTTCAACAGATGATCTAGAGGGCGAAATAACGAAAACTTCTCTCAAACGTCCAACACAAGAAGAAATACTTGCTCTTCTTCCTCAATATACAGGTATTATTTTGCAAACGCCTCCGCAATTTTCAGCAATAAAAATTGCCGGAAATCGTGCCTATGATTTAGCGCGTGAAGGGGAAGTTGTTGAAATTCCGCCCCGTGAAGTGGAAATAGAAACTTTCAAATTATTAGAAATGCCTACTAAAAAGCACTCTGTCTTTGAAATAACCTGCGGAAAAGGAACTTATGTGCGCTCTTTAGCACGCGATATGGGACGTGATCTAGGTTGCTATGGGCATATTGCTGATTTAAGGCGTATTTCCGTCGCACCTTTTGATGAAGAAGATCTCATTACATGGGACGAACTAAAAGCGGCCGTTCCGCCAAATAAAAACACTACAGATGAAAATAATCGTTCTTTTGAAAAAAACTTCACAACACTCGATGAGCTCTTAATTGAAACAAGCGCTGCATTGGATTGCCTCCCTCACTATATCCTTAATGAAACTCAAGCACAGAGAATTATAAAGGGGCATTCTATCCTCTTAAGTCATCACAAAGTACCTCTTGACGAAGATGAGATTTTTGTCCTCTACAAAGAACAACTTCTTGCCATTGGCACCCTCGACAAAAGTTTATTTAAACCGAAGCGGATTTTCACAATTTAATCGATTCTTTTCCTCACCTACCTTTTGCGGAAAGATATTTTTCTCTATCAATTAAGAAAAATATGGTACTTTCCATTGTCTATATTTACCGTATTCATATCAAAATTTAAGTCAGTGCTATAAACTAACACCACCACACACTTTTTCCTCTTAATGTCGCAACAATCCTTGCGTTTGAAAGGATTCATAAGAGGCTTTTTATTTCTTATTCAATCGTTTTTTACTCACACTTTAACCCTCATTTGTAATGTGCAAGCGAAGATTTGGACTGATTTACTCTAAATAGATTTGAAACGAGAAAAGCTTAAGATTTTTAGGACTATCACTCAACATGAAAAACGACAAATAATCATTATAAATCAATTTATTAACCATTTAAACAGCAATTTTTTGTTATGATTATGCTAACAAATCGATCGAAATAATATTAACTAACGTATTTAATATTTTACAAAAACTGTTTTAACCCTAAGGGAGATGATCAGAGGAGGCTTTTAAAAGCATCTCATTGGCTTGGGGTATTGTTTGGCGTTCAATCATACGATGCACTCTTATGCCGTTAGGAGCACAATTTAAATGACGCAAACGCTTATTGACTTCTGCATCCGCTTTTGTACGACGATGATTATGGCGTAAATAATCCACCCATGTTGGCATATGATAAGCCTCTGTCCAATATTCAGGTCTTTCAAGATCTCGTAAAAGGACCCACTGACGTGCACCATCACGTAACCGGATATGGCGTCGACGCGTCATCACTTTGAGAAACTCTTCGAGATCATTTTCATGAATTTGATAATCAATCATTATCATGATCGGACCACTTCTTGCTTTGAGGTCGAGTAATAGTTCCGGCTCTCTAAAATGATCAAGAGGATTTAAATCTATCTGAGGAATTTCTTGAATTCTAAATTTTACCCCCGCAAGAGCACCAAAAATCAAGAATAGAGAACAAATACTCAAAGCAATTGTTGGAGAATAACCATCAGCTAAGCCTCCCCAGATTGCACTTCCAATAGCCATCCCCCCATAAGACGCCGTTTGATAAAGTGCTAAAGAACGTGCAACAACCCAGCGTGGTGTAGAGAGTTGTACAGATGTATTAAACAATGATAATGCCAAAACCCAACATAAACCTGCAGGAAATAAAGCGATATGGCTTATAATTAGTGAACGGCTGATTCCCAATAAAAAGCAAGAAAAGGCGAAACCAATAAATGCACTTGCAATAATTGTTTCTGAACGAAAATGATGCCGTACAACTGCATTAATAATACCTGCTATCATGGCTCCTAACCCAAAACAACCGAGCAATGTACCATAAAGAAGGGCACTTCCTCCAAGAACTTTATGCGCAACAATTGGCAAAAGTGCTAAAATAGAAATAGCTCCTATACCAAAAAGGAACGCTCGAACCATAATACTCAGGAGATTAGGTGACATCGCAACATAACGCAAACCATCTGAGACAGCTCCTAACAGCCTTTCTCGTGGCAATGAGTTTTTTTTATAATTCGACTTCCAGAAAAATAACGCACCGATAAGAGGAATATAGCTTATAGCATTAAACAAAAAAGCAGCAGATGCCCCCAAAGTTGCAATGATGGCACCGCCAATAGCAGGACCAACACTCCGCATCAAATTAAAGCCTACACTATTCAAACTAACAGCAGCAGGAATATTTTCCCTGCTCACAATATCTCCTATCGTTGCTTGCCAAGAAGGATTATAAAAAGCTGTACCACATCCAATCAAAAACGTAAAACATAACAAAAGCCAAGGTGTTAGAAATCCCATATAGGCTAAAACAGATAAACTCATGGATATGACCATCATCATAATCTGCGCACACAACATAATTTGACGCCGATTAAAATTATCCGCTAATGCCCCTGCCATCAAAGAAAACATAACAAGTGGTAATGTTGTGGCACTTTGAACAAGCCCCACCATGGAATGCGAAGAACTGATCAACGCCATTAACCACCCTGCTCCAACAGCCTGTATCAGCCCCCCTAAATTAGAAATAAGAGTAGATGACCATAAATTTCGAAATACCGAATTACGAAAAAGTTTTAATGCTGAAATGCTCTGCATCTTTTTCCTCCAAATCGGTATTTATCATCTTTGTTAGCACACACACGCTCATAATCTTTGTATCAAAAGGATGCATAATTCTTAAAAAAACTTCTCATAAAACTCTATTTAAATCAATATTTCAAAACAAAAGCTTTTATTTAAAGAAAGACTTCAAAATGCTGTCAAGGACTAGTATTTTAACCTTCTTTCCTATATAAGGACGAAAATAGGTAAGAGTCTTCGACTCTTCTTGTTTCCTCACAGACCCTTGCTGAACGACATCTCGGCTATGGGTGACTTTATGTTTCTTCGTTTTTGGAAAGGATAATACGATGTCGATTACAGCTGAACGTAAACAAGCTCTTGTCGCAGAATACGCAAATAAAGTTGGTGATACAGGATCACCGGAAGTACAGATTGCTGTACTTTCTGAACGTATTTCTAATTTAACAAACCACTTTAAATCTCACAAAAAGGATAATCATTCTCGTCGTGGTCTTTTGAAGATGGTGTCTCAACGCCGGCGCCTTCTTGATTATCTTAAAGGAGTTGACCAAAATCGTTATCAGACACTTATCAAGAAGTTAGGTTTGCGTCGCTAAAAGAAAAATGGTGGTGGTGTTAAAAAAAACCGCCCATTTTTTCAACGTGTTGCTTTTAATTAAAAAATTTAAAAACTGACAAGTTATTATGGGATAGGACTGCTCATCATTTTGCATTTAAGGCAGTTTACTTCTCTCTTCTCGTAACAAAGATAAAAAGTATGTTGTCCACCCCAGAGCTTGGAAATATGCTACGCAAAACCAGAATGTGAGCAATCAAAGATTTAAACACTGGTCATTAAGGATAAAAAATGTTCAAAACGCACAAGATAGAAATTGAATGGGCTGGGCGTCCTCTCACCCTTGAAACAGGGAAAATAGCACGTCAAGCTGATGGTGCAGTGATTGCTACCTATGGAGAAACTATTGTCTTAGCAACCGTTGTATCAGCCAAAAGTCCAAAACCAGACCAGGATTTTTTTCCACTCACTGTTAATTATCAAGAAAAATCCTATGCTGTTGGTAGAATACCTGGGGGCTATTTAAAACGTGAAAGTCGACCAAGTGAAAATGAAACTTTGGTTTCACGTTTGATTGATCGCCCAATTCGTCCCCTTTTCGTTGAGGGATATAAAAATGATACGCAAGTGATTGTTTCCGTTATACAGCATGATCTCGAAAATAATCCCGATATCCTTGCGATGATTGCATCTTCTGCTGCATTGACCCTGTCAGGTGTTCCTTTCATAGGGCCTATAGCTGGTGCCCGCGTTGGCTATTGTAATGGACAATATGTTCTCAATCCTCATATCGATGAAATGCCTGAATCAAAACTTGATCTTGTTGTTGCTGGAACAGAAAGTGCTGTTTTGATGGTTGAATCAGAAGCACAAGAATTACCGGAAGATATCATGTTGGGTGCTGTGATGTTTGGTCACAAAGGCCTTCAACCTGTCCTTGATGCCATTATAAAGCTTGCTGAAGTTGCTGCAAAAGATCCTCGTGATTTTGTTCCTGAAGATCTTTCTGAACTTGAAAAAGCAATGCAGAAAATGGCAGAACAGGATATACGAAAGGCTTACACAATTACTGATAAGCAAGAACGTTATGCTGCAATTGATGCACTAAAGACAGAAATCCTCAATAAATTTATGCCCGAAACAGAAGAAGACTGTAAGTTTAGTGCAGATCAAATTGCAACCGTATTTAAACAGTTGCAAGCAAAGATTGTTCGCGGGAATATTCTTGATACCCAAAAGCGGATTGATGGACGCAATCTTTCTACCGTGCGCCCTATCCAATCAGAAGTAAGTATTTTACCCCGCACACATGGATCAGCACTCTTTACCCGCGGAGAAACACAAGCTATTGTCGTTGCAACACTAGGAACTGGTGAAGATGAACAATATGTTGATTCCTTAACGGGAATGTATAAGGAAACATTCCTTCTCCATTACAATTTCCCACCATTTTCAGTGGGTGAAACGGGACGCCTTGGTTCTCCTGGTCGTCGTGAAATTGGACATGGCAAATTGGCATGGCGAGCAATTCACCCCATGTTGCCAACGAAAGAATCTTTTCCTTATACTATTCGTGCTGTCTCAGAAATCACTGAATCCAATGGATCTTCTTCTATGGCAACGGTTTGTGGGACCTCACTTGCTCTCATGGATGCCGGCGTTCCTTTAGCATGCCCTGTTGCTGGTATTGCTATGGGCTTGATTAAAGAAGGAGAACGCTTTGCTGTTCTATCTGATATTTTAGGGGATGAAGATCATCTTGGAGATATGGACTTTAAAGTCGCAGGAACAGAAAATGGTATTACTGCCTTGCAAATGGATATCAAAATTGATGGTATTACCGAAGAGATTATGAAAATCGCGCTTGAACAAGCCAAAGGTGGACGAATCCATATCCTCAATGAGATGGCAAAAGCTTTAACCAGTGCACGTGCTGAGCTGAGTGAATTTTCTCCACGAATCGAAGTTATGAATATTTCTGTCGATAAAATCCGTGATGTTATCGGCTCTGGTGGTAAAGTTATTCGGGAAATCGTGGAACAAACTGGAGCAAAAATTAATATTGAAGATGATGGTACCATTAAAATTGCTTCTGCTGATGCTAAAACCATTGAAGCAGCAAAACGCTGGATCCATTCTATTGTCGATGAGCCTGAAGTTGGTGCTATCTACCAAGGAACAGTTGTAAAAACTGCAGAATTTGGTGCATTTATAAACTTCTTTGGTTCTCGTGATGGACTCGTTCATATCTCTCAGCTTGCATCAGAACGCGTCACCAAAACAACCGATATTGTGAAGGAAGGTGACAAAGTTTGGGTTAAATTAATGGGCTTTGATGAGCGTGGAAAAGTTCGGTTATCAATGAAGGTTGTTGATCAAAAAACCGGAAAGGAAATCACCGGTGATAAAGTGATGAATGAAGAAAAGTGCGTGGATGAAAAAAAACAACCTGAAAATAAGCACCGCCGCAAGAAAAAAGAAGAGTAAGTTTTTCCTCTTATCGTATCATGAAATGCCATCCCAACATTGGAGTGGCATTTTTCTTTGAAAGAGTCATATGTGTTATTATTTTTGCCTTTTGAAAATCATGAACTCCCGTATCCTAATCCAAACCAATGTTGGTTAAGTTTCGGTTTAACAGAAATCCCAGCTCCAGAATGGGCACAGAATTTAAAAGTTATTACGCCTTGGCGACCAGATTTTTTAAAATTTGTCGATACTCAATTTCACTGCTCTCCTCAAATAGATAAAACCTTCAGCTATGATGGTGCATTTTTACATTTGAGCAAATATCGTGGTTTTAACCAAAATTGTTTTCTTGATTTATTAGAATGCGTTAAACCCAATGGATGGATTGTAATCAGTGGGAATAAAACTGCTGGTGCTGCTTCAATGATGAAGTGGGTCAAAACAATTGTTCCCATCACCAACAAATTGTCTAAAAATCACGGTCTTGTATTTTGGTTGCAAGTTCCTCAACAAATTGAGAGACATAACATTGCACAATTGCGCTCACCACCGCTCACTTTTGGTAAATTTCAAACCACTTCTGGTATGTTCTCACACGGACGTATTGATCCAGGATCCGCTGCACTTGCTTCTTATATGCCCAAAGTTATTTCTGGAAAAACGGCTGATTTTGGTGCTGGATGGGGCTATCTTTCTCACGTTGCGCTTGAAAGAAGTGAAAAACTCACCGCTCTCGACCTTTATGAAGCAGACTACAACGCTTTGAGAGCGGCAAAACAGCACCTTAAATCCATAACAGCTCCTTTTTCAATTCATTTTTATTGGCACGACCTTGTGCATGAACCTATCACAAATCTGTATGACACAATCATTTCAAACCCACCGTTTCACACGCAACAAACGACAGATATTTCATTAGGAAAAAATTTTATTATAAATGCTGCAAAGTGCCTAAAACCAAGCGGCAACCTGCTTTTTGTTGCAAACCGCCACCTGCCTTATGAAACATTATTAAAAAATATTTTCCGCACAGTGTTGATACATGAACAAGCCCATGGTTTCAAAATTATCGAAGCGCGCAGATAAAGAAAAAAAGCGATAACTCTAAAGAATAAAACGTGAAAGATCGATATCAGCAGCAAGCTCGCCAATAGATTTTCTCACATAAGCGGCATCAATTGTAAAGGATGTTCCAGCTTTATCAGGTGCCGTGAAAGAAATTTCATCCAAAACGCGCTCCATCACTGTTTGCAAACGACGTGCCCCTATATTTTCAATCCTTGCATTTAAATCTACAGCAATATCTGCTAAAGCATCAATTGCATCATCGGTAATTTCCAAATGAACCTCTTCTGTTGCCATAAGAGCAATATATTGTTTAATCAAACTAGCTTCTGGTTCCGTTAGAATACGCCGTAAATCTTCTCTTGTTAAAGGGTTTAGCTCCACACGAATGGGCAAACGTCCTTGAAGTTCCGGTAATAAATCAGATGGCTTAGAAACATGAAATGCACCTGAGGCAATAAAAAGAATATGATCTGTTTTGATTTGCCCATATTTTGTACTAACCGTTGTTCCTTCAACCAAAGGCAAAAGATCACGTTGAACGCCCTCACGCGAAACGGCAGCACTGGCTCCACCATCCCTAGTTGCAATTTTATCAATCTCGTCAATAAAAACAATCCCGTCATTTTCAGCAACACGAAGCGCTTCTTGAATAATTTGATCCTGATCAAGGAGTTTTTCAGATTCATCATCAATAAGCGGCTTAAAAGCATCCCTTACTGTCGTCTTACGAACTTTTGTACGACTACCCATTTTGCCCAAAATATCTGATAAATTCATAATACCCATTTGTGCCCCAGGCATACCAGGAATATCAAAGGTTGAAGCACTATTGCTATTATTATCGGCGACTTCAATTTCAATCTCTTTCTCATCCAATTCACCTTCACGCAATTTTTTGCGAAAACTATCACGGGTAGCGGGACTGGCTGTTTTACCAACAAGGGCGTCTAAAACGCGCTCTTCAGCATTCACGTGAGCCTTTTCTTTTATTTCATCCCGTTTCTTTTCACGCACAAGAGAAATGGCAATTTCAACAAGATCTCGAATAATTTGCTCAACATCACGTCCCACATAACCAACTTCAGTAAATTTAGTCGCTTCTACTTTAACAAAGGGTGCTCCAGAAAGTTTTGCTAATCGACGTGCAATACCAGTTTTACCAACACCTGTTGGCCCTATCATTAAAATATTTTTTGGCATAACTTCTTCACGCATCGGCTCATCAAGCTGTTGTCTACGCCACCGATTGCGCAGTGCGATAGCTACAGAGCGTTTGGCATCATTTTGGCCAATAATAAAACGATCAAGTTCAGAAACAGTCTCACGAGGGGAAAATACAACACACATTTAAATAGCTTTCTCTAAAGAAGATAATTCTGCATCCAATGTTTCAATCGTAAAATGATCATTGGTGTAAACACAAATTTTAGCGGCAATAGCCATAGCTTTACGAGCAATAGTTTCTGCATCCAAATCCAAGTCCATGAGTGCACGCGCTGCTGAAAGAGCAAAATTTCCTCCAGAGCCAATTGCCATAACCCCATCTTCTGGTTCTAAAACATCACCAAGCCCTGTTAGAGCCAAAGTTACTTTCTTATCAGCCACGAGCATCATTGCTTCGAGACGACGCAAATAGCGGTCTGTTCGCCAATCTTTTGCAAGTTCTACACATGCACGCATAAGCTGATCAGGATATTGCTCAAGCTTTGTTTCCAATCTTTCCAGTAATGTGAAAGCATCTGCCGTAGCACCTGCAAAACCAGCAATAACCACTCCGTTCTTTCCAAGACGACGCACTTTACGTGCATTACCTTTCATAATTGTCTGCCCAAGAGAGACCTGACCATCACCGGCCATCACGACTTTTCCACCTTTTCGTACCGTAATAATTGTTGTACCATACATTATGTCTGGCTTATGTTCTGTCATAAGGAGACTCCTTAATATTAACTTTACTTTTTAATATTGATTTCTTTTCATACAATGTAAAACTCAACTACTATTGTCCTATTTAAGAACATATACAGCAAAACACAATGATTCAGCATAACTCAATTTGTTGAAAATGGAAAAATGATATCATTGTTGTCAATGTAAATTACTGCTAAATAGCTTTATATAAACAGTTTGTGCCTTTTAGAGGAAAATTATGAAAAAAATAGCCATAGGGACCTTAGGTGGAACAATTGCAATGACTGCTGATCGTTTTGGTCACATGCAACCGACTTTAACTTCAGATAACCTCATAAAAAGTGTTCCTGATTTAAATAACGTTGCTGATATTCATGCACAAACATTAATGCAAATACCAAGTGGATCTTTATCGTTTCAAATTCTTTTTGAAATAATCGAGTGGGCAAAACAACAAATAAATGCTGGTGCAGAAGGTATTGTTTTAACACAAGGGACTGATACTCTGGAAGAAACAGCTTTTTTTCTTTCTCTTTATTGGAAGGAAGCTGAACCACTCATCATAACCGGCGCTATGCGCATGCCTCATGAAGCAGGCGCAGACGGCCCCGCCAATATTTTAGCAGCCACTCGTGTCGCAGCAGCCCCACAAAGTCGTAACAGGGGCGTTCTTGTTGTCATAAATGATACAATTCATTCACCTTATTGGCTCTATAAAAGCCATACCGTCAAAGTCGAAACATTTCAATCAGGTCTTGCAGGTATTTTAGGAACTATTTTAGAGGGAAAACTTATTTATTTCAATGATCAAAAGCTTTTTCCGACAACGTTTGATCTTCCCCAAAACCACGATCATCAAATTGCACTCCTCTATTCCTCTTTATCATCTGATGCACAATTAATGAAACTATGCCTTGAAAGTGGGTATTATGCTGGAGTTGTTATTGCTGGTTTTGGTGCAGGACACTGTAGTTTTCAAGAAGCAGACCTTGTACAACAATATGCACAAAAAATACCAATCATTATTGCTAGTCGTTGTTGTAATGGCTCAACAACTCGTATAACTTATGGCTATAAAGGCTCAGAAATCGATATGATTGCTTCTGGTGCTCTCATGTCTGGTTATTTATCAGCCGTAAAAGCGCGTCTACTTTTATGGGCTTTTTTAGCGCAAGAGCACTCATTAGCACAAATCCGTGCAAACTGGAATGACTGGACTATAAGTTAATGAAAAATGATCTATTATCTTAAAGAAGAGAGCATGCAAAACAAAATTTATTTGAAAATCAAGCCGCTCATCTGTCCAATTTTAATCGATTGCTGCGGCAAAAAATTCTCGACCAATACAAATGATTGATACGATTATACAAAAAATTAATCAGGAAGATAATCTGGTCAAATGCGTTTCTGACCGATATTCACCCTATCGTGTTTTTACTGCACAAGAATGGTCAGAGTTTCGTGCAGACACACCTCTTACTTTGACTTTTGATGAAATTAAGCGTTTGCGCTCTATTGATGATCCTATCGATCTTAAAGAAGTCCAACGCATTTATCTTTCTTTATCGCGTTTGTTATCATGCCATGTTGAAGCAGTACAGGAACTTTTTCACAAACGTCAGCAGTTTCTCCATCAAGAAGAGAGTAGAAAAACGCCCTTTATTATTGGAATTGCTGGTTCTGTAGCAGTAGGAAAATCAACCACGGCTCGCATTCTTCAAGAACTGTTGAAACGATGGACATCTAGTCTTAAAGTTGATCTGATCACAACGGATGGTTTTCTCTATCCTAATGCAATCTTACAGCAAAAAAATCGTATGAATCGTAAAGGATTTCCTGATTCCTATGACATTAAAAAATTGCTGTGCTTTCTTTCGGCTATAAAAGCAGGTATCGGAAATGTCCGTGCCCCGCTTTACTCACATATGACTTATGATGTTCTAGAAAATCAGACAATTACCATTGACCGTCCTGATATTTTAATTGTTGAAGGTATTAATGTATTACAGGTCAGTGATCTTCCTAAAGATGGAAAAGCTATTCCTTTCGTATCAGATTTTTTTGATTTTTCAATCTATGTCGATGCCGAAACAGAAGTCATTCGTCACTGGTATTTAGAGCGCTTTAAACGTTTGCGTAAAACAGCTTTTCAAAATCCTGAATCCTATTTTCATCGTTATGCCCTGCTCAGTGAAAAAGAAGCCTCAAAAATCGCTGAGGATCTTTGGCAAACAATTAATTTAAAAAATTTACAAGAAAATATATTGCCAACACGACCACGATCCAATCTCATTCTACGAAAAGGAAAAAATCATTTGGTCGAGTATGTCGCACTTAGACGACTATAAGGATCTCATAACTATGCAGCATTATCACATTCATTTTACCTCAACGCGTATCGATAACAGTTGCCCTATCATCTTGGTAAACCAAAGAACTCTTGCCAACTTATCACTTGATGCGTCAACAACAGCATGGATAAAAGTTAATGACTTTACTGGTAAAGCAGGACAAATACTCTTTGTTCCTCACGAAACGGGGCATTTAAAAAAAGTTTTATTTGGAATTGGAAATGGGAAAGATCCCTTTATCACAGGACTGCTTGCTCAAAAACTTCCTGCTGGTCAATGGCATTTAGAAGGTACAACCTCTGATGAAATAAATGCCTATCTTGGATTAGCATTCGGTAGCTATCAATTTAATCGCTATCGTCAAAATTCTTCTTTCAAATCATTGTCTATCCATGTCAATGAGGCCGTTGATCTTAATGAACTCCAACGAATTTATGAGGCTGTCTTTTTTGTCCGTGATCTCATCAATATTCCAGCCAATGATATGACCCCTGATGCTCTCGAAAAAGAAGCACGAAAACTAGGAAAAACCTACGGTGCTCATGTCCAAAGTATTTGTGGAGATGATCTCTTAACCCATAACTTTCCGATGATTCATGCCGTAGGACGAGCAGGCAGTACTGCACCGCGACTGATTGAGTTACACTGGGGGCAAGAACATCATCCTAAAATAACGTTGGTGGGCAAAGGGGTAACTTTTGATACGGGAGGACTCGATATTAAATCAGCCAATAACATGTTGCTTATGAAAAAAGACATGGGGGGTGGAGCAAACGTTTTGGGATTGGCTAAACTTATCATGGATGCCAAATTGCCTTTCCGCCTACGTGTTTTGATTCCAGCTGTAGAAAATGCAATTTCTGCGAATGCTTACCGACCAAGTGATATTCTCAAAAGTCGTAAAGGCTTAAGTGTTGAAGTAGGTAATACAGATGCTGAAGGGCGACTTGTCCTTGCCGATGCGCTCGCCTATGGTGATGAAGAAAGTCCACAATTCATGCTTTGTATGGCTACTTTAACAGGGGCAGCGCGTATAGCATTAGGACCAGATCTCCCCGCATTTTATTGCAATGATTCAATATGGGCACAACAAATCTCTGAATCTGCTCACGCTGTTTTTGATCCTCTTTGGCAAATGCCCCTTTGGAAACCTTACCAAGAGATGTTATCATCACCAATTGCTGATCTTAACAATGTAACTGGAAATAGCTTTGCTGGCTCTATAACGGCTGCTTTATTTCTTAATTCTTTTGTTGAAAAAGCTGAACATTTTGCGCATTTTGATCTTTATGGATGGGTTCCAAAAGAAAAACCAGGATACCCTATTGGTGGATCAGCACAAACTATTCGTGCCCTTTATAATATTTTTAAAAATGAAGTTTGACACACAATATCCACAAAGATAGACAATTTTACATCTTAAAGAATAATTGCAATCGTCTTAAACTGTGTTCTTAGTTTTGTTTGAGGATAAAAAACTTACCAATAGAGTTTTCATGAGTTTGTTTAAAAGTAAGAAGTAACAAAATGGAAGCAAAAAGATGACCTCTAAAGACCCAAGGCTTTATGCATTCAGAGATGATCTAGCAGATCAACGTCTTGAAACAGAAATTACAGCCCAGCGCTTTGTTCAAGGTGAAAAAAAACGTGTTAATACAGCGGTCGCTGGACTTTTTAAAGAAAATAGTAAAAAAAGTGAAAGACAAACAGAATGCTTATTGGGAGAAGAACTTCTCATTTTTGAACAAGGGGAAACGATGTCGTGGGGGCAATCCCTTAAAGATGGTTATGTTGGTTATATTGATACAACAGCCCTTTGTACATCAACTATAAAACAAACGCATATAGTTTCAGTCCCACGTACATTTAAATATTCACACGCTGACTTACGTGGACCAATAGTGTCTCCGTTATCTATGGGAAGCAAAGTCAGTGTTGTTGATGAAATTGAAGTCCGTGACACAATGTATTCTATTCTTGAAAATGGAACAGCAATCATTACGAGCCATCTCAGCCCCATTGGACGTGTATACGAAGATTATGTCACAGTTGCAGAAACCTTTATCCGTACACCTTATCTTTGGGGTGGTGTCAGCGGTTTTGGAATTGATTGTTCGGGACTCATTCAACTCTCTATGATGATGACTGATCAAATAGTTTTACGTGACACCGATATGCAGCAAGAAACTATAGGCAGTCCTCTTACAGATACTGATAAACTTCAACGAGGCGATTTAATTTTTTGGAAAGATCATGTTGCTATTATGGTTGATCATGAAAATATTATTCATGCAAATGGTTTTTCCATGGACGTTATGATCGAGCCATTAGAAGAGGCAATTACGCGTATAGCTAAAAAAAATCAATATCCCATCGCAAAACGTCGTCCAATGCAAGAAACTTAATACATGCCTCCTATAAAAAATAATATCTTTCTCATGTTATTTATATTTCTCATTTATATACTTATTTAGGGAGATTTTTTCTTTATCTCTCATATTTGAAATGAAAAAAAATTACAACTCTGGACTTTTACATTCAACATAAAAATTATAAATTATCATTTTAAATCAATATATTGAATTATATTTAAACAATGTTTTCTTCTTATAACACATTAAAGAAGATGATTTTTCAATACCTGAACCAATGGTTTATCAGCATCAGGCATAGGGTATTTATTAAGGTCATTAACAAAAACCCATTCTAAATTTTGCCCCTCTCGTCCTTGCGCAACTCCCTCATAATGATAACAAAGATACAACGGCATCAAGAGGTGAAATGTTGCATAGCTATGGCTTGCAAACGTTAAAGGGAATAAATTATTTGCCTGAACATACACACCAAGCTCTTCTTCTAGTTCACGAATCAATGAAATTTCTGGAGTTTCACCTTGCTCAACCTTTCCACCAGGAAACTCCCATAAACCAGCCAGTGATTTTCCTTCAGGACGCTTGGTAAGCAAAACACGATTATTTTGATCTAACAGTGCACATGCAACAACAAGAAGAAGGGAACTTTTTATACACATATCACTCTCCAATGAGAATATAAAGATAACTGTCTCTTTCTAGTATATTCCCTTACCTCAAAAAGAACTCACATATCTCATTCTCTTAAAAAAATAATAGGCAGTTAAATATAGAGAGTACATCCATTCATTAACTTCTGTAATCACTATTGATCATAACGTACTCTTTTGTTAAATCGCAAGACCAAACCGTCGCCGTGCTCTTACCTAAACCGATATCAACACGAATTGTGATGTGCTTACCTTGCATATAAGTACCTATTGTCTCTTCACAATACTCAGGATCTCGTACGCCATTCACGGCCACACGATGCTCACCAAACCAAATCGTCAATAGATCACGATCGACTTCAACACCGGCCTTCCCAACTGCCATAACGACCCGCCCCCAATTCGCATCTTCACCAGCAATAGCCGTTTTTACGAGCGGTGAATTTGCAATTGATAAAGCAATAGTTTTAGCTGCATTGTTTGTTGTAGCCCCCATCACATTAACCTCAATTAAATGACGAGCACCTTCGCCATCACAAACAACTTGTAGTGCAAGTTCATGCAAAAGTGCACTCAATTGTTTCACAAAAACTCCATAACGCGGATCAGATTTACTTGTAAGACATGGGAAATGTTCTTTTCCTGTCGCAAACAACATAAGCGTATCTGAAGTTGAGGTATCGCTATCAACAGTAATTGAATTGAAAGAACCCTCAACTGCCTCTGATAACATGGATTGGAGTACATCCGAAGAAATAGTAGCGTCACTAACCACAAACGACAGCATTGTCGCCATATCGGGTGCAATCATACCAGCACCTTTTGCAATCCCGTTAATGGTGACAGTCTCGCCTCCACAATCAAATCTGCGTGTAGAAAGTTTTGGAAATGTGTCCGTTGTCATTATGGCTTTTGCAGCTTCCAACCAATTTCCCTCTTCTGCTGTCTCTGCCATAGTTGGTAAAAGATTCACAACGCAAGAAGCATCCATTGGCTCACCAATAACCCCCGTAGAAGCTATAAAAATTTCATCTCCTCTAACCTTTAAAGCGTTCGCTGCTGCACAGATGATTTCATTGGTTGTGTGCTTTCCTTTGCTTCCTGTAAAAGCATTTGCATTTCCAGAATTCACAACAACACCCCTCGCAACCCCATGAGGAAGCGATGCACGACAATGCTCTACAGGAGCAGACGGACATTTTGAACGGGTAAAAACACCGGCCACACTCACTGGCTTATCGAATATGATGAAAAGAAGATCTGTACGATCTTTATATTTAATCCCAGCTTCAGCTGTTGCTATCCGTACCCCAGATAAGGGAGAAAGCTCCTGGATCTTTTGAGGCGACAAAGGAGAAATTTTCAAAACCACAATATGCTCTCTGTAAAAATAAATGAAATGATTGCAGATCAATAACCCCTCATAGAAAACTGCTAGGCTTTTTGAACAAAACTAACCTAGCAAATTATCTATTAGAGAGGCTATCCACTTATTTTTCCTAGCTATTCTGTATCTTCTTCATCTGATGTCTCATCGGGAAGTAGCGTCCCATTTTGATGAAGCGATTCCATGATTTTTGTAACATTAGGATCAGGGTATTTCACATCCATCTTGCTACGCAAATCAACAATCAGTTCTTGATAGCGCTTTTTTATCAGCTGTGTCCGCAACATCTCTTTAACATCATCAAATGCAGGAGGTTGTTTCAAACGACGATCTTCTAATTTAATAATATGCCAACCAAAAGGACTTTCAACGGGTTGTTTAGTGTATTCGCCAATTTTCAAACCAAATGCAGCATCTTCAAAAGGCTTGACCATTTGACCATGACTAAAATAACCAAGATCACCCCCAACGGCAGCAGAACCATCTGTTGAACTTTTCTTTGCAATCTCTTCAAAATTTTCGCCTTTATTTAAATGCTTAATGATAGCTTCTGCTTCTTTTCTCGTTTTGACCAAAATATGACGCGCTTTAACCTCATCTTCTTTAGGTAAAGCAGCGACTTCTTGCTTATAAAGAGCTTCCAAATCAGTATCCGAGATTTTGTCAACAATCGCCTGTTTAAAATAAAGCTGTTGAAGAACATTGTCACGCATGACTGCCATACGTTTATCGTAAGCTTCTGTCTTATCAAGACCTTTGCTTCTTGCTGCTTTTGCAAGTGCCTGCATATCTAAATAAGCTTTTAGAACCATCATACGGCGTTGTTCATCAGGAAAACGTGCTAAATTAGGATTTATTTCAAGCGCTAAATCATCCAATTGGCCTGCTGTAATATTTTTCCCATCAATAACCGCCATAACATGAGAAGGAGAAACGGCTTTTTCAGAAGCTTTCTCCAAAGTCTTTAAATCATTCGACGATGAATTCAAACCTTCTTGGGCTCTCACCCCTAAACTTGTACTTGCCAATAAAGTTGATGCTAAAAAAAGCGTGATAAAGTTAAATTTCATAAATATACTCCTTAAAAATGAAGGCAGGTTCAAGATTCCAATTTTCTTTACCATAACACTTTAACCTTTAAACATAGAGAAATAAATTAGTAATTTTATTTTAAAAAAGTATAAAATTGTCCTTTTATCTGAGTTGCTCCAATCCTATCTAATGCAGATGAAAACATGATAATAGAGAAAAATGACATATTGTATCTTAAATTACTTTGTATTGTATCAGTTAAATAGCGTACCTAAAGTTGACATAGAGCGCTTAGCCTCTTATCTCTACTTTACAATTAAAGTGAAAAATTGCACACCAACAAGTATAATGGTACCATCTGCATTCCATGATGTCTCTAATCATATCAGATAACTTGAAGAAAATGTAGAGTATGGGGAAAGCGTATGAATTACCCAACAAGAGTGACAACAATTAAAAGAAAGGGCCAGAGATGGTCAGTTTAGGTGTTTTTGCCCGTAAGTTTTTTGGTTCAGCTCATGAGCGACGTCTCAAAGCACTCCGCCAAAAAGTTGCACAAATTAATGCTTTGGAAGAACAATTTGTAAAATTAAGTGATGAGCAGCTTTGCCAAAAAACAGATGCCTTTCGTAAACGTCTTAGTGAAGGTGAAAGTGTTGATTTGCTCTTACCAGAAGCTTTCGCAACTGTTCGTGAAGCCGCAAAACGTGTTTATGACATGCGTCCTTTTGACGTGCAACTTATTGGTGGAATGGTCCTTCACGACTGTGGCATAGCTGAAATGCGTACTGGTGAAGGTAAAACATTAATGGCAACTTTACCAATTTATCTCAATGCATTGGAAGGTAAAGGCGTTCATGTTGTGACAGTAAATGATTATCTCGCCAGTCGTGATGCTGAAACAATGGGGAAAATTTTTAGTTTTCTAGGGCTTACAACAGGCGTGATTCTTCATGATCTTGATAGTGATGCCCGCCGAGAGGCCTATGCATGCGACATCACCTATGCCACAAATAATGAACTAGGTTTTGATTATTTGCGTGATAATATGGCCTTCGATCGTAGTCAAATGGTCCAACGTGGACATCATTACGCAATTGTTGATGAAGTTGATTCGATTCTTATTGATGAAGCCCGTACACCCCTTATTATTTCTGGTCCTCTAGAAGATCGTACTGACTTCTATAATCTTATTGATACATTTATTCCTGCCTTAACTCCAGAAGACTATGAAATAGACGAAAAACAAAAAACAACGACTTTTACCGAAGTTGGTACTGAAAAAATTGAAAAAATGCTCGAACAAGCTGGACATCTTAAAGGTGAAAGTCTTTATGACATAGAAAATGTCGCTATCGTTCATCATGTCAATAATGCTCTAAAAGCTCATAAACTGTTTGCTCGCGATAAAGATTACATTGTTCGCAATGATGAAATCGTTATTATTGACGAATTTACAGGGCGAATGATGCCTGGGCGACGTTATTCTGAAGGACTTCATCAAGCGTTAGAAGCTAAGGAGCATGTTGCTATTCAACCAGAAAACCAGACACTTGCTTCCATCACTTTCCAAAATTACTTCCGTATGTATAGGAAATTATCTGGAATGACTGGAACTGCAACAACAGAAGCCGAAGAATTCAGAAATATTTATGGTCTTGACGTTGTTGAAGTCCCTACAAATTTGCCAATACAACGTATTGATGAAGATGATGAAATTTATCGAACAGCAGAAGAGAAATATCGGGCAATTGTGCGTGATATCCGTCAAGCACACGAAAAAGAACAGCCTATTCTTGTTGGAACAACCTCTATTGAAAAGTCAGAACAATTGGCAGAGCGTTTGCGAAAAGAAGGCATTACCGATTTTAGAGTCTTAAATGCTCGCTATCACGAACAAGAAGCATACATCATTGCGCAAGCAGGAGTTCCTAGAGCTCTCACCATCGCAACCAACATGGCAGGACGCGGTACGGATATACAACTTGGTGGTAATGTTGAAATGCGCATCCGACAAGAGTTACAGGATATCCCCGAAGGTCCAGAGCGGACAGCTAAAATTGAAGAAATAAAAAAAGATGTTCAGAAGCTTAAAGACAAAGCTTTAGCGGCTGGTGGTCTTTACGTCATTGCAACGGAACGTCATGAAAGCCGTCGTATTGATAACCAGCTTCGTGGACGTTCTGGTCGCCAAGGCGATCCAGGTCGCTCAAAATTCTTTCTCTCTCTTCAAGATGATCTTATGCGTATCTTTGGCTCCAATCGTATGGATGGTATGCTGCAAAAACTTGGATTGAAAGAAAATGAAGCTATTATCCATCCATGGATTAATAAAGCCCTTGAAAAAGCACAAAAAAAGGTCGAAGCACGAAACTTTGAAATTCGTAAAAATCTGCTAAAATATGATGATGTCATGAATGATCAACGCAAGGTTATTTTTGAACAGCGTATGGAGATCATGAACGCAGATGATTTATCAGAAATGATCCTTGAAATGCGCAATGAAGTCGTAGAGGATCTCGTAGAGGCTTATATTCCATCAGGGACATATTCTGAAAAATGGGATGTAAAAACTCTCGAAGAAGAACTTCAACAACTCTTTAATCTTGAGCTTCCAGTAGAAGAGTGGGCAAAAGAAGATGGAATTGCCGAGGAGCAAATTTTGGAGCGTGTATCAGATGCTGTTACAAAACTTGAAAATGAACGTACTGAACGCTATTCTCCAGAGGTTATGGCTTATTTTCACAAGGCAGTATTGCTCGAAACTATTGACACGTTATGGCGTGAACATCTGGTGAGTTTAGACCATTTGCGTTCTGTTGTTGGTTTTCGTGGTTATGCGCAGCGGGATCCGCTCAATGAATATAAGACAGAATCTTTTGAACTCTTTCAAAGTATGTTGAGAAATTTGCGCCGAATTGTCACTTCTAAGCTTATGCGCTTTGAAATCATTCAACAACCTACAGAACCGACCATGCCTGAGCAAACTGATGCTACTTCTTCTGTCTTTAATGATCAAAGTCAAGAAAATGCTCCCACCTTATGGGCACGATCACAAGAAAATAGATTTGTTAATCCACAAGATCGTGACCCTAATGATATAACCACATGGGGAAAAGTTGGACGTAATGAGCGTTGTCCTTGCGGTTCAGAGAAAAAATACAAACACTGTCATGGAGCCTTTGTTTGAAAAGCAAACTATGAAAATGAATAAAAAGCGAAATTATGAGCAAGAATTGCGCACAGCTGGTTTAAGAGTAACACGTCAACGACGAGTTATTCTTGATATTTTGACTGACACAAATGACCATCCCAATGCATTTGAAATTTTTCAGCGTGCAAACAAAATAGATTCGAGTATTTCACTCTCAACTGTTTATCGAACCATGAAAACATTAGAAGGAAATGGAACAATTCATCGCCATAGCTTTAGTGGTGGTCCATCTCGTTTTGAGCAAGCAGATGGGCAACATCATGATCATCTCATTGATATAGAAACAGGACAAGTTATCGAGTTTCATTCTGATGTTATTGAAAAGCTTCAAGAGGAAATTGCAAAGTCCCTTGGCTATGATATTATTCATCACCGCCTTGAACTTTACGGAAAAAAAAACTCTTAAAAAAGTGATTATATATCATTAGATAAAATACCTCAGGTAAATCGAGTTTTATAAAAATTTACCTTTAAGATATAATAGTTTCCATTGGCAAAAAAAAATTTTTTGCTCTATTACCCCTTTTTGTATGATGCTATACGGTAATTCATTGTCAGTATTATAACAAAAAATCATTGCAACAAAATATTATAAAAATTGTATTATGAAAAATTAGGCCAATATTATCATGGTTTCCTTGCCACAAGATCGTATGAGACAGCTTGAAAAGCGCTTTGAAATAATTGAAAGCCAAATGACGACTAATCCAAATGCTGAAACATATGTCAAATTAGCTTCTGAATATGCAGAACTACAACCCGTTATTGCCTCTATACGCGCATTAAATGCTCTTTACAAAGAGATTACAGAATTAGAAACAATTATCAATGATAAACAAACAGACGTAGAGATGCGTAATCTTGCCCAAGAAGAGCTACCATTGTTATATAAAAAAGTAGAGCAATTTGAAAAAGAACTCCAGATTCTGCTTTTGCCTAAAGATGTTGCTGATGAAAAAAACGCTATTGTTGAAATTCGAGCAGGAACGGGTGGATCAGAAGCAGCACTTTTTTCCGGTGATCTTTTCCGTATGTATGAACGTTATGCCCATGCTCACCATTGGACAGTAGAAGTTATTTCACTCAGTGAGGGAGAAGTTGGCGGATATAAAGAGATTATTGCTACTATCTCAGGAAAAGGTGTCTTTTCTAAATTGAAATATGAATCAGGGGTTCACCGTGTGCAACGCATCCCCGAAACAGAAACCGGTGGACGTATCCATACATCTGCTGCTACCGTTGCAGTCCTTCCGGAGGCTGAAGAAATTGATATTGATATTCGCCCTGAAGATATTCGTATTGACACAATGCGTGCATCTGGAGCAGGAGGACAGCATGTTAATACAACGGATTCAGCTGTTCGTATCACGCATATTCCAACAGGAATTATGGTCGTACAAGCAGAAAAATCACAACATCAAAACCGAGCACGAGCCCTTCAAATTTTACGGGCACGCTTATTCGATATCGAACGACAAAAAGCGGAAAGTGAACGTTCAGCTTCTCGTAAAAGCCAAGTTGGTTCTGGTGATCGTTCAGAACGTATTCGTACCTATAATTTTCCACAAGGACGTGTCACGGATCACCGTATTAATCTAACCTTGTATAAGCTTGATCGCATTCTAGAGGGAGATCTTGATGAGCTTCTTCATGCACTCATCTCAGATCATCAAACAACACTGCTTATGGAAATGGATAATAATTGAGCGAATATTCTTTCAAGAATGTCATCCAACGAATGCAAGAAAAATTGCGCACGAAAGGAATTGTTGAAGCCGATCTCGATGCGAAAATACTCGTTGAATGGATAACAGGAATAAATGCTGCTGAAAGAATTTCTAAACCAGATATGCATCTGTCTTCTGAGCATATTATACAAATAGAACAGGCTCTACAACGGCGTATTGCAGGAGAACCCGTCTACCGTATTATAGGAGCACGAGAATTTTATGGTATATCTTTTGCATTGTCTCAAGAGACGTTAGAACCTCGTCCTGATACAGAAACGCTAATAGATCTTGTTCTCCCTTTTCTCCAAAAACAGGTCGAAAATTCGAGAAGAACAAGATTCCTTGATATGGGAACAGGAAGTGGCGCCATTGCCATTACACTCCTTAAACAAATTCCCCAATCCTATGCGGTGGCAGTCGATATTTCTGAAGATGCCCTTAAAACAGCGAAAAAAAATGCAAAAAACGCTGAAGTAGCACACCGCTTCACACCTCTTCTTAGCGACTGGTTTGATGCGGTCGCAGATCGCTTTGATTTCATTGTTTCTAATCCACCTTATATTCCCGCACAAGATATCGAAAAACTTGCAAAAGAAGTGCGCTTACATGACCCATTACGCGCCCTGATAGGAGGGGAAGATGGACTTGATTTTTATCGAAAACTCGCCCATGAAGCAGCCCACTACTTAAAAGAAAACGGCTATGTCGCTGTTGAAATTGGTTACTCTCAAGAAAATGAAGTCTGTAATTTATTTGAAAAAAATGGTTTTCAATGTTTAGAAGTGCGTAAAGATCTAAGTGGAATACCCCGCGCACTTCTATTTGCATGCAAACATTAAAATTCCCAATCATCATCCGTGGTAGCAACCGCCTTGCCAATGACATAAGAAGAACCTGCCCCTGAAAAAAAGTCATGATTTTCATCAGAGTTTGGTGATAAAGCTGCCAAAATAGCGGGATTAACACGACAAACCTCAGGAGGAAAAAGAGCTTCAAAACCTAAATTCATTAAAGCCTTGTTAGCATTATAATGAAGAAAAATTTTAACATCTTCTGTCAATCCAAGTGCATCATAAAGATCTTCAGTATATTTGCACTCGATATTATAAAGATCAAAGAGCAGGTTAAAAGCAAAATCTTTAATTTCTTTCTTTTTGGCTTCATCAAGCTTTGCAAAGCCCAATTGGAATTTATAACCTATATAATAACCATGGACTGCTTCATCACGAATGATTAATCGAATGAGATCTGCTGTATTGGTCAACTTAGCGCGACTGGCCCAATACATGGGCAAATAAAAACCAGAATAAAATAAAAAGCTTTCCAGCAAAGTCGAAGCAATTTTTTTCTTAAGTGGATCATTTGCTTCATAACGCTCAAGTACTAATCTAGCCTTTTTCTGCAAATGAATATTTTCTTCTGACCATCTAAACGCATCATCAACTTCTACCGTCGAACAAAGGGTTGAAAAAATAGAGGAATAAGAACGTGCATGAACCGCTTCCATGAAAGCAATATTCGTCAACACTGCCTCCTCATGCTCTGTTATTGCATCAGCCAGAAGCGAAATGGCTCCAACAGTATTTTGAATTGTATCTAAAAGCGTTAGTCCTGTAAAAACACGAATTGTTAATTTACGTTCTTCATCTGTTAAGCTTGACCATGAGGGAATATCATTGGAAAGTGGAACCTTCTCAGGTAACCAAAAGTTCCCAGTTAAGCGGTTCCATACTTCAAGATCTTTCTCATCATGTAATCTATTCCAATTAACAGCGCACACAACAGGATTTTTGGTTGCAATCTTTGTCATATGATGATCTCCTATAAACTGCACGAAACACAGCCATCAACTTCTGTTCCACTTAATGCTACTTGCCGTAATCGTACATAGTAAATACTCTTTATACCCTTTTTCCAGGCATAAATTTGTGCGCGGTTAATATCACGTGTGGTAGCGGTATCAGGAAAAAATAATGTCAATGAAAGACCTTGATCAACATGCTGTGTTGCTGCAGCATAGGTATCTATAATTTTTTCAGGACCAATCTCATAAGCATCTTGGTAAAAATTCAAATTCGTATTATCCATATAAGGAGCGGGATAATAAACGCGTCCAATTTTTCCTTCTTTGCGAATTTCAATTTTTGAAGCAATTGGATGAATAGAAGAAGTGGCATGATTAATATAGGAAATAGATCCCGTAGGTGGAACTGCCTGCAAATTACGGTTATAAAGCCCATACTCAATGACTAATTTTTTGAGTTCCTGCCAATCCTTTTGATCTGGGATAACAATATTGTTCCGTGCAAAAAGCTCTTGCACAAGCGCAAATTGCGGTTTCCATTCTTTTTCAATATATTTTTCGAAAAAACGTCCATCTGCATAAGCTGATTTTTCAAACCCTGCAAACATTTCTTGACGTTCACGTGCAATCAAATTGGAAGCCCGTATGGCGTGATATGTCACAATATAAAAATAGATATTGGTAAAATCTATCGCTTCTGGAGATCCATAATAGATCTGTTCACGCGCTAGAAACCCGTGCAAATTCATTTGTCCCAAACCAATCGCATGACTTTCAGCATTGCCTTTCGCAATGGAAGGCACACAGGCAATATTGCTCATATCCGAAACCGCAGTAAGGGCACGAACAGCAGATTCCACGGTCTGTCCGAAATCAGGACTTTCCATTGCTTTGGCAATATTCATGGATCCAAGATTACAGGATATATCACTTCCAATCGTGCGATAAGTTAAATCTGTCTCCAGTTCACTTGCCTCACTCACCTGCAAAATTTCTGAACATAAATTGCTCATACTTATGCGCCCAGCTATTGGGTTCGATCGATTAGCAGTATCCTCAAATAAAATATAGGGATAACCCGACTCAAATTGAATTTCCGCTAATGTCTGGAAAAAAACGCGTGCACTTATTTTCTTTTTACGAATCTTTGCATTATCAACAAAAGAACGATAATGCTCCGTTAAAGAAATATCGCTAAAGGGCTTACCTGTCACACGCTCGATATCATAAGATGAGAAGAGATACATATCCTCATTATTCCGTGCAAGCTCAAAAGTAATATCAGGAATAACGACACCAAGCGAAAGCGTTTTGATTCTAACTTTTTCATCAGCATTTTCACGCTTTGTATCCAAAAACTTCATAATATCTAAATGGTGAGCATGCAAATAAACAGCTCCAGCCCCCTGTCTTGCCCCAAGCTGATTGGCGTAAGAAAAAGAATCTTCCAAGAGTTTCATCACCGGTAAGACTCCTGAGGACTGATTTTCTATTTGCTTAATTGGTGCCCCAGCTTCCCGCAAATTCGTTAAACAAAGCGCCACACCTCCACCACGTTTTGAAAGCTGCAAAGCCGAATTAACCGAACGACCTATCGATTCCATATTATCTTCAACACGTAGCAAAAAACACGAAACCAATTCACCACGTTGTTTTTTCCCAGCATTTAAAAATGTCGGTGTTGCCGGCTGAAAACGTCCTGTAATAATTTCATCCACAAAACTTTCAGCAAGAGCTTTATTCCCTTGTGCCAAATATAAAGCTACAAGACAAACACGATCTTCATAACGTTCAAGATAACGTTTCCCATCAAAAGTCTTTAATGTATAGCTGGTATAGTACTTAAATGCGCCTAAAAAGGTAGGAAAACGAAACTTAAATGCATAAGCACGTTTAAAAAGCTTTTTAATAAAAGAAAAATCATAAAGCCCAAATAAAGCTTTTTCGTAATAACCTTCTTCTATTAAGTAGTCTATTTTTTCCTTCAGGTTATGAAAAAAAACTGTATTTTGATTAACATGCTGAAGAAAATATTGCCGTGCGGCAAGCCTATCCATATCAAATTGAATATGACCATTTTCATCATAAAGATTAAGCATTGCATTCAGCGCATGATAATCAGTAATCTGATCCGATTTCTGCGATTGCCCTATACCAATTGTTTCCAAAATCTTTCCAATCCCTTTTTTACATAAATAACGTCTTCATCAGTTCCACGCAGCTCAAAACGATAAAGGCAAGGTACACAACATTTTTCAGCAATGATTTTACTTGCTAAATTATAATAACAACCAAAATTACGATTCCCACCACCAATGACACCACGAATTAATTTTCGGTTCTCAGCTTCATTAAGAAAATGGATAACGGCTTTCGGCACTGCTCCTCTTCCTTCACCATCTGCATATGTAGGAACAACCAGTACATAAGGTTCACCAACCAATGCAGAAGGCTTTCTTTTATCAATTTTGAAGAGTCGTTGACCAAGTTGCGAGACAAAATGTTCTGTATTACCCGTTGCACTCGAATAATAAACAATAAGCCCCATTAAGCACAAAGACCACTAATCATATCTGGTCTAAAACCAGACCAATGATTTTCACCACAAACAACGACAGGAACCTGACGATACCCCAGAGATTGAACAAAATTGTATGCTTGTTCATCACAAGAAATATCAACAACACGATAATGAATGCCTTTTGCATCAAAAGCGCGGCGTGTAGCATCACATTGGACACAAGATGGTTTGCTATAAATAGTGATCGACATTTTCTTCAACTTTCACAATTCCAAACAATCAACCCTAAAAGGTCAATCTAATAATTTTATAAGTACTCAAGAATAACAAAAAACAGAAATTGTACGCAAAACATGTGGTTACTTTCAAATAGTACACAGCTTCTTGAACATAACAGAATTCCTCATCAAATAACTTCAAAGACTATGATGAGAATAAGCGATTATTCTATAACTTAAATGGCAAAGCCCCCCAGTTATAAAACAATCTTTTGCTTGCATTACAATTCCCTCCTGCTGTCTAAAAACTAACGTTCTAAACTACCGTTTTTCAAGAGCTCTGTTTTACTCTTTTACGGCAAAAATCAATTACAAAAACGAAAGGAATCCTTCCAAAAGAGATCCTTCAGCAAAAACACTGCTATGCCCTTGGTCAATAAACTCTTTACAATAATGGAAATAACTTAGATACCAAACGAAACACACTAACACCCTCTCTTGTGCTTATTTAGAATCACCAATCATTTTGATACTATATATAGTATATACTCTCTCTCTTTCGTCAAGGTGAATTCAATTATTATTTTTAATTTTCCACGATCTTCACACTAAAATTTTCAGTCCTCAAAACTATGTAATAATATAACATTTTATTGACAAACGTTATATTATTACATAGTTTTCAAAATAATAAGCAACGATGGTAAAAAATATGGATCTGCACTTCAATAAGACAACATTAGGCTATGGAAATAGAATAGCAATAAAGAACTTTTCAGCAAAGTTAAAAGCTGGTTCATTGGTCGCAATAACAGGCGATAATGGCGCTGGAAAATCGACACTGCTAAAAGCCATCGCCGGATTGATTAAACCTCTTAAGGGAAAAATTACAAAACCAAAAAAAAGCCGTATTGCTTATCTTTCTCAGCAATGTGATGTAGATCAAACATTTCCAATTGATGTGAAAACGCTTGTAAAAACAGGACTGTGGTCTTTTTGTGGATTATGGAAAAGCCAGCGCCTTTATGATTCTAAGATTCAAAATGCGCTTGAAACGGTTGGGCTTACAGAACTAGCACCCCGTTCGCTTGAAACATTATCAGGCGGGCAATTACAACGCGCTCTTTTTGCACGTATCATTGTGCAAGATGCCAATATTATTTTGCTTGATGAACCTTTCAATGGTGTAGATCATAATACCCAAAAAGACCTTCTTACACTGATCACATACTGGCAACAGCAAGGACGCACAGTTCTCGCAGCACTCCATAACCCTCTCATCGTGCAAGAATTTTTCCCCCAAATGATTCAAATTAATCAACAAAACGCCTTTTATGGAAAAACAACACAGTTTTTTAACAACACTATTCATCACGTTATGCCACCTCTCACATCCAATTCTTTTCCTATTAGCGCACAAAAACAAAATCTTCCCATCAATGATCCTCTCTTTCTTAGGTTATAAGACGTGTATGCATTTTTTCTTGCCCCCTTTGTTGATTTCCAATTTATGCAAAACGCCCTTATCGGTTCTATTTTCCTGTCTATTAGCGCTTGTCCTGTTGGTGTATTTTTGATGCTCCGTGGAATGAGCTTGACAGGAGATGCTATCTCTCATGCCATTCTTCCTGGTGTTGCAACTGCTTTTCTGATTTGTGGCTTTTCCCTCATATCTATGACACTTGGTGGCATCTTCGCTGGTATTATTGTTGCTTTAGCAACCATTTTAATTTCACGAAATAGCTTTCAGAAAGAAGATGCATCCATGACCGTCTTTTATCTTATTGCACTCGCGGCAGGTGTCATTATTATCTCACTAAAAGACTCAACAATTGAGCTGCTTCATCTCTTATTCGGATCGGTTCTTGCACTTGATGCACAAGCCCTTTGGTTAATCACTATTATAATGCTGATTACACTATGCAGCCTTTGTATTTTTTGGCGTGCACTTGTTTTAGAAAGCTTTGACCCCCTCTTTTTTAAATCACTCTCTCCGTTGAGTAAATATATTCATATTTCATTGCTTGGACTTGTGGTGTTGAATCTGGTTGGAGGCTTTCAATCACTAGGAACATTACTTTCCGTTGGCATTATGATGATTCCAGCTATTACAGCCCGTTTTTGGTTTTCACGGCTAGGCCCTATTTGCGCGCTTTCCACTCTTTTTGGAATCATTTCTAGCGTATGTGGTCTCCTGCTTTCTTTTCATCTTTCTCTTCCCTCCGGCCCTGCTATCATCATTGCCGCAGGATTTATTTATCTTTTTTCCTGCTTGATAAGTCCACGTGGCTTTATTGTAACATGGTTTCCCCACCTCTTTTATACCTCCTCACTTTAAGGAAAAAATGTGCCTAAGTTTACTCAAAAATTTGTTCTTCTTGGAGCTTTATTGCTTTCCCTTTCTCCATTTTCTGCTTCTGCAAACAATAAAATCAAAGTTGTTGCGAGCTTTTCTATTCTCGCAGATCTCGTAAAAAATGTAGGAGACAACCATATCTCTATGACCACTTTTGTAGGTCCCAATGCGAATACCCACACTTATGAACCTACCCCCCATGATGCTCAAGCTCTTAGAAATGCTCAAATTATTTTCATCAACGGACTTCATTTAGAAGGATTCATTGATCGCCTCATTACAGCAAGCGGTACAAAAGCACTTCTTGTCAAAGTTAGCGCTAACATTCCCTCCCTCAAAATGAAAAATCAAGAACATAATGCCCATCACCACCATAGCGTTATTGATCCACACGCTTGGCAAACAATTCCCAATGTCAAAATCTATGTGAAGAATATCGCTGCTGCTTTTTGTAAAATCGATCCACAATCCTGCACCAGCTACAAAAAAAATGCCGAAACCTACATCCAAAAACTTAAAATAGCACAAGATACCCTGAAAACAAAAATTGCTACCATCCCTAAAGATAAACGTATCATTATCACATCTCATAACGCCTTTGGCTATTTTGCCAAAGAATATGGTTTTACTATCCTTGCTCCCCAAAATGCTTCAACAGAAGCTGAAGCAACCGCAGCCGATGTTGCTAAACTTATCAAACAAATTAAGGCGAATAAAGCAGCTGCACTATTCGTTGAAAATATCTCTAATCCTCGGCTCATAAAACAGATTGCAAAAGAAACAGGTTTAAAAATTGGTGGGACTCTTTATTCTGATGCATTGTCAAATAAAAATGGCCCTGCAGCAACTTATCTCGATATGATGGAACATAATGTGAATACCATCATTGATGCCATCACAAAACATTAAGATTTTCTACAAAAGAGATAAAAAAGCGTTCATAAAATCGTAAGTCTATGATTATATTACTAATGATACCCAACATCTATAATTGATAATATTGATATAAAATAAAGTTACTTTTACAGAGAAATTTATACTCAATAGATGCTAAGATAGATAAAGTAAGTGGATTTATTGCCTCATGATGCCCAGATCGTCAGCGGCATCATTCTATTTTCCAACGCTTCTTTTACAATAACTCTCGACACTTGAAACGATTCATAAGAAGCATTTGGGGTCTCTTTCTTAAAGTATTTTTATCTACCCAACTCCATTTATAACATGCAAGTAGAATGAGTGTATGAATAAAAACCACTTGAAGAAAAAATGCCTCTTATAGGATCTCTGAAACCATTTAAGATCATATAGTCAGCAGTAAAATAGAATATGCCTATTCTCGTACAGACTATTTAGAACAGCGTCGTATTTTTTGGATCAAATAGACTTCTTATGTTAGGGATCAAAGCTACGATATGGGGCGCATCCCCTCTCATCTGTGAATTATTGTTTCCCTCTATTTCTCTCATTTACTTTTTATAAGTTACATAAATTATTACATCAAGAAACACATGATAATATATTGTTTTTTATGAGCAATAATATGGTTAATCAATGGTTATTTTATATTAATATTTTTTATAGTGAAAATGATTTTATTATGTTTGAGATTTGAAAATAATATTCTTCTCACAGACCGTGAAAATGCATATTTTCTTCATATAAATGTTTTGACATTCTCAGCGCCATGGGACAATGGATCATTACCAAAACTTTTAAAATTTTGTTTTTAATCCCATCGGTTACAACCTGATTTTGTAAATGCAATCGAGAAAATCGAAACGCAACATAAAAGAAAGTCGTGTCACAATCAATTAATGCTTACTTACTATTTGTGCGCTTTCCAGTGTTTTTGTTAAAAGTATGAAAATTCTGATGAGCGACAGTGAAACTTAGTTTTTGCCCATAGTCGTGTGTCAAGCGTTCTTTTATTTCAATCGTAAAGATGATATTATTCCAACGCGTTAAAACATGGCAACCTGTTCCGATAGGCTTGATAAGCTCAATTTTTGTGTGAAAGACAGGTCCTTTATCCGGATGTTCGCCTAATAAGATTATTTCAGGTCTGAATGCTAAAAGATCAGTTTCTTCGCCATAAGAAAATGAATGCCCTAAATGTTGTTCTAAGACATGGCGATCAAGAAAATTCATAGGAGGAGAACCAATAAAATCAGCAACAAATGTTGTTGCTGGAGTGTCGTAAATTTCCATTGGTGTTCCAATTTGCTCGATAGCTCCTTTATTCAAAACGACTATTCTATCAGCTAATGTCATAGCTTCTAGTTGATCATGGGTAACATAGAGGCTGGTCGTTCCTAATGAACGCTGTAGTGTTTTTATTTCAATACACATTTGCGCCCGCAATTTTGCATCAAGATTTGAAAGAGGTTCATCAAAGAGAAAAACACGGGGTTGGCGTACAATCACACGCCCCATTGCAACACGCTGACGTTGTCCTCCTGATAATTGTCGTGGCTTACGATCAAGAAATGATTCTATCTCCAAAAGTTTTGCAGCATGTGCGATGCGTTTTTTAATTTCTTCTTTAGGAGTTTTACGATTTTTAAGACCATATTCTAAGTTTCCACGAACTGTCATATGGGGATAAAGAGCATAATTTTGAAAAACCATAGCAATATCACGATCAGCTGGTTCACGATCATTGATACGTTCGTTATCAATACATAATTCACCTGAGGTAACTTGTTCAAGTCCTGCTATAATACGCAATAAGGTTGATTTTCCGCACCCTGAAGGACCGACAAGAACAAGAAGTTCTTTATCAGCAACAGTTAAGTTTAAATCATCAATGACCAGAATGCCGTTGTCATACCGTTTTTTTATATTTGATAACTGGATTATGGCCATAATTACTTCTCCGTTTCAATAAGGCCTTTGATAAAAAGCCGTTGCATGAAGATAACAACAAGAACAGGGGGAACCATGGCAACAACCGATACTGCCATGAGTATATTCCATTGAGGATCATGTTGAAGTGATTCGACAATAAGCTGTTTTAAAATAATAAGGATCGTTTGATGATTTTGATCCGTTGTGATGATAAGAGGCCAAAGATATTGTATCCATCCATAAATAAACATAATGATAAATAAAGCAGCGATATTGCTTTTACTAAGAGGAAGAAGAATATCCTTAAAAAATTTAACTGGACCTGCACCATCAACACGTGCCGCCTCTAAGAGTTCATCTGGAATAGTCAAAAAAAACTGGCGAAATAAAAATGTAGCGGTTGCAGATGCAATAAGTGGAATAATCATTCCACTATAGGTGTCGATCATCCCCAATTTCGCAACAACCTCATAGGTTGGAAGAATACGAACTTCGACAGGGAGCATCAATGTAACAAAAATAAGAACAAAAGCAGTTTTTCGGAAAGGAAAACGCATATAAACAATTGCATAAGCAGATAAAAGTGAAATAATAATTTTTCCAATACTAATCCCTAGAGCCATAATGAGTGAATTCATTAAGAGTGGCCAGAGGTTGGGAAGACCGAGTTGTGCAAGGCCATCACCAAAGATTGTTTTATAATTTTCCAAAGCATATTTCCCAGGTAAAAGAGGAAGTGTTCCCGAGTTGAATGCTGCTGAACTATGGGTTGATGCAATGATAGCAACGTAAACTGGAAAGCAAATAATGATAATGCCAATAATGAGAGTAATATGGGTTAGAAATTTCAAAATAGGGCGATTTTCAACCATAATTTACTTCCTAATATTGTACACGACGCTCAATCCAGCGAAACTGAATAAAGGTTAAGACAATAACCATCAACATCAATATTGTTGACTGTGCTGCTGATGCACCGATTATTTGATTTCTAAAGCCATCGTCATATACTTTATAGACGAGGATGCTCGTTGCACGCGCAGGACCTCCAGAAGTTGTATTATCAATAATACCAAAGGTATCAAACATAACATAATTGACATTGACAATAAGAAGGAAAAACGTCGTTGGTGAAATTTGCGGGAAGACTACAGTCCAAAATCGTTTAAAGGGACCAGCACCATCAATGGCGGCTGCTTCTATTTGAGAACGCGGAACAGACTGAAGCCCCGTAAGAAAAAAGAGAAAATTGTAAGAAATCTGTTTCCAACTAGCTGCTATGACAATAAGAATCATTGCTTGAGTGCCATTAATACGATAATTCCATAGCACCCCTATTTTCTCGAGAAGAAAAGGGATAATTCCGATGGTGGGATGAAAGATAAACAGCCATAATATACCTGCCAATACTGGAGCAACAGCATAGGGCCAGAGCAAAAGCATTGTATAAGCCTTTTTTGCACGGATGACACGATCAACACAGACAGCTAAGAGAAGTGATATTGTCATTGAAGCGACAGTAACTGAGATGGAAAATACTGCGGTTGTAAGAAGTGATTGCAGATAAGTAGGATCAGAAAGAACGGTTAGATAATTTTCAAAACCAATAAAGGTTGTTGTAAAGCCAAAAGGGTCTTCACGCTCAAAAGATGATTTTATTGCTTGAGCAGCAGGCCAAAAGAAAAACAAAAAAGTCACAAGAAGCTGAGGGAAAAGCAGTCCGTAAGAAAGTAGACTATTTTTAAAATATGCATGTTTTTCTTGCATTCGTAGGGCTCTTTAAATGTAGAGACTTTAAAAAGATAAACAAAAAGAACTCAACTGTTTTTGTTGAGTCTTTAATGTTTAACAATAAAACGAGATTAATGATTAGATTTTTCAAATTCACGCAAGAGTTTATTTCCACGTTCAACGGTCTCATCTAAACCATCTTTCGGTGTTTTTGAACCACTAAGAACAGCTTCCAACTCTTGATCAAGAATGGCACGGATTTGTGGTAAATTACCAAATCTTATCCCTTTCGAGTTAACTGTTGGTGGATTAAGATTAATCTGTTTGATAGCTATATCCGCACCTGGCGTTTTTTCATAGAAATGTTGTTTTTTGCTCAATTCATAAGTCGCTTTTGTGGTTGGAAGATAACCTGTTTCCTGATGCCATTTTGCTTGGTTTTCTGTTTTTGAAAGAAATTTAAGAAAAGCGGCTGCCCCTGCATATTCCTTTGGGGTATGTCCCTTAAACGCCCAAATAGAAGCTCCCCCAATAACTGAATTTTGTGGTGTTCCTTCCGCATCCTTATAATACGGTAGCATACCAACTCCCACATCAAACTGAGCTTCCGAAACAATTCCAGCACGTGATCCTGAAGATTGCATAAAAATTGCACAATTTTGTGCCATAAACATTGGTGTTGAATCCAATGCACCTGCTGGACCACCATAACGGAAAATACCTTGATCAGACCACTTTTTCAGGTCAGTCCACATACGCACTTGTAAAGGTCCATTAAATGTAAGTTCTGAATCAAGTCCTTTAAAGCCATTTTCCTTCGTTCCAAAAGGAACATTATGCAACGCTGAAAAATTTTCTATACCAATCCATTGAGCAGCATAAGCCATCGTAAAACCGCAAGTTGCCGCTTTAGTCTCAAGAATTTTTTTGGAAAAGTCTTCTATATCTTGCCACGTTTTAGGAGGCTGTTCCGGATCAAGCCCTGCTTTTTTAAAGATATCTTTATTATAATAAAGAATGGGAGTTGAAATATTAAATGGCATAGAGATGATACGTCCCTGTTCATCGGAGTAATAACCACTAATAGCAGGGAAATAATCTGTAGGATCAAATTCTTGTTTTGTATCAGCCATAAGTTGATAAAATGGATAGATTGCGCCTTTTGCAGCCATCATAGTTCCAGTACCAACGTCATAAATTTGGGCAAGCACTGGTTGTTTCTTTCCACGAAATGCTGCAATGAGTGAAATCAACCCCTCTTCATATTCGCCGCGAAATGAAGGAACAACTTTATACTCTGATTGACTTGCATTAAAATCGTTAATGAGACTTTCAGTTTGCTTTCCTAATTCACCACTCATAGAATGCCAAAAGCTGATTTTTGTCTGCGCAAAACTTGCTGTTATTCCCGCTGTAGACATTATGATAGCAACCGTGGCCGCTATGGAAAGATAAAAACGACTCATGGCTCACCCTTTCTGAAGTGATGGAATACAAACTACCCCTAAATTTATAGTATTACACATGAACATGCTATGACAGTTTTATTTCAGAAATATATTCTCTCATTTAAACAGGAACCACCAAAAGGTCAAATGAATTTGTTTAAATTTATTCGTTTTCTTTTATAAGCTTTCTTATGTATTAACGAGATACGCGTTTGTAACTATCTGAAAAAAGTGAGATGGCTTAAATAAGCAAAGTCAATTGGTAAAAAGATATAGATCGTAAATGTCATTCAATGACTATTCTAATATCTGGATTTACTTTTTTTAAAAAGAATTATTTATTCTTTTGCTATTTGTCTTATAACTTTCGGCTTATAACTTTAACACGATGTTGCTACTGAATTTAACGAAGAGACAAATAGAATTTTTCTTAAAACTACGAAAATCATTTTGAAACGCTTAATAGTTCCTTTCCTGTAGTGAGATCACGCTCCTCACGCAAAGCAAAATGACATTGTATTACCAATTTCCATGCTGTTAAAAAATCTTTCAATACATCTACATTTCATGATAGCTCCTATAAAATAAGCCATAAAGCCTCTCCACTAAATTATATAAGACTTTTTGTATGCCATCATATGAGCCCCTAATGCTTCAACAAGTCTTGCATTTGAAATACGTTAAATAAATATTTTTATTCTTTTCTCAATAATTTTTTATCCACACACCAACCCTGCTTGTAATGTGTAAACGAATGATTTTGATTGATTCATTGTAAAAAGATTTGAAATAAGAAAATCTTACGTATTAAGATCTCTTATTCATATGAATGAACCATTAATTATCATTATAAATCAATGTATTATTGTTATATATTAGATAATTTTCTTCTTTCATTACGCTAGCTTTATGAGGATATATAGTTCCCTTTGTATTGATGTATTTTTACCTTTGTGCACGCAATTGCAATGCGAGATCGGGTTGATCTGTCGTAATATAATGTACAGGCATGTCAAGCCAATGTGATAACCGAGCTTTTCCATTAATTGTCCATACCCCTACAGTAAAACCAGCCTCAAGAGCTGATTCAATAAAGTCCTGTGAAACAATGGAGCCATCTAAACTTAGATCAGAATAACCTAATTGCTTCCATACAGAAAAATGACGGTACATATCACCTTCAAGATTATCAACACATGGACCAGATGGTATTCCTGCTTCAATAAAAGGACGAAGGATCAAAGGATCAAAACTAATTGCAGAAACCCGTTCTGATAAATTTCGGCTTTTTATTAGCGCAAGCGCTTTTTGGGATAATATTGTTTCACGCTCCACTTCACCACATGTCTTGATTTCAAGATGCAATGCAATATTCGTTGGTGCTAAAAGATCAAGCACCTCTTCTAATAAGGGAGGTGCTTCTTGGCTTCCTTTTACGCAGAGTTGTTTGCGTGTTTCATTATCAATGTCGTGAATATACCCCTTTTTTCCAACCAATTGGTCTAGACGGAAGTCGTGAAAGACAACCACTTCACCGCTTTTCAGCAAATGAACGTCGCATTCAACTTCATCAACACCTAACGCTATAGCATTATTAAATGCCGAAAGAGTATTTTCAGGATAAAGATGAGCTCCGCCACGGTGTGCAACAATTTTTTTCTCAGACATGCAAAATTCCACACTTCTCAATTTTAAACGATATTAGCGTACAGATTGCCAGATAAAGGCTTATCCTTCATTTTAATTATTCCCATTCAATAGTACTAGGAGGCTTTGAGGTTACATCATATACAACACGATTAATCCCTCTAACTTCGTTAATAATACGTGCTGCCGTCTTACCTAAAAACGCCATATCATAGGGATAAAAATCAGCAGTCATTCCATCTACAGATGTGACGGCACGAAGAGCACAAACAAATTCATAAGTGCGACCATCCCCCATCACGCCAACAGTTTGAACAGGAAGAAGAACAGCAAAAGCTTGCCAAATTTCGTCATAAAGACCGGCTTTACGGATTTCCTCAAGATAAATAGCATCTGCTTCACGTAAAATTTCTAATTTTTCACGGGTCACAGTACCTGGACAGCGAATTGCAAGACCTGGACCTGGAAAAGGATGGCGACCAATAAACTGCTCTGGTAATCCTAACTCTCGCCCTAGCAAGCGAACCTCATCCTTAAAGAGCTCACGCAACGGTTCTACAAGTTGCATATTCATCTGTTCTGGCAGCCCACCCACATTATGATGGCTTTTAATGGTTACCGTTTTACCAATAGCAGACACACTCTCAATAACATCTGGATAAAGTGTTCCTTGTGCTAAGAACTCTGCACCTCCTATTTTTTTAGTTTCTTCTTCAAAAACTTCAATAAAAAGGCGACCAATCGTTTTGCGCTTTTTTTCTGGATCTGTCTCACCCTCTAAAGCATTAAGAAATATATCGGCAGCATTAACGTGAATAAGCTCTATATTATAATGATCACGAAAGAGCGTGAGAACTTCTTCAGCTTCATTCTTGCGCATCAGCCCATGGTCTACCAAAATGCATGTCAGTTGATCTCCTATGGCTTCATGAAGGAGTACCGCTACAACAGATGAATCCACCCCCCCTGAAAGACCACAAATCACACGACTTTTCCCAACTTTTTGTCGTATCGTAGCAATTGCCTGCTCACGATAAGAAGCCATTGACCAACCACCTTTAATAGCAGAGATTTTATGAATAAAGTTTTGCAAAAGTTTTGTACCATCTGGTGTATGGATAACTTCAGGATGAAACTGTACTGCATAAAAATGTCTTTTTTCATCAGCAATAGCCGCATAGGGAGCTCCGTTTGAGGTCCCTATGACACGAAAACCTTCTGGTAAAGCTGCCACACGGTCACCATGGCTCATCCATACTTGATAACGAGAACCTTTTTCCCACACTCCATCAAAAAGAGCACTCTCTTCTTGCACTTCCAAAAAAGCACGCCCAAATTCACGCTCATGTCCAGCTTCAACCTTTCCTCCAAGCTGAACACACATGACTTGTTCACCATAGCAAATACCCAGAATCGGAATACCCGCCTCAAAAACTTCCATTGGAGCACGCGGAGAGCCCTCATCAATAACGGAATAAGGACTCCCTGATAAAATAATAGCTTTAGGATTTATGCGGCGCACAGCTTCTAAAGCCAATTGAAAAGGAGCAATTTCACAATATACCCCCATTGCTCGTACCCGTCGTGCAATAAGTTGTGTAACTTGTGAACCAAAGTCAATAATAAGAACCGTGTCTGGATGTGATATGCTCATAGAAAACCAATCAACAATTGTAAAAGAAAACTCATGCGAGTTATGATTCAATCTTTCTTTTTTCACAAGCCTATTTTCTTAAGAAAAAGATTATTCTCGTAAAATTTATGATAAAAAATGCAAAAATATGGATCAATGTTTTTTTTGCAACACAGATAAAAAGAACCCATCTGTTTGTGTTGTGGCCGGCGACAAAGTAAGTCCATAATTTGAAAAAACTGGTTGCACAGGAGAAAAACTAAAATGTTTCTGCCAAAGCGCTGGCATATCTATTGGAGCAAAATGAGAATGTTGTTGAAGGAAACGGGAAATTTGTTCCTCATTTTCATCTGTAAAGAGAGAACAGGTAATATAGACTAGGCGCCCATTTGGCTTAAGATAAGCTATCGCTTCATTCAAAATAGATCTCTGTTCTGTTTGGCGTTGTTTCACCTGTTCTAATGTTAAACGCCATTTCGCATCTGGACGACGACGCCATGTTCCTGTCCCACTACATGGTGCATCTAGTAGAACTCTATCCATCTGACCTGTTAATGGTTTTAATTCTTCTCTTTGCACTCGTATTTGTACATTACGAACACCAGCGCGTCGAAGACGATCAAAAATAGGAGCCAAACGAGCTTTGTCTGAATCATAGGCATAAATTTGCCCACGATTGTTCATATCGGAAGCTAAAGCTAATGTTTTACCCCCAGCACCTGCGCAATAATCTAATACCTGCATGCTTTCTCGCGCTTCCACAAGGTGAGCAACAATTTGAGATCCTAAATCCTGTATTTCAAAGTGTCCTTTTTGAAAAGCTGGTTCCACTTGAACATTAGGATGACGGTTAAACTTTTCAATCGGTGCAATTCTCAAAGCTTGCTCAAACCATGGCAAAGATTTAAGTTTGGTTTTTGCTAATTCTTTCAACACCTTTTCTGGTGTTGCCTTTAAGTTATTTACCCGTAGGTCTAAAGAAGGACGCGTTGCTAACGCAGCCGCTTCAGTGATCCAATTATCACCAAATAAAGGACGCAGATGCGCTTGACACCATTGCGGAATATCACCACGAATATAGTCTGGAGCATCCACTAATTGCTGACCTTGCCACGATTTACGCTGTTTAGCTCCTAATAACTGCGGCGCAAACCGATCTTCTGCTAACTCACCGTCAATTTGCTCCAGCGTCATTTTTCCAGAATCTAATAAGGCACCAAAAACGATATCTCGGATATCATCACTCTCCATACGCCATTGTAAAGAATAGCGTCGTCTTAAAACATCATAAACGATTGTGCCAATAGCTGCGCGATCACCTGCTCCAGCAAAGCGATGAGAAAGCCCCCAATCCTTTAAAGCTTCTCCTACTGGGCGATGCTTCATTTCTATCTCTTTGAGAACATCTATTGCTGCTTGCAAACGCCCACCTAATCGCATTCATTTCTCCCATTAAAATAATAAAATCTTAAATCATCTAAAAAAATAATATTATCTTCTTCTTGCCAATAAAACCTTCTCAAAACCATTAAAAATTTACATTCAACATTAAAATGATCTGATCATACTTTTTATAAGATCCAATATTAGAGTATCTAGATTTTTCCTTTCATCTTCTGCCCATTCACTTTTTATCCCTCTACCTCTTATACTAAAAGATACGCAGCCATCCATAAAGAACTTATTTCCGCCATGCATTACGAAAAAACAAACTCCTTAATTATTGCGTAAAATAAAATTTACGAGGATTATCTGAATAACAGAAAAAATCAAATATCTCCCATCTTTTTAGGGCTATCCATCTGAAAAAATAGAAAAAATCTTCTCATAAAATTAAACACGTCCATCTTACGTTCACCAAAAAATTAACTTTTTAGAAAATGCTTGGAACCACTATTTGGCATGACCGTTTTTACTCTACTGGCAACTGCCAGACAATTTAAAAGGAGAAAATAATGACTTATAATAATGGAAAAACAACTTCATCTAAAAGCCGTCATAACACAATGCCCTCAAACAACGGAAAGAAATCCGTCCAAAGTGATCAGACAAACACTCGCCAACGTGCGTCAAAGACAGGACGGAAGACTACAAAAAGTTAATTCTAATTTTATATAACTTATTTCATATAGTCTTAACAGAAAGAATTAGAGTTTTGACCTCTAATTCTTTCCTTTTTGGGATTATTACACCAAATCACAAACAGAAAAAAGCGCAGTCCCTCTTTCTTGTTCTCGGAAGATTTTATATTTATACGATATGACATTATGCTCTTATATCTTTAAATATCTTTAAACTGGCCCACGATAGTTTGGACTCTCCCGTGTGATAGAAACATCATGCGTATGACTTTCATGGAGTCCCGCATTCGTAATACGTACAAACGTTGCTTTTTCACGAAACTCTACGAGATCTTTTGCTCCAACATACCCCATTGAAGCACGAAGTCCACCAGCAAGCTGATGTAGAACTGATGCTATAGGCCCTTTATAAGCCACCTGCCCCTCCACACCTTCAGGAACCAACTTAAGTTCATCACGAACATCATCTTGAAAATAGCGATCTGCCGATCCTCGTGCCATAGCACCAACAGATCCCATACCACGATAGGCTTTAAAAGATCGACCTTGATAAAGATAAACTTCACCAGGACTTTCTTCTGTACCTGCTAAAAGAGATCCAATCATCGCTGCACAAGCCCCACCAGCTAAAGCTTTAGCAAAATCACCTGATGCTTTGATTCCACCATCTGCAATAATGGGAATGCCCGCTTTTTCAGCAACTTCTGCGGCATTCATAATAGCTGCAAGTTGAGGAACACCGACACCAGCAACAATACGCGTTGTGCAAATAGAGCCAGGACCAATACCAACTTTTACCGCATCTGCACCACTGTCAATCAATGCCTGCGTTGCTTGAGCGGTTGCTACGTTCCCAGCAATAACAGCTGGAGAGGAAGCCATCTTTTTAATTCGTTCAACAGTTTCTAGCACATGTTGAGAATGTCCATGCGCTGTATCAATGACCAACACATCAACACCCGCGTCTATGAGGCGTTCAGCACGCTCAATCCCTCCATTCCCAACACTACTGGCCGCTGCAGCACGCAAGCGCCCTTGAGAATCTTTAGCAGCATTTGGATTTAATTTTGCTTTTTCAATATCCTTAACTGTTATCAGTCCGACACAACGATTTTGTTCATCCACAACTAATAATTTTTCAATACGATGATGATGTAAAAGATATTTTGCTTCATTAAGTTGGACATTTTCACGCACTGTGATCAAATTTTCATGCGTCATTAATTCATAAATTTTTTGTTTTGGATCTGATGCGAAACGGACATCTCTATTGGTCAAAATGCCAACAAGTCGTCCCGCTGTCTCACCTTTAACACTATTTTCAACAACCGGAATACCTGAAATGCCATGAGAGCGCATCAAAGATTTCGCTTCTTCAAGTGTTGCATCTGGTCCAATTGTGACTGGATTAACAACCATACCAGATTCAAACTTTTTTACTTGGCGGACTTCTTCTGCCTGTTCTGCAGGAGACATATTACGATGAATAACCCCAAGACCTCCAGCTTGAGCCATAGCAATTGCCAAACGCGATTCTGTTACCGTATCCATTGCAGCAGAAAGCAATGGCAAATTGAGCTTAATATCCGCTGCAATGCGCGTACTGAGATCCACTTGACTAGGCATAACAAGAGAATGACCGGGCTGTAAAAGTACATCATCAAAAGTCAGTGCCAATGCACCTGTCCCCGTTTCAACAATCTTTGCCATAGCAAAATTCCTTTTATAATAAAACACCGCAAGGAGCTTTAAAATACAACTGCGGTTCTCATACATGGTAGATTGGCAAAAAATTATGCCATGCTACAAACAAAATGAAAAGAAAAATAAATATTTTTTTTGGTTTATAAAAATTTACAATTGTGATTCAATAGGTAACCAACTTATTATTTTTGCAAATGCGCGACGCCAAAAACTGCTTTCTGGCTCATGGTCAATGCTATATTTTTTTTCATTTTCAATAAAATCCCAATAAATACGATTATTATTACCAAGACGCAGATGATAGCTCATTTCCCCTGTGATTTCTTCAGAAAACAACAAATCTAATCTTGCTGTAATGGGAGCACATTCAAAAAGAATGCCCATTTCTGTATTTAATGATGCTGATCTTGGATCAAAATTTAAAGATCCAATAAAAGCTGTTTTACGATCAATTAAAAAAGCTTTGGCATGTAAACTTGCCTTACTCGATCGAAACAACCGTAACCCATGGGTGTTGCCCTCCGCTTTTAATTCATAAAGCTTAACACCACTTTTCAACAACGCCTTACGATACGATACATAACCACCATGCACCAATGCTACATCAGTAGCTGCTAAAGAATTCGTCAGAATTTTGACATCAACACCCTTTGAAACCAAATTACTAAAATTCTGCGTTCCAACCTTACCAGGAACAAAATAAGGTGACGTAATCTGAACCGTTTTTTGGGCATTTCCAATAACCTTTGAAAGTGCCTTCATAAGCCAATTGCTTGCTTTTTTACGCAATGCTTTTTCTGGAGGGTCAGAAAGAACAACAACTTTTTCTGCTAAAAATAACCGCCTTCCTGTTTGAATAAAACAATCAAAATTAATGTGCTCTTTGACATAATCTAAATAAACTTTTGCAACCTTGGAATCCCGAAATTTTTGTAATTTATCCTTCCAATAGCTAAGATCACTTGCGCTTTTAGGAACAACCAAAGTATGAATTGGCAAAACAACAGCACTATTCCAAAAATCATCAAAAATACTTTCCACCTTTTTAACAGAGGGTCCGATTAACATCAAATCTAAATCTCGAAAATGGGATTCTTCACCAGCATCAAAATAAGAATCTGCAAGATTACGTCCTCCTACAAAAGCGATCCTACCATCAACAATAAAAGCTTTATTATGCATTCTACGTGTAACAGTAATCGCCCGTAATATAATCTCTAAACCACGACGTAATCCACCTTTACGCGATCGTCCTGGATTAAACACTCTCACCTCGATATGAGGATGTTTATCTAGCGCAATATAAGCTGGATCACGTGCTTGAGCATTAATATCATCCAAAAGAAGCCGTACCCGAACACCCCGATCCGCTGCCTTAACTATTTCACTTAATAATAGACGCCCTGTTAAATCATCATCCCAAATATAATACATCAGATCAAGGCTACGCCCAGCCTCTGCAGCTCCTATTGCACGAACACAAAACGCATCCAAATTGCTGATAATGAGGGAAAGGGCATCTTTATCAATCCCCAATCCATTTTCTTCCTCAGCTAATTGACTAATGATACGATCAAGCTTAGTTTCATCTTTCTGAATAGGTAGCGCATAAGAACATTGCCCCCTAGCATTTTTCATAAAACGCCCATAGGTGTAGATTGCCAACATAGATGCAATAAAAAAAAAGAGGACAAAACCAATAACAATATGTAAAAGAGTCAAAGAGGACAAACTTTCTATTTTAAGCTATCGCATCATCAGTAATGCAAACGATAATACTAATCACTTTATCTTAACCGTGTAGCAGATAAAATGCCACCTCTTGCTTAAGAGAGTATAAATTTAATATTAATGATACAAAAATTTTAGCGGTAGTATTTAAAAGTTTTTAAAAATGCTTCTCTGCTTTAATAAATGTAAACTCAACTAAAATTGTATAAACTGAAACAGACGATTAAAATAGTCACATAAAATTTATATTTCATTTAAATCTACAAAATCATCCTCTATAGATAAATTTTACAATAAATGATTGTTTTCTTAAGCCCCCCACGGACTTTATCAAAATCCACTCTATTTTTTTGAAACTCATACTTGTCATGAAGAGAGATTTGTTATGAATTTTACTTTCTTTCTTGATTTCTTATTGCTCGCAATTCTTCCATTTTTCTATAAAGTGTAGAGCGACCAATATGAAGGCGGCGCGCAATCTCACTCATATGTCCTTTATAATGTTTAACCGCTTTCTCGATAATATCATGTTCCATCTCTGCAAAAGTACGCACATGCCCATCAGTATTCAAAAATTTTATAGATTCTTGTTCATTATCTTCTTGCATATTATCCTCAATGATATTGGGAACATTCATTAATGGATTTCCCATTAATTGCGGAAAATCTCGAACAGTTAATAACGGTCCTTCACTGAGTAAAATCGCACGAAATAAAAAGTTTTCAAGCTCATTTTTATTACCAGGCCAATCATACTGCATAAGCAAGGAAAGAGCAGATCCTGCTAAACCATGGACATGTGACCGCCCTGTTTCGGTGATAATACGATCAATCAAACGTTGTGTGATCTCTGGAAAATCATCCCTTAATTCTCGTAAAGCAGGGACGCTAATAGACAAGTGAGAAAATTGTTCAAACAAACTATGCAAAAAAAAGTTCTCTTTAACCAAATCCTTTAAACGCGATGTTGAAATAGCAATGATCCGAAAAGGGAAAAAATCTCCTTTTGTATCCCTTTCCCTTTCTTTAAGGTAATGAGCAAACCGTTTTTGCTGTATGGGCTCAAGTCGATCAATATCACAAAGGCAAAGTGTCCCTTTTTCAAGAGAAGAAACCAATGGTAGGAATTCTTTAAACCACTGCTGATTTTCTTCTTCTGGATCAACGATGGCTGAACATTGAAAGCGAATAAAAACACCTTCCGAGAATAATCCCTCATGATGAATAATCCGAGCTAATGTCTCACGTCCTGTTCCAACTTCCCCCTCTATCAAAAGATTCTGTAAAGAAGTTGCTGCTTGTCTCGATTGTTCTAACACTACCTGCATAGCTCTACTTTTTATGCAAAGATCAGAAAACCGTAAATGATTCTCTTTTTTTCGCCGAATATCTCGAACTTCATGCTCCAAGGCAGAAATAAGAGCAAGAATATCCAAAGTAACCCTTACGCGTAATAATGTTACTGGGTGGATCCAATAATCAATAGCTCCAGCTGTTAAAGCCTTCTGGAGTAAATTCTGATTCTCTTGTTGTGCTATAACGACAATAGGAACAGAAACACCAGCAACTCTAATCATTTTAATCAAATCGCTCACACTCAAATCACTCATAACGACATCAAGGAGTGCAAGCACAATGTTTTTACGCCTGTGTAAAAGATCAATCGTACGGAGACCATTTTCTGCTTCAATGACACGATAACCAAAACCTCGCAGCATAGCAGAAAGTTCTATACGTCTTCCATAATCTTCACTCGCAACAAGAATGGGACCAACCATAATGTCAATAATCTCCTTTGAGACTACTCAGCAGCTTAATATAAAAATTGTTGTAAACCATAAGAAATATTTCACCTCTTGTGTTTCACTTACGAACTTCATCAAGCTATTAATTAAATACAACATTAAGGCATTTTTTTCCATTTTTTTGCTTTTTCATTGATTTTCATCAAATTTTTCATATTGACTCATGGAGTAATTTAATAATGTTATAAAAACTAGAGAGCAAAATAATCTAAATAGAGTGCAATAAATGAAACATACCTATCATATTTTATGTCTTACAACTACCACCTTGCTGTTAAGTGCCTGTAGCTTTTCGCAATATTATAACTCAAATATGCCAACTGGAATTGATGGAAAATGGGTTGATGAGAATGGTATTATTTCTTCTTTCCACAATGGTGTTTTTGAAACGCGTGCAGCAGATACAGAAGAAAAACTATCAGAAGGGGCATATAATTATCTCAATGCCCAAAATATAGAAATTGAAATACGCTCTATTCTCCGTGGAACAATTTCTAGAGTCAATTGTACAATGTCATATGACGCCACACAACTTCTCTGCACCTCACATACAGGAGCACAGTTTTTCCTTAAGCGGAAATCTTAAACAACGTACAAGGGAAGCCTCTCTTAAGAACAGAGGGGGCACATACATTAAGCAGGAGGCGATCCTTTCTCCTCCTGATAGGAAATCCTCTCTAAAATACGCAAAGAGACTAATATAATCTTTATCCTGAAAATTTTCTAAACAGCGTAAAATAACCATTTTCTTCCACAGAATATCAGTAAAGTCACCTCACAATAAAACTGTGACTTTGTATCATTCAATCTATTTTAACCTAAAATAACATTTTATTTGATAGGGAAACTTTAATCTAGGCAGCGCCAATGCGCAAAAGATCATGAAAATGAACAATTCCTATCGGTTTTTTATCTTCAACCACGAAAAATGCACCAATATGATGATCATTAATGAAAGCTGTTGCTGCACCAACAAGTGTATTTGGTTTTACAACTTTAGGAGCCTTGGTCATCACCTCGTCAACATTAAATTTTGATAAATTAAAATGCATGTTACGTGCAAGATCGCCATCGGTTACAATTCCGATTAGTTCGCCTTCTTGATTCACAACACCAACACAACCAAAATGCTTTTCCACCAAAACATTCATCGCTTCAATCATAGATGTTCCCTGCATAACCAAAGGAATATTATCACCCTCGTGCATAATATCACACACGTATTTAAGGCTTGCACCAAGAGAACCACCAGGATGATATATTTTGAAATCCGTTGCGGTAAAACCACGCATTTCTAAAAGAGAAACCGCTAATGCATCTCCCATTGCCAATTGCATAATTGTTGAAGTGGTAGGAGCAAGCCCATGGGGGCAAGCCTCTTCTATCTTTGGTAATAATAAAACAATGTCAGCTTGTCGTCCTAATACAGAGCACTCACTTGATGTCATCGCAAGAAGGGGGATACGAAAACGCGCCGCATAACTGATAATACCACTTAACTCTTGAGTTTCACCAGACCATGATAAAGCAAGAATAACATCATCAGATCCAATCATACCAAGATCACCATGATTGGCTTCTGCAGCGTGAACAAAAAAGGCAGGCGTTCCAGTTGAAGCTAAAGTTGCTGCAATTTTTGTCCCTATATGACCACTTTTCCCAAGACCAGTAATTACCACATGTCCACGAGCATTTCTAATAGTTTGAACAGCCGCTTCAAAAGAAGAAGAAAGACTTCCCAGAAGAGCTTTTTCAAGGACTTCAAGCCCCTGCTTTTCACTGGCAAGTGTTTTAAGCGCTGATGCAACAGCACCTTGCAAAGCCATATGAGGAGACGGTGTTATCATAATCAAATTCGATCAATAAAATTAAATGAGAGATCTATATTATTTTTCAACATTAATGGTTTCCAGTAAATTTTTCAATGAGGCAGAAACATGGCTGTGCATATCAGCGCGTGCCAAAGAAAATGCAACGTTGGCTTCAATAAAACCAGCTTTAGAACCGCAATCAAAAGTGCGCCCTTCTACTTGCAACCCCCAAAAATCTTGTTCATTTGAAAGCCGTATCATAGCATCTGTTAATTGAATTTCATTTCCTGTTCCTCGTTCTTGAGTGGAAAGAATATTAAAAATTTCTGGCTGCAAAATATAACGTCCATTGATGTACAAATTTGATGGTGCCGTTCCTAGCACTGGTTTTTCTACCATTTTTGTGATTTTAAAACCATTGGCAATCTGTTTACCTTTGCCAACTATACCGTATTTATGTGCTTCCTCAAGATCGCATTCCTGAACTGCAATAATATTTCCCCCCCCCACCTTTTCATAAAGACGAATCATCTCAGAAAGACATCCCTTTTTGGCTTGAATCAGCATATCGGGTAATAACAAAGCAAAAGGTTCCCCTGCAACTAATTCACGCGCACACCAAAGAGCATGCCCTAATCCCAAAGGTTGCTGTTGCCGAGTGAAAGAAGTTGACCCTGGTAATGGCTGTAAACGGTATAAATGTGCAAGATCTTCTTTCTTTCCACATTCAGCAAGTGTCGTGTATAATTCAACTTGCGCATCAAAATAATCCTCAATGACTGCTTTGTTACGTCCAGTCACAAAAATAAAATGCTCAATACCAGCCTCCCTCGCCTCATCCACAACATATTGAATAACAGGTTTATCAACAACTGTTAGCATTTCTTTAGGAATTGTTTTTGTCGCAGGAAGAAAACGCGTACCAAGACCTGCTACTGGAAATACAGCTTTCCGGATTTTACGCACACTCATCCTCCTCAATGAATTCATATATTTTTTGTTTTATTTAACATATGTTTTTACGAAATGGTAAAAAAGATATCTTATTGTTTTGATTATCATTATAATGGACAATCAAAAATGTAAAAGAGAATATGAGAATTTATTGCAAAGATTAAAATGAATTATTTATTTTAGTTTTCTCCTCTTCTTGATCATATTATCGATTCAACTAAATACAAGATAAAGTTATTGCACATCTAATAAATTGAATATTAATGGGGATTTCAAAATGCAAAAAACAGAATTGAAGACTTTCTCTTTTTTAGAGAAGTCAATAACTTGGAGAACTCTTCTCACTGGCTCTGCCGTTATTTTTTCTGCTTTTTTAATGTTTTTTGTATCCCTTTCATATGCTGATAGCGGATTTAAACACTGGATTAAAGAATTTAAAAAAATAGCTATTTCTCACAATATTACCCCTTCTACGTTTCATATGGCATTTAAAGGTGTTAATGCCATTGATCCAGAAGTTCTAAAAAGCGCCGCATACCAACCAGAATTTGTTGCTCCTTCATGGAACTATTTCGATAATCGTATCCATGATATTGCAATTGTAGAAGGACGGCGCCAAACTCAAAAATGGAACAAATGGCTTCTTCAAATTGAAAAACGTTTTGGTGTTGACCGCAATATTCTGCTTGCTATTTGGTCAATGGAAAGCAACTATGGGAAAGTTTTAGCCAATAAAAGTGTAATGCGTGATACCATTCGCTCTCTTGCAACTCTAGCCTATGCTGATAAAAAACGTGCAAAATATGCACATACACAGCTGATTGCTGCTATGAAAATTTTACAAAGTGGCGAAATTAAACGCTCTCAACTCACTGGATCTTGGGCCGGTGCATTGGGGCATACACAATTTATTCCAAGCAGTTATCTCGCCTATGCAGTTGATATGGACCAGGATGGACGGCGTGATATCTGGAACTCTGTTCCAGATGCTCTGGCTACTGCTGCTAACCTTCTCCACAAAAATGGCTGGCAACCTAATCTTATTTGGGGAGTAGAGGTAAAAGTGCCGCAGGGGAAAAACCTTCCTGAAGGGTGGTATTCCTTTGAGCAATGGAAAAAATTAGGTGTAAAACACGCAAATGGGCATCCTCTTCCTACATTAGCTGAACAAGCAATATTAAAATATCCAGATGGAGCAAAAGGACCTATATTTTTAGTCACAAAAAATTTCTTTGTTCTGAAACATTATAATAATGCAGATCGTTATGCGTTTGCTGTTGCTCTTCTTGCTGATCGCATCGCTGGACATCCTGGATTGGTGCATGATTGGCAAAGACCTTTTCAACCTCTTACTTTCCAAGAATGCAAAGAACTGCAATCTCGCTTAAGTGCACTGGGCTATTATAAAGGGAATGTTGATGGAAAAATCGGAACAGCTTCTCGCAAAGCAATTAAAGCCTTTCAACTACGTCACGGTCTAAAAGCAAATGGATATCCATCATCTCAAGTGCTTTTTCTCCTGCGCAAACAATAATGGAGACTAAGGTTTTGTCTTCTGTTCGCCTGATATACTTGACATTATTGCTATTTTCACTTTCTATTGTGGGGCTCATACAGCCATCCCCAAGTAAAGCAACGAACTTCTTCAAATGGTTATCACAACATAACAAACAGACGCAACAACCACCGCAAATTATAGAACAAAAAATAGACAAGCCGCAAAAAAAGATCGTAACACAAAAAAATATACAAAAGCTAAAAAATGAGAATGCAAAGCGCATTCTTGTCATAGGGGATTTTACAGCTTCTGCTGTTGCCGATGCACTTAAGAAGTTTTTTATAAATAATAGCGATATCGTTATCATGAACAACGCAATGCCAGCTTCCGGCTTAGTTCGAACGGATTATTATTCTTGGCAAAGCAATATTTCTAAACTCATTGATCAAAATAACCCCGATGTTATTATCATGATGATCGGTGCAAATGATAATCAACCAATCACAGACTCTTATAGCACAATTAACACAGATCAATCAGAATGGATGCACATCTACAAACAAAGAATTATCGAAATTGCTGAAAGTCTTCATGCCTCTGGAAAATCATGGATATGGATAAGTCAGCCTTCTTTTGGAAATGACCTTTTGACACAAAAAATGAAAATTTTTAATGCGCTCTACAAACAAGAAACAGAAACAGCAGGAGGATATTTCCTCGATATCTGGAGCGGCTTTAGTGATGAAGAAGGAAATTTTTCTTTTTCAGGCTATGATATTAATGGAAAAATAACCAAATTACGCACCAATAATGGCATGCATTTCACCTCTGAAGGAAAGAAAAAACTTGCCTCTTATTTAGAAAAACCATTGAAAAATATTTTAAATTTTTATGCCTTTTCTCATGAAAATCCTTACTCAACCGATCAAGTTATTCAAAAACTTATACAAGAATCAGAGAATAAAGAGCGGAGTAATATTATGCGTCAGCCTCCAATGAGCCTCGATGATATGGCACAACAAAACACTCACCTTTTAGGCAAAAGAAAGTCAAGTTTTATAAAAAAATCATGGTTTCCATCAAATGGGCATCAAAAAGATCGAGCTGATAATTTTTCTTTCCCATAATGTCTCTTAAAAATACAAAATCTAATTTCCTCCGTAAACAAAAAGCAAATAAGATAAAAAACTCTGTTTACAGAGCTATGGTGAAGAGAAAATTTGCATAAATCACAACTGCATTTTTCGAATAATATGAAAACGGCATGGTATTAACCATACCGTTATATCTTATAGTCCACGTTTGTTAATCATTGCCTCTGGTAAAGGCATCCGTCCCCGAAAAGCTTTATAAAGCTCCTCTGGATCACGACTTCCCCCAGCAGAGTAAATAAAACGTTTCAACTTATCAGCAAGCTCTGAATTAAAAACATCTCCCGTTTCTTCAAAAGCCTGAAAAGCATCAGCATCAAGGACTTCCGACCACATATAAGAATAGTAACCAGCGGCGTAACCATCACCTGAAAATATATGCGTAAAATGTGGAGGACGATGGCGCATAATAATTGTATCAGGCATTTGCAGCTTTTCTAATTCTTGGCGTTCAAACACTGTTGGATCAGTTACCTTTTGTCCTTTATGAAAAGCCATATCTACAAGAGCTGATGAAGTAAATTCAACTGCAGCAAAGCCAGCATTAAATGTCTGTGCTGACAAAACCTTATCCATTAATACTTGCGGCATAGGATGTCCTGTTTTTGCATGCGTAGCATAAGTTTGTAAAATCTTTGGTACAGTTAACCAATGTTCGTAAAGTTGAGAAGGCAGCTCAACAAAATCACGCGAAACCGATGTTCCCGATACAGATGGCCATGTGACATCAGAAAGCAAACCATGCAATGCATGCCCAAATTCGTGGAAAAGCGTACGCGCATCATCGAGTGATAAAAGAGCAACCTCCCCTTTAGAAGGTTTAGCAAAATTACAAACATTGTAGATAATAGGCTTTTGTCCGCCATCCAATTTATATTGTGATTGCAAACTACTCATCCACGCACCGGACCGTTTTGAAGAACGTGCAAAATAATCACCAATGAAATGCCCAAGTAGACTTCCATCAGACTTTTTTACTTCCCACAAACGTGCATCAGGATGCCAAAGTGCAACAGCGTTTTTTTCTTCAAATGTAATGCCAAAGAGTTTTTCTGCTACCCCAAAAGCCGCTTTAATCATACGATCAAGCTGAAAATAATATTTAATCTCAGCGCTATCGAAAGAAAGTTTTTCAGTGCGAAGTTTTTCAGCATAATAACGCCAATCCCAAGCCGCTAAAGATTCATTGCTGCCCTGATTGTTGGCAAAATTTTGTAATTCAATTTGCTCAGTAGAAGCCTTCGCTCTTGCGCGCTCCCATACAGGCATAAGCAAATCCATAACGGAATCAACACTTTTAGCCATGGTATTATCGAGTTTCAAATCTGCGAAAGATTTATATCCTAATAATTTAGCCTGCTCATCTCGAAGCGCAACAATCTCTACAATAATTGTTTTATTATCATTCTTGTTATTATTTTCACCACGTTTAGCCCAAGCTTGGAATGCAACCTCACGCAAATCACGACGATCAGAGAATTTTAAAAAAGGTTCAACAATCGAACGTGCTAGTGTTAATGCATACGCTTCTTCATTACCTCTTTCACACGAAATTTCCTTCATTGAATCAATGAGATCTTGCGGTAAACCAGATAAGTCGGTCTGTTTTAAAAACAGAATCCATTCAGCTTCATCATTTAAGACATTTTGTCCAAAAGTAGCATTTAAAAAAGCAAGTCTTTCATTAATTTCCAAAAGCCGTTTCTTAGCTTTTTCATCGAGTTTTGCCCCACGACAAACAAACTTTTTCCACCATAATTCAAGAACACGTGTTGTTTCACTCTCAAATATGCCCAGCTGCGACTGTTTATAAAGCGCATCTATTTTCGCAAATATCCGTGCATCCATCATCATTTTTGAAGAATACCGAGAAAGTTTTACAACGAACTCTTGCTCTAGCTGTTGAATTAATACATTCGTATGAGCACTGGTGCGCAAGAAAAATATTGAACAGACACGATCAAGCGCTTTGCCACAAAGCTCAAAAGGCTGAAAAAAATTCTCAAGCGTTGGTGGTTCTTGCACCATCGCAATCGCCTCTAGTTCTTCTTCGGCTTCTTGAAGTGCCTGTTCAAAAGCGGGTTTAAAATCTTCATCACTGATAGAAGAAAAATCAGGAAGACCTGAAAATCCCTTCCAGTCCAGCATTGCTGCTTTTGTCATAATACTTTATGTCTCCATTATAAATTTAAGCTGTAACGATTATCTTTACGACACAAATTGATAATATACTAAAACTATTTCGTGAGTTTCAAAACGACCTTTCCAAACGCTATTGAATAAAAAACTAGAAATCGTAAAATTCTTTCATTTCAAAACATATTATATTGGAGAAATAAAGATTATTCGCTCGCACACCACAATAGAATTGCATATTAATAAAAACACTTGAAGAAAGGCATAATCTCCACTCTTTACAAAATATTGCTGTAGATTCTTTTGAAAATCACAAAACTACATTAAAGAAATGATGGTAAAAATCAGAACTGATTTTTATATTATATTATCCTCAAATTAAGCTGTATTCTCGTTTTAGTGATTCAGAAACTTGTTTATAACTTATAATTCACCCTTGACTTTACTTCAAATATTAACAATTGGGAATATAGCTGGGGAGTTTTTTTAAATCTTCCATAAACTTTTGTTTTTATCTCATCTATTATCTAGATTTACAACTCTCCAACTCTTCAGGAGGTACTTTATCATGACTGAAATTAAAACGACCTTCGACTTCAAAAATTTTTCTCCTGAAGCTCTCGCTGAAAAGTTAAAAAATCAGCATTTTGCAGACTCTATTGATATCATCAATGACCTCGATATCATGGAACGTGTAACCATTCTTAGTCTTCTGCCTCTTGATTATGTTATCGAACTTTTTGATAAACCCGAGCTTGAGCAACCTGCTTCCATCCTAGAACTTCTCCCTATAAATCGTGCTGTTGAAATTCTTGATGGCATGTCTGCCGATGCTGCTGCAGACGTCTTTCAAGAAATGGATAAAGAAACCCGCACACGACTTTATGCCTTGCTTAAACCCTTAACGCGCGCTGAACTTAAGAAACTCACCAGTTATCCTGATCATACAGCAGGGGCACTGATGACAACAGAGTTTATAGCCGTTCCTTCAAACTGGACTATACAAAAAACTTTGGATCACATTCGTGAGGTCGAGCGAACACGTGAAACCGTTTATACCAGCTATGTAATTGACCCTAAAACAGGTATTCTTCTCAAAGCTGTTTCACTGCGTAACCTTATTCTTGCCTCACCTGATGAACAAATTCTTAATGTCCCTACCCATGACTCGCCCATTACAATATCGCCCTTCACACATCATGAAGACATCGCACGCCTTTTCCAGCGCCATGATCTTCTCTCTGTGCCTGTAGTTGATGAAAGTAACCATGTCATTGGCATTGTAACCGTCGATGACGTTCTTGATACTATGGTTGATGAGATGAATGAAGATGCCTATAAATTTGGGGGTATGGAAGCGCTTAATAAGCCCTATATGCAAATTAAGTTTCCTGAAATGATGAAAAAACGCGGCGGATGGCTCGCTTTACTCTTTGTCGGTGAAATGCTGACAGCAAGTGCTATGCAACATTTCGAAACAGAACTCGAAAAAGCGATTATTCTTACACTGTTCATACCTCTCATTATGAGCTCAGGAGGAAATTCCGGCTCACAGGCTACATCCCTTATTATCCGTGCATTGGCTTTACGTGAACTCACGTTGAAAGACTGGTGGAAAGTGTTCATTCGTGAAATTCCAACAGGACTATCTCTTGGTCTCTTACTCGGAATTATTGGCATTACGCGCATTGCTATTTGGCAACAATTCGGTATCTACGACTATGGGCAACATTGGATTGCTGTTTCGACAACAGTAGGTACAGCTTTAGTCGGAATCGTTACCTTTGGTTCTCTTTCTGGATCTATGCTGCCTTTTATTCTTAAAGGTTTAAAATTTGATCCAGCAAGTGCTTCTGCGCCTTTTGTGGCAACTTTAGTAGATGTCATGGGCATTATAATCTATTTTTCTGTAGCTTCCATCATTTTGTCAGGAACTCTTCTTTAAACATGTAAAGTAAAAACTCTTTCTTCTGGAAAGACTTTGTCATGTAACCTAAGATCTTTCCAGAAGAGAATAAGCTCCATTAATTTATTTTCTAGCGCATCGCTCCATAGACAATTTATTATTTTTATTGAATAACAGCTCCGAATATCGTAAATTTGCCTCATCATAAAGCTTCTCATATTAAATGAATTAAAGTTATCTTCTTGCCTGTCACAAAGGGGATTGGTGTATAGCTAAAAACTATTCAAGAAAAAATTAAATACTTCTTATATCCTCTCTCTCGCATCAAAAACTGTTGCAATATTGACAGCTGAGAAAGAATAATAATGATATGCTCAATAGGCTTTATATTTCTTCACAACGGTGTTGATAGTATACTATTCGCGTATATTATATCATTTATGAGCCCTATCATGAAATGGATGTAGTGTACGTTCAAAAATCTCTCTTAAGTACATGAATATGCAACAACAAGTCTATTCTGTTTAAAGCGTTCTGTTTGGCATGAAACGCATACTCCTATTAGAGAATGCGATTAACAAAAGTGTGAGGCAATGCACTATCTTCATGGTTTTAAAGATATTGCTTAGATGCTTTTGAAAGCATAAATTTGTCTTAACGGCAAAGATAAGAATTTTCTTTTGATGCCTTCATATTCCTTCTAAATAAGACTGTATTCCGGTTTCATAAATAAATAAAACAGATATAACTATTGACCCAATCTGGCATACAAAAGCTAGAACTTCTTATAAAATGCTTAATCGTCTCAATATTTACCTCAAATACACGGTTGCATTAGATCTGGATTTTGATTGACAAGTTATAGAATAAGAAAAAGCTTTATTAGAATAAAAATGTCGTACAATCGTCAATAAATTGGCTATGGATTGAGAGATCTTCGGGATTTTTATCAATCTCTTTGCAAAACGACAACAATAATACAGCTAGCTTTATACTTACTTATTCTTACAAGCGTTCATATAAATTCCTTACATCATATTGATAAAAATCAAATTGACAGTGATTTTTATGGACAATTCTTAGCTCGAGAATAAAACATCCGTACTATAAAAAACTTTTTACGAAGCTCCAGTAATTGAAGCTTAATAGAGCCTTAAAGACTTGGATGAATAGTTTTACCATAAAAATATTACCTCCATCTTCCAAAATTATAAAAAAACATGTAAAAGGTTTTGTAATAGTCAGGCAAAGAATGTAAAGACTCTGCCTCAAATGAAATTTCATTAAACGAAAAGAAGAAAATTTATGCAATTGCGTAACATTGCCATCATTGCCCACGTTGACCATGGGAAAACAACGCTTGTAGACGGACTACTCAAGCAATCAGGAAACTTCCGTGATAATCAGCGTACAAGTGAACGTATGATGGATTCAAACGATATTGAAAAAGAACGCGGAATTACAATCCTAGCGAAAGTGACATCTGTTGTTTGGAAAGATACTCGAATTAATATTGTTGATACACCAGGGCACGCCGACTTTGGTGGAGAAGTTGAACGCATTCTAAATATGGTTGATGGAGCCATTGTACTTGTTGATGCTGCTGAAGGACCAATGCCACAAACAAAATTTGTCGTTGGCAAAGCATTGAAAGTGGGGTTGCGCCCTATTGTTGCTATTAATAAAATTGACCGACCTGATGCACGCGTTGATGAAGTCATTAATGAGGTTTTTGACCTTTTCGCTGCTCTTGATGCAACCGACGAACAGCTTGATTTTCCTATTCTTTATGGATCTGGACGCGATGGATGGATGGCTGAAGCCCCCGAGGGACCAAAAGATCAGGGATTAAGTCCTTTATTTGATCTTGTGACGCAGCATGTCCCTTCTCCTAGTGTAGCAGAAGGACCGTTTCGCATGATTGGAACTATTCTTGAAGCGGATCCGTTTTTGGGACGAATTATTACAGGGCGGATTCATTCTGGCTCTCTAAAACCCAACCAAAATGTCAAGGTTCTTGGACAAGATGGAAAACTTTTAGAAACTGGGCGTATTTCAAAGATTTTAGCATTTCGTGGCTTAGAACGGCAACCTATTGAAGAAGGAAGTGCTGGTGATATTGTTGCGATTGCAGGTCTACAAAAAGGTACCGTTGCTGATACTTTCTGTGATCCTACTGTTAATGAACCCCTTACTGCCCAACCAATTGATCCTCCTACTGTTACTATGAGTTTTCTCGTCAACGATAGTCCCTTTGCTGGAACTGAAGGCGATAAAGTAACAAGTCGTGTCATTCGTGACAGATTGTTAAAAGAAGCAGAAGGCAACGTCGCTCTTAAAATTGAAGAATCAGCCGATAAAGATTCTTTCTATGTTTCAGGACGAGGAGAATTACAGCTTGCAGTTCTCATTGAAAATATGCGCCGTGAAGGATTTGAACTTAGTGTTTCACGCCCACGTGTTGTTATGCAAAAAGATGAAAATGGAATAACTCTTGAACCAATCGAAGAAGTTGTTATCGATGTTGATGAAGAATATTCCGGTACTGTTGTACAAAAAATGTCTGAACGTAAGGGCGAAATGGTGGAATTACGCCCTTCTGGGGGTAATCGTGTCCGACTTGTTTTTTATGCGCCAACCAGAGGACTCATTGGTTATCAATCTGAACTTTTAACGGATACACGTGGTACAGCAATTATGAATCGCCTTTTCCATGCTTATGAACCTTATAAAGGAGACATTGCTGGTCGCGTTAATGGTGTTATGATTTCAAATGACAATGGTGAATCTGTCGCTTATGCTCTTTTTAATCTTGAAGATCGTGGACCTATGATCATCGATGCGGGTGTGAAAGTCTATCAAGGTATGATTATTGGCATCCACTCACGAGATAATGACCTAGAAGTTAATGTGTTAAAAGGAAAAAAACTCACCAATATGCGCGCTTCCGGAAAAGATGAAGCCGTAAAGCTAACGCCTCCCATTAGAATGACATTAGAACGTGCCTTATCGTGGATACAAGATGATGAACTTGTGGAGGTAACCCCTAAAAATATTCGTCTCCGCAAACTCTATCTTGATCCTAATGAACGTAAACGTTTTGAAAAAACACGTGCATCAATTTTAAGCTAATTTGATAATCTCTTTGGTAAAATATTTATAAAATATTTAATTGTATTGAGCCTCACTATATCCCAGAAAGGATGTCTCTATGAATATTAAGGAAATACCTGTAGGCAAAAATCCACCAGAAGATATTAACGTTATTGTGGAAGTCTCCCTTGGTGGTCAACCAATAAAATATGAGATGGATAAAAAGTCGGGCGCATTATTTGTTGACCGTTTTCTTCATACATCAATGGTTTATCCTGGAAATTACGGTTTTGTCCCTCATACACTTTCAGATGATGGTGATCCTATTGATGTCCTTATCTGTAATACCCGTCCACTTATGCCTGGTTGTGTTATCAATGTTTGCCCCATCGGAGCTCTGATGATGGAAGATGATGGTGGTAAAGATGAAAAAATTATTGCCATTCCCACTCCAAAATTAACAAAACGCTATATTAATATTCATGACTATACAGATCTTCCCGAGATTACACTCAAACAAATTGAACATTTCTTCAAGCATTACAAAGATCTGGAACCTGGAAAATGGGCTAAAATTGAAGGATGGCGTGATAAAAACTTTGCTCATGAATTAATTAAGAAAGCTGTTGAGCGCAATAAAAAAATATAACGATTTTAATAAAATAAAGCCTGTTTTTTTAATAGGCTTTATTATTTATTTTTTCTACGAGATGCAATCTCTAAAGGATTGCCATATCTGCTTTAGCTCTTCTAAATGTGTTGAAAAGTAAAGTTGTTTGTAGCGAGATATTGCGCCGTTTTTCAGAGAAATAGAAGAAGATGGTATTTTCCACTGCTTCGCAAGAAATTTAATGAGAGCTTTATTCGCTTTTCCATCTTCAGGAACAGCACGAAGGCGTATAACCAGATATTGTTTTTCACCATCCCTACATTCAACCCCTATTATTTTGTCAACGGATGATTTGGGAATGAGATATACAAACAAAATCAAGTTATTTTTATCAACTTGATAAAACATGTATTCGCCTCAAGTAATATTTCTATAAATACATGTTTGCGTAAACGCGCCACATGAAAGTACGAATAAAATAAATAATAATGAACACTACAATAGGTGAAATATCAATTGTTCCAAAATTTGGTAAAATTTGCCGGACACGGCTTAGAACCGGATTTGTAAGACGATTTAGAAAGCTTCCTATCAAAACAACAAAGCGATTGCGCGAATTTATGATATTAAAGACATAAAGCCAAGAAAAAATGACACTAGCGATTAAAATATCAATATAAATATTAAAAATCAAATCAATCGTCCGAAGCAATGCATAAATCATGCGTCATCCCTTTCAATCGAGGAAACAGAAGAGCGTATAGAAAACCTTCATTAAAGCAGGTTTTTGTATCAAAAAATGGTTTTATACTTCAATACTCTTTTTTCTTGAATAAAAACCAGACATCTAGATTCTTCATCTCTCTATTTAATGACGATGCAGCTAGAAAACAAATATCAAAATTAAAAATAGCATATGAAAATAGAAGAAACAGCAAAAAATCTGAATATCCCTTATAGGATTAATCTTAAATCTCATCGTTTTAATTATTAATATATAGAAAACAAACAAACTAAAAACGGCCTTTTAAAGGCCGCTTTTATTTTATTTTTAAAATTATTTCTGCAAAGCTGTCAAACGGTTAAGAGCACTGCTAAAACCATTGAGCTGAACAAATAAATCATTCAAAGCTGGTTCACCTGCAGCAGCAATTGTCATCGCCAACTTTAACTGTTTTCCAGAACGTAAAGCTGCTACGTGATTTTTGTCAAAAACGACAGGAACCATGCAACCTGCTGGTACACAAGTCCGAATACCAGTTTCGATAACAGCTTTTCCCTCATCAACTTGTAAACGAACAGGCTTAGAAACCAAAATGCCAAAAGGAACTGTTAAATTACCAGATACAACACCCTCAGCATTGAGAATAAGGCTCATAGCCACAACAACACGCCCCTGATCATTCACTTCTTGACGGTGCATAAAACAAATTCTTTTCCCTTCTTGTATACCACAATTAATAGTCCACAAACCGTAGGTTTCAGTCAAAGAAGAAGCTCCATTTGGCAATGTCGCTGCCGCATCTTTTGATGCAGGAGTTTTTGAATTTGTTGCAAATGCAACAGATGAAATACTCAAGAGAGTAAAAACTATAAGTAAATTAAATAATTTTTTCATTTTATATTCCTGTTCTTTACATAAAAGAGAAACATGTTTATTATTTATAAATGATATAAAGCGTCTTAATAAAAAAGCTTTCTCATAATCATATAGCTTTTATAATGGTCTAAGGCTACCTCGAAATTCGCTGACAACTTTCATATAGACATGCTTTTTAAAAGAAACAGCGATCAACGGAAGGGTTTCTAGATCAATCCATTTCCATTGATCGAATTCCGCTTTATTGCCATCTGGTGGCGGATTAATCGCAATTTCAGAAAGCTTTCCCGTAAACTGGAAAGCAAACCACTTTTGTATTTGTCCACGATATTTATTGCTTAATGTACACCCAATAAGTTCTTGTGGAAAATCATAGTGGAACCAATTTTGTGCTTCTTTAATCAACTTTACAGATCGAATACCCGTTTCTTCATAAAGTTCACGATATGCTGCATCTAATGGTTTTTCATCTTCATCAATCCCTCCTTGAGGAAGCTGCCAACGATGAGATATCTCAGTCTCTGCATGAATAGGCGTCATTAAACGACGCCCAACCCAAACTTTACCCTCATGATTAAAGACAACAATCCCAACACATTTGCGATATGGAAGAATCTTCAAATTAATACCTGCATCCATTTAATATTCCTCAAAATCGCAAGCTATAGATATCATTTCTCACTTTAACACATCCTTATTGGGATCTGGTGGAAATGCTGCATTTGCCATTTCACCTCGTAACAGCTTATAGGCCTCATTCAATTGAATATCATCTTTAGGGTCTTTCGGAACAAAAGCAGCTGAACCAGATCCTTTATTACTCTCTCGTTTTCCTTTGATATGTCCTTTTAATGCAGACTCACCAACTTTTACATCATAACCCTTATATTTTTCAGGGAGTGGTTGCTCTACAATAATATCAGGCGTGATCCCTGTTCCTTGAATAGAAGTGCCAGATGGCGTGTAATAAAGTGCTGTTGTTAAGCGTAAAGCTCCATTTTCACCCAAAGGAATAATTGTTTGAACAGATCCTTTACCAAAAGACTGCGTCCCTAAAATTGTTGCACGACGATGATCTTGTAATGCACCCGCAACAATTTCAGAAGCACTTGCCGAACCACCATTAATAAGGACAATGAGCGGTTTTCCATGGATAACATCACCTGGCTTCGCATCAAACCTTATCACATCACTCTTTTTGCGCCCACGAGTCGACACAATTTCACCTTTATTGAGAAAAGCACTCGAAACATTAACAGCTTGATCTAAAAGCCCACCAGGATTAAGTCGCAAATCAAGAACGTAACCTTTTAGCTTATCTTCAGGAATTTTAGATTGGATATCTTTAATTGCCGCCAGAAGATTACCTAATGTCTGCTCAGAAAACTGGATAACTCTTAAATATCCAATATCGCCCTCAACCCGATACTTCACCGCTTTTACCTTGATAATATCACGAACAATCTTCACTTCAAATGGCTTATCAACACCAGAACGAATAATTGTTAAGGTAATTGGTGTTCCAGGAGCACCTCGCATCTTATTAACAGCTTCATTCAATGTTTGACCATTCGTTTGTACATCATCAATTTTTGAAATAAGGTCTCCTGCTAAAATACCTGCTTTTGAAGCGGGAGTATCATCCATTGGTGAAACAACTTTAATCAAGTTTTTTTCCATAGTGACCTCAATACCAAGACCTCCGAACTCTCCTTTCGTAGAATCCCGCATATCCTTGGCTTCTTCAGCATTCAAATAAGATGAATGAGGGTCCAGTGATGTGAGCATGCCATTGATAGCATTTTCAATAAGCTTTTTATCATCTGGAACTGTAACGTACTGCATACGCACGCGCTCAAAAACATCGCCAAATATAGCTAGCTTTTTATATGCATTATCTTCATTATTCGCAGCAACAGACTGCACCATAATCATTGAACAGGCGCCGAGCAATACCCCAGCGACCAAAAGAATAACTTTACGAATCATTTTGGCTCCTTCTTATTTTTTCAGTCTGCCACCAAGGAGTTGGATTTACAGGTTTTCCCTGCTTTCTAAACTCAATGTAAAGCATTGGAGAAGTTTTTCCTATATCCAATGCAACACTGTTTGAAATAAATTGCATCTCCATTATACCCAGAGGCTCACCAGAAAGGACAAACTGCCCCTGTTTTACATTAATTCTCGACATTCCAGTAAGAATAATATGATAACCATTTCCAACATTAAGAATAATTAACTGTCCGTAAGAACGAAATGGCCCAGCAAAAGCAACAAAAGCATCTACAGGTGATATAACAACAGCTCCTGACTCTGTTTCTATCGTTTCACCAAAGCGCGTAATCTGCGAATTTTTGTTAGAGCGATGTATTCTTTTTCCTGAAACAGGAAAAAGTAAAGAACCTTTTCGGCTTTCAAAATTGGACTGTTCTAACAATTGCAAACTTTTCCGTACCTGTACTGATGCATCAGAGCTAAGTTTTGACTGACGGTCGAGCTCTAAAATCAATTCTTCCAAAGACTGCGCTTTTTTAGCAAGAGCAATATTTTTTTGTTGCTGTTCTGTAAGTTCTTTTTCTGATTTTTTTTGTAGTTTGTTTTTTTTGTCTAATAAAAGCTCTAGACGTTTTCGCTGCTCTGCTTGATTTTGCAGTTTTGTCTTTAATGCCGTATATTCCGTAGTAATGGAATTACTCAAATTGGTCAACTCCTTGAGTTTCTGTGTTAAATCTCGTGTTTTCTCTTGCATCTGAGGAATAACAGTACCTAATAAAACAGAACTACGTATAGAAGCCAACGCGTCCTCTGGCTGTATCATAAGAGCAGGAGGCGGATTCAATCCCATACGTTCCAAAATTGCAAGAACTTCCGCAAATTCAGTGCGACGATTTTTTAAACTTTGATAGACTTGTACCCGCTCTTCTATCATTTTTTTAAGCTTTTCTTCCCTTTTAGCAATATCATCTGCTACTGTACGTTCTTCTTTAGCCGCCTTTATGAGTGCATCACTCAAAACACGTTGATCTTTTTTTAAATGCTCAACCTGATGCGTAAGAAAAGCAACACGCTCACGCGAAAGTGAAATGTTTTGGCGAATTTCTCCTAATTCTTTATGTGCTTCCGTACTCCTCATTGTATCTTCCGCATGCGATACAGAAAAGCAAAAAAACATACTCAAGAGCAAAATGACAAATATCACGCACTCCCCATATAAATATAGCATCTTTCTATGAAGAAGCTTTTTCATTTGCCCAACCATGACACCTCATCGTATACATTAGAGATGCTTTAAATGGTGTCAGCTAAAACAATATTAATAAATATATAAATAAGTGCTAAAAATTGCACAAAAATATTAAAAACGATGATACGGATGATTATTTTCGATTGTCACAGCGCGGTAAAGTTGTTCTGTAAGAAGAATACGTGCGATTTGATGTGGCCACGTCATCAAACCAAAAGATAAAAGAAAATCAGCATGCTTCCTTATTTGTTCATTATGTCCATCAGGTCCTCCCAAAGCAATGACGACATCTCGAATGCCTTCATCACGATAACACCTCAATTTTTCAGAAAAAGAAATTGAAGAAATCGATTCTCCACGCTCATCTAACACAATTAATCGACATTTTTCAGGTAAAAATTCAATAAGTCTTCTCCCCTCTTCCTCCATACGTTGACACGCTGTTTGAGCACGACTTTCTGGTATCTCTTGTAATTTTTTTAAATGAAAGCCTACAACTCCAGAAATTTTAGAAAAACGATCCAAATAATGCTGAACTAATTTTTGCTCCGCCCCACTTTTCATACGACCAACCGCAAAAATAGAAATTTGCATTTTAATGATCTCCGAAGAGAAGCAAAGCTGTATCGTTTAAATCCGGAGTCATCCATATTTTTTCTAAATTATAAAAAAGGCGAATTTCTGGACGAAAAAGATGAATGATAATATCACCTGTATCAATCAATACCCAGTCACCTCCAGCAAGCCCTTCTACACGCGCAAGCCCCTGCCCACTATCTTTCCAAGTATGTAATAAATGATCAGCAACAGAAGATACATGACGCTGCGAATTTGCTGAAGCTATGACCATATAATCAGCCAAAGATGACTTCCCCCGAATATCAATAGCAACAATATCTTCTGCTTTTGTATCTTCTAAGCTCTTGAGAATAACTTCAAGACTCTCTCTAACAGAAAAAACTTTTTTTTCTTTTGAAGGCATACTATCGTAAGAGTGTTTGTGTGCAATATTTTTCAGATCAATATCCTTTCTTATCATTGTGGAATCTAAAAAGAGATTTCTCTAAAGAGAAGCAGAATCTTATGAAATGTTCAAGAAAAATCATTCTTTTTCAAACGCAGGTTTGTTGAAGATTGAAAAGATAAAGGTCCATGCAAATAAGTCCAAACTGGTGGCTTGATAAAAGGTAATCGCTTACTTTCTCTCTCATCCAAACGAAAACGACGATAAATATGTGCCATAGGAGAAGAAAGTGCCGACCGATTGCCTAAAGGACGATCAATAATCGCAATAGGAAGCATAGAAACGATATCATGCCATCGATACCAATGATGTATCGTCATAAAACTATCTGCCCCCATAATCCATACAAAATTTACGCCACTGTAATGGGTAAGAATATGAAAAATTGTATCTATTGATACTTTGCTCCCTATAGCCTGTTCAAAACCTGTTAGGCGAATTTTCGGATGGTCAATAAGTTTAAAACTTAATTGCATTCTCTCCTCTAAAGAGAGCAACTGTGTACGATCCTTTAAAGGATTTCCTGGAGTGATCATCCACCATAACTGATCAAGATGCAAACGCCGAATGGCAATTTTTGCAACAAAAAGATGCCCTGCATGCGGTGGATTAAAGGAACCACCAAAAAGACCCACAACATTGGATCTTTCAACATGTGGCATACAATTTTTCCATGGAAAAAATGGTGTTCTCAAGCTCTAACCTGACCATTTCCTTTAACATGATATTGAAATGAAGTTAGCTGTTCAACACCTATCGGGCCACGTGCATGCATTTTTCCTGTTGCAATACCAATTTCCATTCCAAAACCAAATTCACCTCCATCAGCAAATTGTGTGGACGCATTGTGCAGCAAAATAGCTGAATCTAAATGATTAAAAAAATTCTTCACCACTTCCAAATCCTCAGCAATAATCGATTCCGTATGTCCTGATGAATAACGCTTGATATGAGAAATGGCTCCCTCAACACCCTCAACCGTTTTAACAGAAAGAATAGCATCAAGATATTCATGCGACCAATCTTCTTCAGAAGCTAATTTGACATCTGGCATAAGAAAAACAATATCTTCTGTAGCACGAATTTCACACCCCTTCTCCTGTAAAGCAGTTAAAACAGGAAGAAACTTTTTTAATGCCTGACTGTCAATGAGAACTGTCTCAACAGCACCGCATATCCCTGTCCGCCGCAACTTTGCATTTAAAACAATATTGCGTGCCATATCTAAATCTGCCGATTTATCAATATAAATATGACAAAGTCCCTCCAAATGAGCAAAAATTGGAACACGTGCATCAGACTGAACGCGGGCAACAAGGCTCTTTCCACCACGTGGTACTATCACATCAATCGCTCCATCCAATCCTTTGAGCATTTCCCCAACGGCAGCGCGATCTGTCGTTCCAACCATTTGAATAGCATCTTTGGGTAAACCAGAGCGCTCTAAACCTTGTACCAAAGCTACATGAAGAGCATGAGAAGAATGAAAGCTATCCGAACCACCACGCAAAATCGCAGCATTGCCTGCTTTTAAGCACAAAGAACTCGCATCAACTGTAACATTTGGACGACTTTCATAAATAATACCAATCACACCAAGAGGTGTTCGTACACGACTTATATGAAGCCCATTTGGACGTTTCCACGCGCTCATGACCTGTCCAACAGGATCAGATAAACGAGCAACTTGGCGAACACTGTCTATCATTGCACGTAAACGCAAGTCATCTAATTTTAGCCGATCAATCATTGCAGCTTTCAAATTATTCTGAGCAGCATTCTCTAAATCTTGACAATTCGCCCGTAAAATCTCATCTGACTGAGCCTCCAGACTTAAAGCGATCATTTCCAATGCATTGTTCTTTTGCTCAGAAGAAGCAACAGCCAACGCTGCAGCAGCATAGCGCGCTTTTTGTCCCATATCTTTCATTTGTTCTTCTAAAGTCATCGTATCATCCACTCTGCCAAAACAATAAAAACAAAAGTAACTTTTTTAAACAGAATTGGTCAAGCAACGTACAATCATATCATTACGATGCACCATAGCAGAGCGCGCCTCATACCCAAGAATAGCTTCAATTTCTTCACTTTTATGTCCTATAATGCGTACAGCCTCATCTTTGTCATAGCTTACAAGTCCACGCGCAATCTCAACTCCATCTGTACCAACAATTGCAACCGTATCCCCACGCTGGAAATTTCCCTCAACGGCAATAACCCCTGCAGCTAATAACGATTTTCCTGTTTCAAGGGCCCTAATGGCTCCTTGATCAATCGTCAAAACACCAGATGGATCTAAATGACCAGAAATCCATGTTTTCCAAGCACTGACAGATTTCTTACTTGCCGCAAAAAAACTCTTACGTTCACCTTTGTCAATTGCAGCAAGGGGATTCATACGCTTGCCTGAGGTGATAATCATCGCCGTTCCAGCAGCATTAGCGATTTTTCCGGCATCAAGCTTAGTCTTCATTCCTCCCCGTGAAAACTCTGAAGCAGCAACATCTGCCATTTTTTCGATATCATGCGTAATGGATGCAACAAAAGGTATAAATTCAGCCGTAGGATCACTATGGGGAGACTTTGTATAAAGACCATCAATATCAGATAAAAGTATTAAAAGATCTGCCCTCACCATTGTTGCCACACGTGCAGCTAAACGATCATTATCACCATAACGAATTTCAGTTGTTGCAACAGTATCATTCTCATTAATAACAGGCACAGCTCCCAAATATAAAAGCATCTCAATCGTTGCACGTGCATTGAGATAACGCCTTCGCTCCTCCGTATCAAATAAAGTGAGCAAAATTTGGCCTGTTTTGAGCCCATGTTGAGCAAGCGCATCACCATAGGTTTTTGCTAACTCAATTTGCCCCAAAGCAGCACATGCCTGACTTTCTTCCAATTTCAAAACGCCCTTAGGAAGCTGTAGCAATGTCCTTCCTAAAGCAATAGCGCCTGAAGACACCAACAATATCTCTACGCCTTTTTTGTGCAATTCAACAACATCACTGATCAAGCTTTTAAGCCATTCAACCCGTAAACCTGTCTGAGGATCAACCAAAAGGGCAGATCCAATCTTGACCACAATACGTTTATAGTGTGTAAGTTTTTGCGATCCAACAGCCATCTCAATCAACCTTGCTATCCCCACTGATCTCCTCTTTGCGTGACATTTCAATAATATGTGCACCAGCCCGCAGCACATTTTCTAAACCTTCGCGGCTAACCGCAGAAAACATCATAACAGGTTGACCCGCAGCTCTTTGCAAAGCTTCTTGTTTCGTTTTACGCTCTTCAATTGTCAGAGTATCTATCTGGCTTAAAGCGACAATTTCAGTCTTATCACTTAGATTATTTCCATATGCCTCAAGTTCATGACGCACAATTTGATATGCTTTTGCTACATCTTCTTCTTGAGAAGAAATCAGATGAAGCAGTACGCGACAACGTTCTACATGTCCTAAAAAACGATCTCCAATTCCCACACCTTCATGCGCTCCTTCAATTAATCCTGGAATATCAGCCAAAACAAATTCACGACCATCAATACGTACAACACCAAGATGAGGATGTAGAGTGGTAAAAGGATAATCTGCAACTTTTGGTTTTGCAGCCGTTACAGAAGCTAAAAAAGTTGATTTTCCAGCATTAGGTAAACCAACAAGCCCAGCATCAGCAATTAATTTCAAGCGAAGCCATACTGCGCGCTCTTCTCCAGCCAAACCTGGATTTGCACGACGCGGTGCCCGATTTGTCGATGTTGTAAAATGAAGATTACCAAAACCGCCATTCCCTCCTTTTGCAAGACGATAGCGCTGTCCCACTTCCGTTAAATCACAGATTAACGTTGTATTATCTTCTTCAAAAATTTGCGTCCCAACCGGAACTTTAAGGATGACATCGTCACCCTTTTCACCCGTCATATTACGACCCTTGCCATGCCCCCCTGTTTTTGCTTTAAAATGCTGTTGGTAGCGATAATCAATCAGCGTGTTAAGCCCATCAACAACAAGAGCCCAAACATCACCACCCCGTCCTCCATTCCCCCCATCAGGTCCCCCAAATTCTATGAATTTTTCACGACGAAATGATACTGCTCCAGAACCTCCATTACCAGAACGAATATAAACCTTAGCTTGATCAAGAAATTTCATTGGAAGCACTCTCTGAGGAATCAATCTCTCTACCTCTATAGGCAATACATTAGTTTTACCAGTTTTTCATCATTGATAACAGAAAAACTGTCAATATCGCCGATAACTCTTTGAGAAAAAATCATCACATCTAAATAGGTTAAGTAAAGTTAAATCTTCTTAAAAGAAGGCGCTATTCTTGTATTTTTGTTTTTCCCTTAAATTCAAGTGCTAGAAGATAAAGCTCTACTGATTCTGATCGGCTTGCAGGCGGTTTAACATGATAGACTTTTTTAAAATGCTGTTTTAGTATCGTGAGAAGAGTGTTTTCTGCTCCTCCTTGAAAAGCCTTTGCTAAAAAATGTCCCCCAGGCTTAAGAACCGAAAGAGCAAAATCAGCCGCAACTTCACATAAATAAATCGTTCTTAAATGATCCGTCTGACGATGACCTGTTGTTGGCGCTGCCATATCAGAAAGAACCACATCCGGTTTTGTCCCTAAAGTTTCAATTAATTTCTGCGGTGCATCTGTATGCAAAAAATCCATTTCCAACATGGCAACTCTAGGCAATGGATCAACATGTAAATAATCAATACCAACAACGCTAGGATCTTCATCACTTGACCCTACTATACGCTCAGCCACCTGACACCATCCCCCAGGTGCTGCTCCTAGATCAATAACCTTTTGACCTTTTTTCAAAAACCTATAACGCTCATTAATTTCAATGAGTTTATAAGCCGCACGCGAACGATAACCATCTACTTTTGATTGATGGACATAAGGATCATTCAGATGCCTCTCTAACCATCGTCGTGATGAAGCTTTAATGGTTCCTGCTTTCTTTTTTACGCGCTGATATAATTCATGTGACCCTGAACCTCCGTAGCCACCCCTCGGTGTTTTTGTTGTTTTTTTCATCGTTATTCATTGTCTCCATATTTAATTCTCTAACGCTTTAAATCTCCGCTCTTTCTATGACGACACCATACCCCATCGCGCAACATCAGCTCTATCAAAATTCCTTCCCTTAATCCACGATCAGCAACTCTTAAACGCTGACTTGGCCAAACTTCCCGAATAACATCTAAAATTGCACAACCAGCTAAAACTAAATCTGCTCTCTCGCGCCCAATAAAAGGACTTACGACACGTTTTTCTATATCCCATGACAATAGGCGTTTTGTCATAAGAGTAATGTCTGCATCATTCATCCAAATGCCATCCACTTTTTTCCTATCATAACGCTCTAAATTAAGATACATTCCTGCTAAAGTCGTAACTGTACCGGAGGTTCCCAAAAGATGAAACTTCGAACCTTGCGCTAACTCTCCTAATTTATGACGATCTGAAAAATTATTTAATAACCCTCGCACATAGCTTTTCATTTTTTCAAAATCATCTAAGCTAATATCATTCCCTCCAAAACGTTCAGAAAGCGTAACAACACCAACAGGAAGAGAAGTCCAAGCGATAATTTGTCTAGCTAAACGAAAAGAACGCTTTTGAGAAACATCAAGTAGCACAATTTCTGATGATCCTCCTCCAATATCAAAAAGCACAATTGCGTCAGTATTTGGTTCAACAAGTGTACTACACCCTGTAACAGCAAAACGCGCTTCTGTTTGCCGATCAACAATTTCCAATTCAAGACCTGTCTCCTCCAAAACACGCTGAATAAAATGTCTACCATTTTCTGCAGAACGACAAGCTTCTGTTGCAATCAAGCGATAACGCTTAATATGCCTTTGTTTTAGCTTTAGATGACAAATCTTTAATGCTTCAATCGCACGATCCATAGCTCGTGTATTAAGAAAACCGTTATTTATTAAACCTTCTCCCAATCTTACAATACGAGAAAAAGCATCAACAACACGAAAATATCCAGGTTTACTGGGAGATGCAATGAGAAGACGACAATTATTCGTTCCGAGATCAAGTGCCGCATAAAGAGGTGGAGATTTTACTGGAGGGAACCGTCGAAGAAAAGGCGCTTTGAGTTTTGTTGTTTTTTGAGCACCTATCATTATCTGACTATGAAACTCAAAAGCTGTCTCAGATTGAACAAAAGCCTGTTTCTGTTCATAATGTTTTTTTCTCTGTTGTCTCTTTATATCAACAAAAACAGAGTATGCTTCTGTTCGTGACAATGCAGAACGATTATTTGTATTACTACCGCACTGATCATACAACTGATCTGCTTTGGTATCGTATATTTCTCCTCGCTTTAACTCTTTTGAACCATAATTTAACGGGGTCATTTCTCTTATCCCTTGAGCGTTCCCCCAATAAATAAACGCGAAAACTCTTCTTCTCATTCCTAAATAAAGCAATAATGCAGCATCAAATGATAAATACAAGAAATCATTCTTTCTTTGCCTATCATTAAAATTTTCTACACTAGCATCATTCAGATTTTTGTATAATCTTTTGGTTGTTTCCGTGAAATCATGCTTCTCTTTATGAACTTAAAACTATAAATTAATCGTTTACGTTCGCATCAATTTTTATAAATTTTGCTCTTTTCTTTATATCATTTACACGGAGTACACTTCTATTGTAACAAACCTACATTATCATACTATTTGCTGCCCCTTAAGGACACAACAACCTATACATTAGTACGGTTTATAAAAAATTTTTTCTTTTTTTCAATCTCGTTATCCACACACGAACCTCGTTTGTTGTATGCAATGAAATGGCTTTGATTATGCTGGAATAAAAGTTCCGTAGTACTACAAAATGCAATTACAATAGCTGTTATTTTGTGAATACCAATTAAAACTATCGTTCAAAAAATTCTCTAGGATTATAAATTTATCTGAAAAATATTAATGCTTAATCAGACCGCTCTAAAAATCCATTTAAAGCTTTAAAAAAGAATTTAGCCTACTTACTATTATAAGGAAGCTATCTTTTTAATTATTTTAAATCGAGTATTTCTAATCTTTTTTACTTCTAATAACTCACGAAATCACTCTTTAAGCTTTATGGAAAATACTAACTTTATTTTCTATTACATATAAAGAACTTATTGTGACTTTATATTCATAAAACTCTCACTCTTTCCAATAAATCACCTTGATATCATATTATATAAAAATTCTTACTTATTTGACCTTATAATTTACACTCAAAAATATAATACAACGATTTATGAAAAAATGACTCTTGTTAAAAATACTCGATGGATTCTAAGGACGTAAAGAATTAAGTGCCGCATTTAACCCTTTAAATGGTACAGTAAAAGAAAATACCTTTCCTTCTTTAAGTTTATAGGAAATACGTACTTTATTGTCCTGCTCTATTTGTTTAGTCAAAACCGGCCCTACAGGCGATTGTGCCAAACAAACGGTTTCATTGCATTGCGTATAATGAATAAGAACAGGTTTTTTAACACCTTTTACAAACATTTGAATCGGAACATTTATATCAGAATTTGGCAATGTTCGAAAAAGCATCACTGCTTGACCACTTGTCGTAGACACAAGAGACCAACTAAAAATGGTATTTCCTTCTTGATCATGAACAGTCTGTGTCACATTACATATACCTTGCTTATGTTTAAGCTTTTGTTTTTCGTCACAAATCAAAGTCCAATCATAAAACTGCATAATAATTCGACGTGTTTCACCAGGTTCTCCCTTAGGTATCGATAAGTGTGGTGGATGCACTGTATAAATATTATCATTCTCGTTAGCAGAGCTTTCGCTCTTGCCTATTAAGGCAAGAGCAAACAGAACCTTTACTAAAATACTTCTCTTTTTTACAATAACAGCCATTTTTTCTATTATCATCTCAACCTCAGAGTAATTCCAGCACCTATCCCCCAGTGACCTCCAGCACTCGTAATAGATACATTCGAGCGAATATTTCCATCTTCAGATGTATAACCAGCCCCAATAGCAAATGCGGATTGACTGCGCCACAAACCACTACCAAATGAAACACTTAAAGATCCTGGTATATCATAGTAACGTAAGTTGGACACCGCTAAACCAATCGCTGCTGCTTGTCTTGCTTCCTTGCGAACATCCTCAATAGCATAATTTAGCGTCTCAAACTTCATATCCGTATAGGATTTCGCCTCGTTAACGCCATTATTGACAAGACTACTAACTTTCTCATCCGTATACTTATTGGCATCTTCAAGAACCGTCTTCATCTGCTGTTCTGTGTAATCATGTAACTGACCTCCATTAACAGCTTCTTTCGAATCCTTTTCAATCTTTCCATCCGCTACATTGTCTATTAACACTGGAGAACTGTCATCTCCACCAACTAACGTAACTGTATTGGTCTTTTTACCTGTTTCATCTTTATCATATTGTACAGATCCATCCGTAACTTTAGTTTCAATATCCTTGACCTGATCTGTAATCATCTGCTGGGTTTCCCAAAGCTGACCTCCATTAACTGCTTCTTTGGAATCTTTGTCTACCTTACCGTCCTCTACATTGATAATCTTACTAGGACTCTTAACGCCCTGATCATCAGCGTGAGAAGCATCATAGCTTCCTTTTTCTTCATTCCAATTCAGACCATTAGACGCAACATCCTTTTCAACTTCTTTTATACGATCGTTGATAGTGCTCATGCTGTCATTAACAACATCAAATGCTTCAGAGACATTATTACGCTCCTCTTTATCACCTTTCGTACCATCCTTATTAAAGACCTGAACGTAGAATTTGGGTCCTTGCCAGTTTCCTTCCTTATCATAACCAGCTCCTCCACCAAAATATGAGGCAAAGCTCTGTTGTAGAGTATAAATCTGACCTCCATTAATCGCATCCGTCGAATCTTCTGATATCTTTCCTTCCGCAAGGAACGTGATCTTGCTGTTGTCCTTTTTACCTTCCTTCTCATGCTGTGCTACAAACGCACCCGCATCATCACTCCACAACAACGCATTTTGCTCAATGTTTTCTGAAATCTCATTATGAAGATTCTTGAAGACCTTATTGATACCGGCAAACGCGGCTGCAATGCTATCATAATCCTCCTCTTCAAAGCTGCCATCTTCTTGGAAAGTCATTAGCTTGAAACCTGGAAGGACCCAGCCATCACCATCATACTTAGCATCACCACCAAAATACTTTGCTAGCGACTGATTCAGATCATAAATCTGTCCACCATTAACCGCATCACTCGAGCCTGATGCTATAGAACCAGCTGCAAGCGATGTGATCTTGCTGTTTGTCTTCTCACCGTCTTTTTCTCCATGCTTGGCTACAAAGGCTTTTGCACTTTCATTCCACAACAGCGCATCGCCTTGCATAGATTCTGTGATGTTCGTGACTTGTTCTTTAAAATCATTGACGACATTTGTGAAATTCTTATCAATTCCTGCAAAGGCTTCCGTTACATTATGATGCTCCTGTGGATCACCTTCCGTACCATCTGCATTGTAGGTTTTAAGCGTGAAAGTTGGTTCGCTCCATTCGTCATCTTCATACTTAGCATCACCACCAAAATACTTTGCTAGAGTCTGATTCAATGAATAAATCTGACCACCATTAACCGCATCACTCGAGCCTGATGCTATAGAGCCAGCTGCAAGCGATGTGATCTTACTTGCTTTTCTGTTATCACCTTCCCCATGCAGGGCAACAAAAGCACCTTCAGTCTTGCTCCATGATAAAGAATCTTGTGCAACTCCCTCTGAAACTTCCTTAATGCGAGCGTTCACAGTCTTGATATTATCATCAAGTCCTTTAAAGGCAGAACCAACATCGGTATGTGATTTATCTGTTACCTTACCATCTTTATCAATACTAGATAAGTTATAGTTTGGAGCTTGCCATTCGCCTTTCTCATTATAACCAGCACCACCACCAAAATAGCCAGCAAACTGTTTTTGCAGTTCATAAATCTGTCCACCAGTTACTGCATCACTCGAGCCTGATACTATAGAGCCAGCCGCAAGTGATGTGATCTTGCTGTTTTCTTGCGTCACTACAACTTTGCCGTCGTCTCCTTCTTCCCTCTTTTCATGCTGCGCTACAAAGGCATGGGCTTTATCACTCCATAACAAGGAATCATGCGCAACTCCTTCTGAGACTTCCTTAATGCGCGCATTCACAGTCTTGATATTTGTATCAAGACCAGCAAAAGCGGTTCCAACACCTTGGAACGAACTCTCTGTTACAACTCCATCTGTGGCAATGTGCGATAATTTATAGGTTGGCTGTGTAAGAGCTCCATTTGTAAATGCAGCATCTCCACCTAAGAACTTGGCAACATCCTCACCGATTGTGTTAACCTGACCACCCGTGATTGCATCATGTGAATCCTTGGCTATCTTACCATCAGCAACATTATGGAGACCTACAGCTGTCTTATCTTTAGCTTTTCCTAAAGTGACATTCGCATAATCAATTTTATCATCCTTTTTATCATAATGAACAACTGCTGATTCATCAGACTGAAGACTGTTCGAAAGATCTTTCAAGCCTTTATCAAGCTGTCCTTTGTTAACAGCTTCATTATCCTTGGTCGCTGCCTGCACACCAGAAAGTGTCCGATCCGCACCAGCCTTATTAGCAATAGTGATGCTCGTACCTTCTACTTCGCCACCAATATTGATAACCTTTGTCGTTTCATCCTGCTTAACAAGGCTATCGCCTACGACTTTGCTAATCTCCTTGTTAATCTCGTTATGAATGTTCGTGAAAGAACTGCCAACGCCTGCAAAAGCTTCCGCTACACTATCATAACTCTGCTCTTCAACAGTACTCCCATCTTCATTGATTGTTTTAACCTTGAATGTAGGAGCGGTCCATTGACCATTCTCATACTTGGCGCCACCACCTAAAGACGTAGCAACCCCTGTGCCAAAGCTATGAAGCTGTGAGCCATTAACGGCATCATGTGAATCCTCGGCAATATTACCATTGCCAACATTATGCAATCCAACAGTACCTGTTTTGGGATCTCCAAAAGTCACATTGCTTTGTTTCGCTTTAGGTGCTGTTCTGGTAAGTGTACTGACCTCTTCTGTATCTTCTTCCTCATCATAAAAAACTGCTACAGAGCGCACTTCTTCAATTTCATTCGTAAGTGCATCCACGTTCTCATCAAGCTGACCTTTGTTAACAGCTTCATTAGCATGCTCTGCATCCTTCACGCCAGAAAGTATTCTATCCTTACTTTCCTTATCAGAAATACTGATATTCGTACCTTCTTTTTCACCACCTATCTTGATCAGATTGGACTTTTCATCAAACTTAACAAGACTATCACTTACCACATTGGTAATATCGTTTTTAATATTCGTGAAAGATGTACCAACATCAGCCAAAGCTTCTGCTACAGTATCATACTTCTTCTCTTCTTCAGTACCATCATCCTTAACAGTCTTAACCTTGAATGTAGGAGCGGTCCATTGACCATTCTCATACTTGGCGCCACCACCTAAAGACGTAGCAACCCCTGTGCCAAAGCTATGAAGCTGTGAGCCATTAACGGCATCTGTGGAAGTTTCACTGATAGATCCAGCTGCAAGAGACGTGATCTTGCTGTTTTCTTGTGTCACTACAACTGTGCCGTCTTCTTTTTCTTCCTTCTTTTCATGCTGCGCGACAAAGGCATGGAATTTATCATTCCATAACAAGGAATCATGCGCAACTCCTTGAGACACTTCCTTAATGCGCGCATTCACAGTCTTGATATTTGTATCAAGACCTGCAAAAGCAGTTCCAACACCTTGGAACGAACTCTCTGTCACAACGCCATCTGTGGCAATGTGTGATAATTTATAGGTTGGCTGTGTAAGAGCTCCATTTGTAAATGCAGCATCTCCACCTAAAAATTTGGCAACATCCTCACCGATTGTGTTAACCTGACCACCTGTGATTGCATCATGTGAATCCTTGGCAATCTTACCATCAGCAACATTATGGAGACCTACAGCTGTCTTATCTTTACCACCCAAGGTGATATTCGCATAATCAATTTTATCATCCTTTTTATCGTAATGAACAACTGCTGATTCATCAGACTGAAGACTGTTGGAAAGATCCGTTAAACCTTTCTCAAGCTGTCCTTTGTTAACGGCTTCATTATCCTTGGTCGCTGCCTTCACACCAGAAAGTGTCCGATCCGTACCAGTCTTATTGGCAATATTGATTTCACTGCCTTCTACTTCTTTACCAATATTGATAACCTTTGTCTTTTCATCCTGCTTAACAAGGCTATCGCCTTTCACATTGGCAATTTCATTGTTAATTTGTTTGGTAATCTCGTTTTTAACATTCGTGATAGAACTACCAACTCCAGCAAAAGCAGATGCTACATCAGAATAATCCCCTTCTCCAGAGCTGCCATCTTCCTTGATTGTTTTAACCTTGAATGTAGGAGCGGTCCATTGACCATTCTCATACTTGGCGCCACCACCTAAAGACGTAGCAACCCCTGTGCCAAAGCTATGAAGCTGTGAGCCATTAACGGCATCTGTGGAAGTTTCACTGATAGATCCAGCTGCAAGAGACGTGATCTTGCTGTTTTCTTGTGTCACTACAACTGTGCCGTCGGCTTGCTCTTCCTTCTTTTCATGCCGCGCTACAAAGGCTTTATCAGTTTTGCTCCACAACAAAGCATCGCCTTGGACTGCTTGCGTAATATTCGTTAGTTTGTCATCAAACTTTTTAACCTCATTCATTAGATGTGTATTCACATTCTTGACACTCGTATCAAGACCAGCAAAAGCTGAACCAACATCGTTATATGAACTAGTCGTTACTGTACCATTGTCAGTAATATTAGAGATCTTATAAGTCGGAGCTGTAAAAGAACCTTCTTTAAATGCCGAACCACCACCAAGATAGGTAGCAACCTTATCATTTGTCTCAAAAAGCTGTGAGCCATTTATGGCATCATGTGAATCCTTAGCAATCTTACCAGTTCCAACATTATGTAATCCAACAGGGCCTGTTTTGGGATCACCAAAAGTCACATTGCTTTGTTTCGCTTTAGGTGCTGTTCTGGTAAGTGTACTGACCTCTTCTGTATCTTCTTCCTCATCATAAAAAACTGCTACAGAGCGCACTTCTTCAATTTCATTCGTAAGTGCATCTATATTTTTATCAAGCTGGGCTTTATTAACCGCTTCGTTGCCCTTTTCTGCATCCTTCACGCCAGAAAGTATTCTATCCTTACTATCCTTATCGGCAAGAGTGATTGTCGTACCATCTTTTTCGCCACCAATCTTGATCAGTTTCTTCTCTTCATTCCACTTAACAAGACTATCACTTCTCATAGTGTTAATCTCATTATGAACACTCTGGAAAGAATTACCAACACTAGAAAAAGCATCCGCTACATTCTGATAAGTCTCATCAGTAATATGGCCATCAGAACCGATTTGTTTGACCTTGAAAGTAGGAGCTATCCATGCGCCTTCTTTATTATATCCAGCGCCACCGCCAAAATAACTACCAACCATTTCACTCATAGAATAAATCTGAGAGCCATTAATGGCGTCCGTTGAATCTGCTGTAATCTTGCCAGCCGCAAGCGATGTGATCTTGCTGTTTTCTTGTGTCACTACAACTGTGCCGTCTTCTTCTTTTTTCTTCTTTTCATGCTGCGCGACAAAGGCATGGGATTTATCATTCCATAACAAAGCATCGCCTTGGACTGCTTGCGTAATATTCGTTAGTTTGTCATCAAACTTTTTAACCTCATTCGTTAGATGCGTATTCACATTCTTGACACTCGTATCAAGACCAGCAAAAGCTGAACCAACATCGTTATATGACGTTTCTGTTGCCTTACCATCTTCAGCAACATTTGAGATCTTATAAGTCGGAGCTGTAAAAGCACCATCTGCAAATGTTGCACTACCACCAAAATAGGTAGCAACGGTATTGCCTAGTGAATGAAGCTGTGAGCCATTAATGGCATCTGTGGAATCTTTCGTAATAGCTCCTGCTGCAAGAGACGTTATCTTGCTGTTTTCTTGTGTCACTACAACTTTGCCGTCTTTTTCTTCCCTCTTTTCATGCTGCGCTACAAAGGCATGAGCAGTTTTGCTCCAGTTCAAAGAATCATGCGCAACTCCTTCTGAGACTTCCTTAATGCGTGCATTCACATTCTTGATATTTGTATCAAGACCAGCAAAAGCGGTTCCAACACCTTGGAACGAACTCTCTGTCACAACTCCATCTGTGGCAATGTGTGATAATTTATAGGTTGGCTGTGTAAGAGCTCCATTTGTAAATGCAGCATCTCCACCTAAGAACTTGGCAACATCCTCACCGATTGTGTTAACCTGACCACCTGTGATTGCATCATGTGAATCCTTGGCAATCTTACCAGCGGCAACATTATGGAGACCTACAGCTGTCTTATCTTTACCACCCAAGGTCACACTACTATAATTAGTTTTACCATCTGAACCTTTATCGTAATGAACAACTGCTGATTCATCAGACTGAAGACTGTTCGAAAGATCCTTTAAACCTTTCTCAAGCTGTCCTTTGTTAACGGCTTCATTGTTTTTTGTCGCGTCCTTCACGCCGGAAAGAGTCCGATCCGCACCAGTCTTATTGGCAATATTGATTTCACTGCCTTCTGATTTAGCACCAATAGTGAGGAGATGCGTTGTTTTATCTTGCTGAACAAAGCTTTCGCTTTCCACTTTGTTAACCACATTGTTAACCTGCTCAGTCAATTTATTCTGAACATTCGTGATAGAACTACCAACTCCACTCAAAGCAGATGCTACATCAGAATAAACCTTATCTTCAGAAACACCATCATCCTTAACCGATTTAACCGTGAATGTAGGAGCGGTCCATGTGCCACCATCATACTTGGCGCCACCGCCAAAATACTTAGCAACCTCGCTGCCAAGCGAATAAAGCTGACTACCATTAACAGCGTCCGTTGAATCTGCTGTAATCTTGCCAATTCCAACATTATGCAATGCAACAGTGCCTGTTTTGGGATCACCAAAAGTCACACTGCTTTGTTTCGCTTTAGGTGCTGTTCTGGTAAGTGTACTGACCTCTTCTGTTGTATCTTCTTCTACATCGTAGAAAACTGCTATAGAACGCACGTCTTCAATATTTTTAGAAAGAGTGGTTACGTTTTCATCAAGCTGACCTTTGTTAACAGCATCAGTATCATCAGTACCTTTTGCCAATCCTGTTATCTTTTTACTGCCAGCACCAATACCAGCCGTCGTTATTTGCGGACCACCCGTAATTACTAAGCCGGTGGCATCTAGGGTATTTGTGCCTGCCTTTAAGCTCGTTAATGTAACATCTTTAGCCAAATCAAATTTTAGCTTATTATCCTTATCACCTTTTGCAATCTGAAGATTTGTACTTCCAGCAGAAAAATCTACATCACTATCCATAAGAACAGTTGTAGCATTTGCACCGCCAGCAGAGAGTTTCCAACCGTTTTTTCTTACAACATCTTCTAAGTCTCTCAACTGCCTAACATTCACAGCATCGGCAACCTCAGAACCAGCTGCTACGCCTGTAATTTGTCTGGTTATACCCTTACTATAATCACCAACACTCACTGCGCCCCGCGTACTTTTCCATTGCGATGAGGTATTTGTTGCAGGACCCTGCAGCAAAGGAGTATAACCAAAAACACCAGCAGCCCTATCAGCTACAGAATCGCTTCCTAGAGCAACACTATCTTTAACTGATGCTTTTGCTCCACTACCAAAAGCAAGCGCACCGCTAGAGAGTTTACTAACGCTGGTCTTGCTACCAAGAGCGACTGAATTTTCTGCATCAGCTATAGCATCTGCAAAATCTTTGCCAGTAGTGTTAATTTTTAAACCTTTTATAACCGCTGCTTCTTGTGCGGCTTTTAACTGTGCAAAATTTACTGCATCAGTCTCTTCAGTACCCGTTGCAACTCCTATTATCTTTTTACTACCAGCATTAACACCATCAGTCGTTATTTTTGGGCCATTGGCAATCACTAAGCCTGTTGCATTTAAGGTATTTGCGCCTGTCTTTAAGCTCGTTAATGTAACATCTTTAGCTAGATCAAATTTTAGCTTATTGTCTTTTTCGCCCTTTGTAATATTTAAGTTGCTACTTCCAGCAGAAAAGTCTACTCCGCTATCCATAAGAACAGTTGTAGCATTTTTATCTCCAACAGAGAGTTTCCAACCGTTGTTTTTCACAACTTTTTCTAAGTCTTGTAACTGCCCAAGATTTACAGCGTCGTTGCCTTCAGTACCCTTTGCCACTCCCGTTATCTTTTTACTGCCAGCGGTAATACCACCCGTTGTTATTTTCGGACCATTAGCAATCACCAAGCCTGTTGCATCTAAGGTGTTGTTTCCTGTTTGTATTTTATCGATTACAATGCTCCGAGCGAGATCAAATTTTACATTATTATCCTTATTGCCTTTTGTAACCTTTATGTTATTACTTGCAGCAGCTAAATCTACCAATTTATTCGATTCAACCGTTGTAGTATTTGCTCCCGAAACAGAGAGTTTCCAACTTCCGGCAGCCTTTTCCAATGCTTTCAACTGCGCTACATTTACTGCATCAGTATCTTGAGTACCACCTGCAACACCTACAATTTGTCGTGTTATACCCTGTCCTACGCTACCAATACTAAGCGCACTTTCAGTACTGCGCCAAGCGAGAAAACTTTCCGGTGTCGGCATAACGCCGAATGGCCTATATGCATCAATCTTATCGCCTACAAAAGCTTCACTCTTATTCCCTAAAGCAATTCCACCCGAGGTCGACTTCGTACTAGAACCAATAGCAATTCCACCAACTGTAGTTGTCACCGCTGCCTTGTAACCAATAGCAATACCATGTTGCATATTTACTTGCGCACTACTACCTATCGTCACAGTATTAGTTCCGACACTAATCCCGCTATCCCTAGTATTTCTAAGCAGTGAGTTCACATCAACTCTAGCCTGTGGTCCCATATTAAATGTTGTTACATCATTATTGAATCCAGTAGATTTATAAGTGCTCTCTAAAGCAGGTATAGCAAAAGAACTCTCATCACTCGTCCCTGGAAGAGTTCTGGTTAAAAAATTTGCATAATCATCAGCAGCATTAATCTTTTCTAATCCGGCTTTATTGAGTGCTGTTAAATAATTGTCTTTTGAAACAGAAGAGGCATTCAAACCAGCAACAGAGATGATGCTTTGCGGATGAGAAACACCAGCACTGTTAACACCCTCAAGAAATGTGTTTCTAAAATCAGAATTTGCTGAAAAAACAGGTGTAACATTCGATAAAAATGTAGCCGCTGCAGCCAACGAAAGAACTTTAACAAAAGAAAAACGAGAACGTTTTAATTCACTCGCTGCTTGTGGGGCATATAATTTTTTCATAACAAAATCTCCAATGAAAAAACTTAAAAACACCTCCAAAACATAAAAAAGACACATTTTAGCATTATTGACCTCTTTGGAATTGAGAATAGAGGATTATTGCCTAGAGTGTGAACATTTTGAGTCTTTAATCTTGTTTTGTTTGTGCTTTCTGTGTTGAGACCTAAATGTTTGTTTTTTGATTATGTTTTGTGGACATAAAAATAACACATTTAGAGTCTAAGGGTTTAATCTGCTGTTTTTTTCTAACTAAAAAAGAGGTCTTGAATATTTAATCTTACTTTTTACTTGGTCGTCGTTACTATAAAATCTTTCAAAAAAGGTTTTAGTATGTGTTTTCCTAGTTATATACTTTAGTTTTATTAAAAAGCATTTTTTGTTAATAACAAGTAAAGTAAAAAAAGATTGTAATATGTTCGAAATCTAGCTTGCCTCGGATAATCGGCTTTTTAGTTAGGTTTTCTCTTTTTAAAGTATCATATAATGATATATGCGCGGTCTTGTGATGTACCTTCTATCTTTACGCACTACTTATCCCCCCTTTGAAAGTTATTTTATCAAAATGAGTCTTACTAATATACATTTCCGCATTACTATAGACTGTTCAAGAAAATAGCAACATAAAAATATGACTTTTTAGCAATATGGATTCTACTGTGATCTTTTTTCAACAAAATATAGAAAAAGCTTCTATAAAACCTCAAAGTTTATAGCCTCATCTGTTGCTTTAGGTCCATCAGCTACTGCGGAGGGTCTAAGTTCTATTGCTGTAGATTGGAATGCGCAGAGCAAAGGAGATAATTCAGCTGCTTTTGGTGATCTTGTATATGCATCAAATATTATGCTTATCTCTAGATAAATACTGTAGCGTCTTAAAAAAATCACCCTCATTTCAATCAATAAGGGTGAAAATTTTATTAAGTTTTCGTTGTTCTTATTATTTTATTTTCAGAGTGATTGCACCACCTATTCCCCAATGACCACCAGCACTCGTGGCAGAGAGATTAGAGCGGATTTTTCCGTTTTCAGATGTATAACCAGCACCAAGAGCAAATGCGGATTGTCCACGCCATGCGCCGCTACCAAATGAGACACTCAAAGATCCTGGTTCGTCGAAGTAACGTAGGTTGGACGCTGCTAGACCAACAGCTGCTGCTTGCCTTGCTTCTTTGCGTACGCTCTTAATGTCATAACTTAAAATATTAAACTTCATATCTGTATATTGGTGAGCCCGATCAACGGCATCATCAATAGCATCGATAACGATATTATTCACTCGTTGATCTGTGTAATGCTTTGATTGATCAAGAACGATCTTCATCTGCTCTTGGGTATAGTCGTGAAGTTGACCACCATTTACAGCTTCTTTCGAACCTTGTTCAATACGACCATCCGCAACATTATCAATCATAACAGGTTCGCTTTCATTCCCACCTTTTAGAGTGATCTTATTGGTCTTTTTACCATCAGCATCTTTATCATAGTTAACTGCGCCATCAGAAAGATTATTAACCGTGTTTTCAATATTATCAACTCTGTTTTCAATATTAAAAACCGTTTTACCAATATCCGTAACCGTAGTGGAAATATTGTCGACTCTGTTTTCGATATGTTTAATATCTTTCTCAACGCCCTTGACACGTTCGTTGGTCTGCCAAAGCTGTCCGCCATTGACTGCATCTTTTGAACCTTCTGCAATTTCACCATTTGCTACATTGATAATATTACTTGGTTGACCATCATGGCTAGCATCATAGGCTTTTTCCTGCTCATTCCAATTTAAACCATTGGACGAAACATTGTTTTCAACATTTTGAATGCGATTGTTTATCTTGGACATACTCTCACTTACGCCGTCAAAAGCATTGGCAACGTCATGATATGTCTTCTTCTCACCAGAACTACCGTCATTATTGAATTGTGCTATCTTGAAATTAGGAGCAGTCCATTTTCCATCATTATAGCCAGCGCCACCACCAAAATACGCAGCAAGCTGATTACTCATCAAATAGAGTTGCGAACCATTTACAGCATCGGTTGAGTTAGCAGAAATGTCTCCATTAGCAAGAAACTTAATTTTGCTATTGGTTTTTCCCTCTCCATGCTGTGCTACAAATGCCTTTTCTTCTTTGCTCCACAACAAGGCATCGCCTTTAACTTCTTGAGTAATATTATTGATTTGTTGTGTAAAATCATTTGTCACATTTGTCAGATGGGTATTCACATTCTTTACATTTGCATCAAGCCCACTCAAAGCTGAGCCAACATCAGTAAAGGTTTTCTGAACCACCTCACCATCCGCAGAAACTGTAGATAAATTATACTGTGGTCCTTTAAAGTTACCATTCTCGAATGAGGCATCACCACCAAAATAGTTTGCAATATCTCCAGATATTTTTTCAATCTGGCTGCCATTGATCGCATCATGCGAATTTTTAGCAATTGTACCAGCTTTGACATTAAGGAGAGCTACTGGCTCTTTATTTTTATCGCCACCTAAAGTTATACTACCATAATTAACGGCACCATTTTCTTTATCGTAGAGAACTGCAGCAGCAGTTGTGAGATTAATATCCTTAGAAATCTTCTCTATACTTTTATCAAGCTGTTCTTTGTTAACAGCTTCATTGTTCGCAACAGCTGCCTTCACACCGGAAATTATACGAGCATCACCCGATTTGTTCGCAACATTGATTTTAGTCCCACCTGTTGCTTTACCAACAGTGATAGTACCTTCATTTTCCTCCTGCTTAACGAGGCTATTTTTTGTCGCATTAGTGATTTGATTTTGGATATTCGTGATAGAATTATCAACAGTACTAAAAGCAGATTCAAAATCATTATGTGACTTACCCTGAATAGTGTAAGTGGGAGCTTTACCGTTAGATACATCTGCACCACCACCAAAATAACTTGATATATTTTTAGAAATTGTTGAGAGATTATTTGTAACAGTGGTAACATTCTGATTAGTAGCAAAGAGCTGCGAACCATTTACAGCATCCGTTGAATCTTCAGTAATATCTCCTTTGGCAAGAAACTTAATTTTGCTATTGGTTTTTCCCTCTCCATGCTGTGCTACAAATGCCTTTTCTTCCTTGCTCCACAACAAGGCATCGCCTTTAACTTCTTGAGTAATATTATTGATTTGTTGTGTGAAATCATTTGTCACATTTGTCAGATGGGTATTCACATTCTTTACATTTGCATCAAGCCCACTCAAAGCTGAGCCAACATCAGTAAAGGTTTTCTGAACCACCTCACCATCCGCAGAAACTGTAGATAAATTATACTGTGGTCCTTTAAAGTTACCATTCTCGAATGAGGCATCACCACCAAAATAGTTTGCAATATCTCCAGATATTTTTTCAATCTGGCTGCCATTGATCGCATCATGCGAATTTTTAGCAATTGTACCAGCTTTGACATTAAGGAGAGCTACTGGCTCTTTATTTTTATCGCCACCTAAAGTTATACTACCATAATTAACGGCACCATTTTCTTTATCGTAGAGAACTGCAGCAGCAGTTGTGAGATTAATATCCTTAGAAATCTTCTCTATACTTTTATCAAGCTGTTCTTTGTTAACAGCTTCATTGTTCGCAACAGCTGCCTTCACACCGGAAATTATACGAGCATCACCCGATTTGTTCGCAACATTGATTTCAGTACCACCTGTTGCCATACCAATGGTGATACGACCTGCATCTCCTTCCTGTTTAACGAGGCTATTTTTCGTTGCATCCGTAATCTGATTTTGGATATTCGTGATAGAATTATTGACAGAACTAAAAGCAGAACCCACATCGTGATATTCAGTGTTCTGAATCGTATAGGTTGGTGCTTTATTAGCAACCACATCTGCACCACCGCCCAAATAACTTGATATATTCTTATTTGCCCCATTAAAAGCCGTAACTAAATTAACAACTGTCTGATTGGTGTTAGCAACTGTCTGATTGGTCTCAAAGAGCTGCGAACCATTTACAGCATCCGTTGAATCTTCAGAAATATCTCCATTGGCAAGAAATTTAATTTTGCTATTGGTTTTTCCCTCTCCATGCTGTGCTACAAATGCCTCTTCTTTCTTGCTCCACAACAGAGAATCTTTAGAGACACCCTCAATTTTCTGAGTAAATTCATTGGCTACATGTGTTAAGCGGCTATTCACATTGTTGATATTATCATCAAGCCCTGTCAAAGCAGAACCAACATCAAAATGGTCCTTATTTACTGCTACACCATTTTCAGAAATTTGCGATAAATGATAGTGCGGACCAAACAAGATACCGTCCTGAAAGTCCGCATCACCACCAAAAATGGCTGCTACACTTCGATATATTTTTTCAATCTGGCTACCATTGATCGCATCATGCGAATCTTGGGAAATTGCACCATCTTGTACATTATGGAGAGCAACTGGTGCCGTAGTCTTATCACCACCCAAAGTTACACTATTATAATTAACGGCACCATTTTCTTCATCATAGAGAACTGCAAAGCTATTTGCTTCTTTAATGACCTTAATACTGTCCGTGATATCTGCAATTTCACCATCAAGTTGTTTTTTATTAACAGCTTCATCATCCTTAACTGCTGCTTTCACACCGGAAATTGTACGAGCACCATCTGATTTGTTTGCAATGTTAATCTCTGTACCTTCTATTTCCTTACCGATGGTAATACGATTTGTCTCTTTTTCTCGCTTAACAAGGCTATTGCTTTTTATGGTGTCAACAACATCTGCAATCTGACCATCGAGTTGTTTTTTATTAACAGCTTCATCATCCTTAACTGCTGCTTTCACACCGGAAATTGTCCTATCTTCACCCAATTTGTTTGCAACATTGATTTCAGAACCACCTGTTGCCATACCAATGGTGATACGACCTTCTTCTCCACCATCTTGCTTGACAAGACTATTTCCTGCTATTTGATTTTTTATCTCTTGTAGCTGCGCAAAATTCACTGCATCATCAGCTTCTTTCCCAGCTGCTACTCCTGTAATCTTTTGTTCGCCAGCATCAATACCATCCACAGTTATTCTAGCCCCACCAGCAAACAGAAAGCCATCACTACTCATAGAGGCGTTCCCTGCAGTGACACTTGCCACTGTAATATTCTTAGCTAGATCAAATGTTACATTATTGTTTTCCGTACCTTTTGTGATCTTAAGGTTGTCACTTGCAGCCGACAAATCTACAGTATCTTTTATACCAACGGCTTTAGCATTTTCACCTCCAACAGACAAATTCCAACCTTTGTCGACGTAAATTTCTAACGCTTTTAGCTGTGCAACATTAACGGCATCATAAAATTCAGTACCAGCTGCCACTCCTACAATCTGGCGCGTTTTTTTTGTGTTAACATCACCAACACTCACTGCAGCTAGCGTACTTTTCCATGCAAAGTTGTCAGAAGTTGCAGAACCTTTAGCTAAAGAACTATAACCAAGTTTACCAGCAGCAACATCAGCTACAGACTCGCTCCCAATCGCAACACCTGAATCTACATTCACTTTTGAATAAGCACCAAAAGCTACAGATTTCACACTGTCCGCCTTAGCACGATGTCCAATAGCAATTGATTCTTCGCCCGTCGCTATTGTACGTCCCTCAGGGGGGGTCGGGTTATCACCCCATCTACCTTCACCACCTATTGCGATACTTTTTTTACCTACAGCGTACGCCAAATGACCTACAGCAACAGTAACGCTATTATCCACCTGCGCACCATAACCAACAGCAACCGAATCTGAGGCGTTTACTATTATCTTGGCACCAAGAGCAGTAATATCACTCCTTGCATGGAGTTTTTCGAGCTTTGTTATATCATTACCAAATATGACATTAGTACCCTCTACGTCACGTTGCAGTCCGGTACCGCGCTGCATTCTAGCCATAGAGTCATTGCGCAAAGGATTCAATGCATCAATAATCGCTGTATTCTCACCACTCTGTGAACTGATGATCAATTTTTTATATTGCCCGCCTGTATCTAATGTTCTTTCCAATGAGTTTTTGCCATCTGTCCTCAAAACATTCACAATAGGATCATCATTACTTATACCAGAAAGGGTTTTGGTTAAAAAATTTGCATAGTCATCAGAAGCGTCAACTTTTGGCACCATTGCCACATTCAATGCTGTTAAATAATTTTCCTTATCACCATCATAGTAATCATACGCAGAGATAATGCTTTGCGGATAAACCACGGCAGCATTCTTCACATTTTCAAGAGATTCTTTTGTTAAATCGAGATTTGCTGAAAAAACAGGAGAAGCATTCGATAAAAACAATGCCACCGCAGTTCCTAACGAAGCCACTTTAAACAATGATGATCGATGATGTGAACGAGAAAAACTCAAATCACGCAGATTTTGTGTAGTATATAATTTTTTCATAATACCCCCCTTCATAATAATAGATTAACAACACAAAAAAGGTATGCTCTAGAACTCTAAAGCTTTCTTATTTCCTTTGCGTGTTCCTGCTTTTACAGCGTGTTTTAGGACATAAATAAAATTAAGACATAAGCTGTTGTTTCTACAGCGCCTTTAGAGGGTAGTTAGAGGCAAGTTCGTGAAAGTCAATTTAAGGAAGGTAAAAAAAACGCTTAATATTAGAATTAATTTCGTTTTTTCTATCAAAGGTTGTGTGCCGTTTTTAGCTTTGACCTCTTTGAAAGAGGTATAATTTTTGTGCCTATTGATCATCCGCTTAGGCATCAGTTTATTTTTCGTGAATAAGATTTTTTATTTCATTAGAGGATTGATGAAAGATTTTTACTAAAATGCCCCTGCTTTGATGAGGCAAGGGCAAAGAGCATATTTAAAAAAGTTTTTTGCTTATCAGTTCAGTATTAAATTAAGCCTAACACCTACACCCTAATGACCACCAGAACTCGTTGCGGAGAGATTGGAGCCAATTTTTCCATCTTCTGACATATAACCGGCTCTGATAGCAAAGACGGATGCACTACACCAATGCATCCGTACCAAATGAAATGCTTAAAGACCAAGGGTATCTTCATAACTTAAATTCGATACTGCTAAACCAACGGAGGCCGTCTGTCTTACTTCTTTCTGAACTGCCTTACATCATAAAATATTGTAACTCATGTTAATTGCTGCTTATGTTCACCGTAACGGTACCTCATGCGCGCACCTACTATACTCTCCCATCTCTCATTAAGACCAATAAAAACAAAATGTTAATAAAGTTAATGGTTAGAATTTGTTTATTGTCAATTCACTATTGCTCTCAGTCCTATACCTATCCCAAAATGATCTCCAGCACTCGTTAATGATATATTTGAGCGAATTCTTCCACTTTCAGACATATAACCAGCGCCAAAGGCAAAAGCTAATTGACTCTGCACAACCCCTTACCAAAAGAAAAACTTATTTTTCCAAGAGTATCTTCATAGCTTAAATCAGACACTGCCAAACCTATGGCTGCGGCTTGTCTTTCTTCTTTTCAGATATCCTCAACAGCATAACTTAACGTTACAAACTTCATATCCGTATACGAATAAACCTCTTTAACACCATCCTTTACAATATTAGACACTTTCTCATCCGTATATTCTTTCGCTTTATCGAGAATCGTATATGTCTGCTTTTTCGTATAATCATGTAACTGATCACCGTTTACTGCTTCTTTCGAGCCTTCTTCTACCTTTCCACCCTCTACATTGATAATCTTACTCGCCTTCTTATTCTTATCAACGCCACGACCTGCATTAAATGCATTAGCAATATCGTTATAGCTTTTTTTCGTCTTTTCCATGCCGAGCCACAAATGCCCCTGCTTCATTACTCCATAACAAAGCATTTTTCTCGATGTTGCCAGAAATTTCATTATGAAGCTTCGCGAAAACACTATTTATGCCAGCAAAAGCTGCTGCAATATTATCATAGCTGTTCTCTTCAAAGGTTCCATCATCTTTGAAAACTTTCAGCTTGGAACTTGGTGCTGTCCATTCTTCATTCTCATATCTAGCACCACCGCCAAAATATTTTGCAAGCGTTTGATTTAGTGAATAAAGCTGACCACCATTGACAAAATCAGTGGAATTTTCCGTAATTTTATTTGCTACATTATGAAGTGCAACGGGAGCTGTAGTTTTTCCAAAAGTTATACTTTCATAATTAATAGTGCCATTTTCATCATTTGCTTTATCATAATGAACAACAGAAGAATCATCAGATTGAAGATCATTAGCAAGTTTCTCTAAACTTTCTTCAAGCTGTTTTTTATTAACAGCATCATTGATGCTTTATCTCTCTCTGCTTTCTTAACACCAGAAATTATCCGTAATTTATCACTTTTATTCGCAATATCGATTTTATCACCATCTATATCCTTACCAATGGTAATGTGTTTTGTTGCTGTATCCTGTTTTACAAAAATACTCACTGCACCAGTATTGCGAGTTCCTTCTGCAATATTTGTTACTTTTTTACTTGCCGCATTAATACTACCGGTAGTTATTTGTGGGCCATCAGTAATTACTAAGCCTGTTGCATCTACTTTTGTTTTCTCTCCTAATGTTATGCTTTTTAATGCTATATCATTGGCCAAACCAAATATGAGCTTATTTTCATTGTCCTTATCTCTTTTAACCCTGAAGTTACTTCTTCCGGATGAAAATTTATTGTACTATCTAGCATCCACATCTTTAGCTGCCTCACCAGCAATAGACAGTTTCCAACATTTTTTCTTACGACTTCTTCTAAATCCTGCAACTATCTAAGGTTCACTGCATCGGCAGGTTTGCTACCAGCTGCTACGCCTATAATTTGTCGCGTTATGTTCTTACTAGGAACACCAATACTCTCTTGCACTTTTCGTACTTTTCTATTGAGATTCGGTGTTTTTGGACGGTCCTTGCAGAAGAGACGTATCCTCAAAAAACGCCAGCAGCCCTACCAGGCACAAAGTTGTTCCTGATAGCAACACCCGCCCATCATCAACCGTCACGTTAGAATAGGAACCTAAAACGATACGTCCAACCCCATTTGCTTTTGAATAGAAGCCTATAAAATAGCTTCTTGAGCAAATGCATATGCCACCCAAGAGCAATCGAACCATACCCTAGGGCTTTAGAAACGGCTCCTACAGCTATTGAATAATCACTCTTTGCAGTTGTATAATTATTATCTCCATATCCGCTCTTCTTATTATATTCACCACCTATTGCGACACTGCTTTTCCCCAAAGCATGAGCCATATTGCCTACAGCAACGCTCCATTCTTTTTCCGCTTGCGTTCCACTACCTAAAGCAATACTTGTGTTTGGAGTACGTTGCATACCTGTAGATCGTTGCATTCTTGTAATGAAATCATGTCGCAAGGTGTCAGATCCATCGATAATCCTTGCATCTTCGTTGTTTTCAGCACTTATTGTAATTGTAGAGTTATTGTTCATCACCAATTGCAGACCGGTAAGAAATCTCTTACTAAAACCATCCTTACTCTTAATAGAAAGCGTATTGACGAAAAAATTGATATAGCCACTATCATCTGTAGAATCATCCACTATTGGTGCCATTGCTGTGCTGTATTAAGTGCTGTTAAATAACTTGCTTTTAATAAATCAAAACCTTTTGAGAGAGCCCCAATGCTGTTAGAGTTAGCATACGCAGAAAGAAGTATTTTTCCTTGAGAATAGCTCTTTGCAGCTTTTGCCATGGCTTTAAGCAGCTGTTCTATTATGTCAATTTTTTCGCCAAAACAGGAATAGCATTCGACAAAAAAACAACTATAACAACTCCCAATGAAAACGTTGCTACAAACAACCGATAAAATAAACGCCGAAAACTTGAGCTATTTCCCTTGAATATGATTCAATAATTTTTTCATAACAAACCCTCAATAAAAACCATGCCTAAAACATAAAAAAGACATATTTTGAATTGTAAGAATTTGCACTATTTGCTTTTTATACTCGTAATTAAGTTAAAACAATTTGGAGAAATTAAAATTTTACTATGAAGCTACAAAAAAGGAAACTGATTAAAAAACATAATATTTTTAACTATTCTATTTTTAAGATAATTTGTCATTTAAACAACAAGACTTTCAATGAAAAATTATAACGATACCAATATAAAGCATACGTTTAACACTACACGAAAATAAAAGCTAAAACTGCCTCTTTTTAATAAAGGGTATATTCGTATTTATATTGCTTTAAGCACTTTAATAAATCAAAATAACAAGATAGATCAATAACCTCATTACCTAATTATCAAAAAAATAGTAATCAATTTTTTGAATCTTTGCTACTGATGTCTTTTATTCTCAAAAAAGTTGTAATAGGCTTTTTATATAATTACGGGAGTTTTGTACATTTAGAATAGCTTTAAAGGGCTCTGAAAGAAGATAAAAAAATTGCCCTTTTCTTAAATAAGAAAAAGGCAAATCAATTTTATGGATTTAGTCGTTTATTAGTTGAGTATCACATTAACCCCTGCACTTATACCCCAGTGACCTCCAGAAGTGGTAATTGACAAGTTGGAACCAATATCACCGTTCTCTGAAGTATAACCAGCCCCAACAGCAAACGCGGATTGACTACGCCATAAACCACTACCAAATGCGAGTGTTAATTTTCCAGGAATATCACTATAGCGTAAACCAGCTACCGCTAAACCAACAGCTGCTGCTTGTCTTGCCTCTTTTCGAACATCCTCAACAGCATAACTTAATGTCGAAAACTTCATATCCGTGTATGAATTAGCCTCATTAACTCCATCTTTTACAAGATGAGAAATTTTCTCATCCGTATACTTATTGGCATCTTCAAGAACCGTCTTCATCTGCTGTTCTGTGTAATCATGCAACTGACCTCCATTAACAGCTTCTTTCGAATCCTTTTCAATCTTTCCATCCGCTACATTGTCTATTAATACTGGAGAACTGTCATCTCCACCAACTAATGTAACTTGATTGATCTTTTCACCTGTTTTTTTATCTCTATCATATTGTACAGATCCCTCCGTAACTTTAGTTTCAATATCCTTGACCTGATCTGTAATCATCTGCTGAGTTTCCCAAAGCTGACCTCCATTAACTGCTTCTTTGGAATCTTTGTCTACCTTACCGTCCTCTACATTGATAATCTTACTAGGACTCTTAACGCCCTGATCATCAGCGTGAGAAGCATCATAGCTTCCTTTTTCTTCATTCCAATTCAGACCATTAGACGCAACATCCTTTTCAACTTCTTTTATACGATCGTTGATAGTGCTCATGCTGTCATTAACAACATCAAATGCTTCAGAGACATTATTACGCTCCTCTTTATCACCTTTCGTACCATCCTTATTAAAGACCTGAACGTAGAATTTGGGTCCTTGCCAGTTTCCTTCCTTATCATAACCAGCTCCTCCACCAAAATATGAGGCAAAGCTCTGTTGAAGAGTATAAATCTGACCTCCATTAATCGCATCACTCGAGCCTGATGCTATAGAACCAGCCGCAAGTGATGTGATTTTGCTGGCTTTTCTGTCATCCCCTTCCCCATGCAGAGCTACAAAAGCTTTGTCACCATCGCTCCAAGATAAAGAATCTTGTGCAACTCCTTCTGAGACCTCCTTAATACGATCGTTAACATTCTTGATATTCTCATCAAGTCCTTTAAAGGCAGAACCAACATCGGTATGCGGTTTATCTGTTACTTCACCATCTTTATCAATACTAGATAAATTATAAGTTGGCCCTTTAAAAGCACCATCCTTAAATTCAGCATCTCCACCCAAGAATTTTGCTACATCCGTTGAAAGGATGTAAACCTGTCCTCCATTGATAACATCCGTTGAGTTTTCCGCAATCGATCCTGCGGCTACATTATGCAGCGCAACAGGTTTAGCATCCTTCCCTTTACCAAAAGTTACATTTGTATAATCAATTTGATCATCTGTTGTTTTATCGTAAAGAACAACAGAAGAACTATCAGACAGAAGGGTATCAGAAAGATCCTTCAAACCTTTATCAAGCTGTCCCTTGTTAACCGCTTCATTGTCTTTTTCTGCCGCCTTCACACCAGAAAGGGTTCGATCCTTACCACTCTTGTTTGCGATATTGACTTCATTTCCTTCTACTCCTTTACCAATGTTGATAACATCTTCATTTTTCGTAACAAGAAGATTACTGATTACATCGCTGATCACATTTTGAATCTTTGTGAAAAGTTTACCCACACCTGAAAATGCATCTGATACATTTTTATAGCTTGATTCAGCTTCAGTGCCATCATCATTGATAGTTTTGAGCTTAAAATCAGGAACATTCAATTCCCCATCCTTATATTCAGCGTCATTAGAAAAATATTTTGCAACCTTATCGCCCAATGAATAAAGTTGAGAACCATTTACTGCATCCGTCGATTCTTTCGTAATATCTCCTATAGCAAGTGATGTGATTTTACTGGCTTTTCTGTCATCCCCTTCCCCATGCAGAGCGACAAAAGCTTTGTCACCATCGCTCCAAGATAAAGAATCTTGTGCAACTCCTTCTGAGACTTCCTTAATGCGAGCATTCACATTCTTGATATTATCATCAATTCCTTTAAAGGCAGAACCAATATCGGTATGCGGTTTATCTGTTACTTCACCTTTTTCATCAATATTCGATAAATTATAAGTTGGCCCTTTAAAGTTTTTTCCATCAAAGGATACATCTCCACCTAAAATTTTTGATAAATCCGAAGCTATGGTATTAATCTGACCACCCGTGATTGCATCATGTGAATCCTTGGAAATCTTACCATCAGCAACATTATGGAGACCTACAGCTATCTTATCTTTAGCTTTTCCTAAAGTCACACTACTATAATTAGTTTTACCATCTGAATCTTTATCGTAATGAACAACTGCTGATTCATCAGACTGAAGACTGTTCGAAAGATCTTTCAAGCCTTTATCAAGCTGTCCTTTGTTAACGGCTTCATTGTTTTTCGTCGCGTCCTTTACACCAGAAAGAGTCCGATCCGCACCAGCCTTATTGGCAATATTGATTTCACTGCCTTCTACTGCAGCTCCAATAGTGAGACGATGCGTTGTTTTGTCTTGCTGAACAAAGCTTTCGCTTTCTACTTTGTTAATCACATTATTAACCTGTTCAGTCAATTTATTCTGAACATTCGTGATAGAACTACCAACTCCAGCAAAAGCAGATGCTACATCAGGATAATCCTTATCTTCAGGGCTGCCATCTTCCTTGATTGTTTTTACCTTGAATGTAGGAGCGGTCCATTTCCCATCCGCATAGCTGGCACCACCACCGAAATACGAAGCAACCCCTGTGCCCAATGTATGAAGCTGTGAGCCATTTACTGCGTCTGTTGAAGTTCCACTGATTGCCCCGCCAAGTAGACCGGAAAGTTTCCGCCCTTCATTACTTTTGTTCAAAATACTGATTTCGCTACCACCAGTTTCCATACCAACAGTGATAAGACCCGTTCCTCCATCACGGAGACTGCGCGCTAAAGTCTTCTCTGCTACTTGCTTAACAAGAATACTGTCTCTTACATTAGCAATTTCAGTATTTGTTGCCAAAAGTTGTGAACCATTGACCGCTTCGGTTGATTCTGCTGTGAGTGCGCCATTTTGAATGCCTGTTATCTTCTTACTGCCAGCGTCAATACCAGAAGTGGTTATTTTCGGACCTCCAGTAATTACTAGACCTGTTGCGTCTAGGGTATTGGTGCCTGCCTTTAAGCTCGTTAATGCAACATCTTGAGCCAGATCAAATTTTAGCTTATTGTCCTTATCGCCTTTTGTAATCTTAAAATTTTTACTTCCAGTTGAAAAATCTACTGTATCATCTATGCTAACGGCTTTGGTATTTTTATCATCAACAGAAAGTTTCCAACCTTTGCCTGCGTACGCTCTTAGTGCTTTCAGCTGCGCAATGTTGACGGCGTCAGTATCTGCATAACCCGCTGCCACACCTGTAAGCTGTCGTGTTATCTTATTCGGAGTATCACCAATACTAAAAGCTCCTTGAGTGCTCTTCCATATCACACCATCATCTGTTGATTTGCTCCCTATGGAAGGATCATAGCCAACAGTGGACGCTGGGTTACGAGAAACAGATTGATAACCCACAGCAACACCACCAGGAACAGCAGCTTGTACTTGTGCATTTGAACCTAATGCCATACTATTTGCACCAAATGCATTTGAAAGTCCACCTAACGCAATACTATTTTCTCCATTTGCCGCTGCAAAACTACCTAATGCAATACTATTTTCGGCATTTGCATTTGAAAGATTACCTATAGCAATACTTCCTTGCCCACCTTTCCCCTCAGCGGCGGCAATTTTAATGCTCTTCGATTCGGCATGCCATTTAAAGACACTATCATCGGTAGCTTTTTTAATCTCATTTTTAATCTCATTGTGAAGATTTACATAAGACTTACCCACACCCTCAAAGGCTTTTGCTACATTCGGAAAACTTTCTTCTTCAATCTCATTCGTCTCAGAATTAAAAGTTTTAATTTTGAACTTTGGATCATCCCATTGGCCATTCGTAAATTTAACACCACCGCCTAAATATCCAGCTATGTGGGTAGCTACAACATTCAACTGACTACCATTTACCGCGTCTTTTGAATCTGCACTAAGATCACCAGGTGCAACACCCGTTATCCTTTTATTTCCAGCATCAATACCAGCAGTGATTATTTTCGGACCATCAGTAATTACTAAGCCCGTGGCATCGAAGGTATTTGTACCTGCCTTTAAGCTCGTTAATGTAACATCTTGAGCCAGATCAAATTTTAGCTTATTATCCTTATCACCTTTTGTAATCTGAAGATTGGCACTTCCAGCAGAAAAATCTACTACGCTATCCATAAGAACAGTTGTAGCATTCTTATCTCCAACTGACAGTTTCCAACCGTTTTTTCTTACAACATCTTCTAAGTCCCTCAACTGTCTAACATTCACTGCATCGGCAGGCTCAGAACCAGCTGCTACGCCTGTAATTTGTCTGGTTATACCCTTACTATAATCACCAACACTCACTGCGCCCCGCGTACTTTTCCATTGCGCCTCTGTGTTTGTTGCAGGACCCTGCAACACAGAAGTATAACCAAACTCACCAGCAGCCCTATTGGCTACAGAATCTCTTCCCATAGCAACACCATCATCTACCGAAACTACAGAATCGACACCTATAGCAATAGCTCCATCTCCCTCTGCTTTCGAATAGAAGCCTATAGAAATGGCGTGCTTATTAAGTGCATATGCACGATGACCAAGAGCAGTAGAACCATACCCCAGGGCTTTAGAAATGGCTCCTACAGCTGTTGAATAATCGTCCTTCGCAGTTGTATAATCATCATCTCCATGTTCGCTCTTCTCATTATATTCACCACCTATTGCGACACTGCTTTTTCCCAAAGCGTGAGCCATATTCCCTATAGCAATACCATATTCACCTTTCACATTCGCCTTAAAGCCTAGAGCTGTACCTCCCCCATCCTCTACTGTTGCATAACGACCAACGGCAACCGAGTCACTCTTTAATATCTTTGTGTCTGCCCCAATGGAAACGTTCCCACCGCCACGGATCTCCGAGTTAGCACCTATGATAACAGATGCCGCTAGCTTTTTATCTTCTTCAGCGAAGACCGCCTTCGCTTTATAACCAATAACAACACTGTTCGTGGTTTCCGAAGTAATATCATTACCCCAAATAACATTATTTCCCGATACATCACGTTGCATTCCCTCTGTTGAACCACTCCGTAAGATATTAGACACATTAATAATATCTGTATTCTCATCATCCTGTGCAAGCTGTTGGTCTAAAGAGCTATCAAGCACAAATGATCGTGGACTAACGAGAAACTTTTTATCTTGCCCCCCCGTATCTAGGGTTCTTACCAATACATTTTTGCTATCCGCTGTCAAAACATTCACGACAGGACTATAATAGCTCACACCAGAAAGGGTTTTGGTTAAAAAATTTGCATAGTCATCAGAAGTATTAATCTTTTCTAATCCGGCTTTATTGAGTGCTGTTAAATAATTGTCTTTTGAAACAGGAGAAGCATTCAAACCAGCAACAGAGATAATGCTTTGCGGATAAGAGACACCAACACTGTTAACACCTTCGAGAAATGTGTTTCTAAAATCAGGATTTGCTGAAAAAACAGGTACAACATTCGATAAAAATGTAGCCGCTGTAGCCAACGAAAGAACTTTAATAAAAGGAAAACGAGAAAATTTTAAATCGCTCCCTGCTAATTTTGTATATAATTTTTTCATAATGAGCTCCCCAATGAAAAAATAACTATAAACATAAAAAAGACACATTTAAACGCTATAAAGTTCTTTAAAATTGGCTTTTCTAAACATGTTCAAGAGTTTAGTACCTGACTGAAAAGATGGTTAAGTTGTGTTTTTCGGTTTTATGGTTAACGTGTTTGGCTCTTTTACATTTCCTAAGAAAGTAAATTTTTTTAAAGTGGTGATTAGCTTTTTTAAGCTTTAAACTTATTGGTTGTTTTTTGCAAGGGGTAGAGTCAGTTTAGTATATTGTTTTTATAACTTCTTCCAGTAAAGTTGAAATACATTTGAATATACGCTCTTTTCTTATTATAAAGTTTTTAATAGATTTCTAAAGAGTGAAAGGTTTTTTCTATCTGTAGAGTGCTACAGATTTTTCAGATTAAAAAATTAAAGCAGAAAATAATCAATTATAATTTATGAAAAAACTCATTATCTTATTTTGAAATAAGAAGTTTACTTTATTGAAAATGTACGGTTTTTCTGTTTTTTAAACCTGTATTTATCATTATAGCGCTTATCAATTTATATATTTTTTACATATGTAAAAACAATTCACCCCTGCCTCATGAGACAGGGGTGAAAAGAAGTTTTTTATGTATTTTGTTTATTATCAGTTCAATGTCATATTGAATCCCGCGCCTACACCCCAGTGACCTCCAGAAGTTGTTGCAGATATGTTAGAACGGTATTTTCCATTTTCTGAGGTGTAACCTGCACCAAAAGCAAATGCAGATTGGCTACGCCATAAACCAGTACCAAATCCAACGCTTAATTTTCCAGGTGTATCATTGTAGCGTAAGTTAGACACTGCTAAACCAATCGCAGCTGCTTGTCTTGCCTCTTTTTTCACACTCTCAATACTATAGTTTAAAACATCAAACTTCATATCTGTATATTGCTTAGCCCGATCAACAGCATCATCAATCGCATCAATCGTGATATTATTTATCCGTTGATCTGTGTAGTGTTTGGATTGATCAAGAATTATCTTCATCTGTTCTTGAGTATAGTCATGGAGTTGACCACCATTTACAGCTTCTTTCGACCCTTTTTCAATTTTACCATCAGCTACATTATCAATCATAACAGGTTCACTAGGATCACCACCCGCTAATGTGATTTTATTGGTTTTTTTGCCGTTTTCATCTCTGTCATAACGAACAGCATCCTTTTCAATGCTGTCAACTCTATTATTGATGTTCTCAACTTTGCCATCAATATTGATAACTACATCACTAATATCATCAATCGTATTGTAAATGTTATCAACTTTGTTGTTAAGATGCTTAACATCTTTTTCAACACTCGCGACACGTTCATTGGTTTCCCAAAGTTGTCCACCATTAACCGCATCTTTCGAACCTTTTTCAATTTTACCATCAGCTACATTGATAATCTTACTCGGCTTACCATCGCGACCAGCATCATAGGCTTTTTCTTTATCATTCCACTTTAAAGCATCTGAATCGACCTTGTTGATGACATCATCAATACGGTTATTAATATTTGACATCCCGTTATTAATACCACCAAAAGCCTCAGCAACATTATTATACTTATTCTCAACAATTTTGCCATCCGCATTGACTTGAGAAATCACAAAACTAGGTGCTGTCCATTTGCCATTCTCATATTTAGCACCACCACCGAAATAATTAGCAAGTTGACTGCTCATGAGATAAAGCTGGTTACCCGTAATAGCATCCATTGAACCTTTAGCAATCTCACCATCCAAAAGATACTTAAGCTTGCTGTTTGTTTTCTGTCCATCTTTTTCATGACGTGCAACAAATGCCTGTTCTGCATCATCCCACAACAAAGCATCTTTAGAAATCTTTCCTATGCTTTTATCAAGTTGGTCTTTGTTAACAGCTTCATCACCCTTTTCTGCTGCTTTTACACCAGAAATAGTGCGTCCCAAACCGCCAACGCCTGCAATATTGATCTCAGTACCAGCTGTTTTCGCACCAATGGTAATAACGCCTGACACACCTCCGTCTTGCTTAACAAGATTATTTTCTTTCATTTCAATAATCTTATTATCAAGATTCGTAATAGAAATATTCACATCAGTAAACGCATCTGTAACATTATGATATGTTTTATCCTGAATAATGAAGGTTGGTTCTATACCGGCAAGTACATCTGTACTGCCACCAAAATATTTTGATGTATTTACAGCAACTTTTTTCAGATCATCTGTTACAGCGCTAACATTCTGATTAGTCGTAAAGAGCTGTGAACCATTTACTGCTTCAGTCGAGATTATCGAAAGTGTCGCATTTTTCACACCAGAAAGTGTCCGCTCCTCATTTTTCTTATTTGCAATGCTGATTTTAGTACCACCTGTTGCCTTACCAACGGTAATAAGACCATTCTCTCCTTCTTGCTTCACAAGGCTATTTTCTGTCACATTATTAATCTGATTATAAATATCTGTGATAGAATTATCGACACCTTCAAAAGCATCAGCAACATTATGATGCTTTTTCTCAACAATAGTGCCATCCTCATTACGCTGAGAAATTTTGAAAGTAGGCTTTTCCCACTTTCCATCCTCATAGCTAGCTCCACCGCCAAAATAATTAGCAATCTGACTACCCATTGAATAAAGCTGAGAACCATTGATTGCATCAGTGGAGTCTTCAGTAACCTCCCCCTCTGAAACACCCGTAATGATCCGTTCTCCATCAGTACCTGTGATATCAATTTTCGTACCGCCTGTTTGAAAACCAATGGTGATAGGTCCAGACTCTTCTTCTTGCTGAACTAAACTATTTTGTTTTATATCCAAAATCTGATTATGAATATTCGTGAAAGAATTATTCACGCCTTCAAAAGCATCAGCAACATTTGAGTAAGGCTGCTTAGAGGAAGTTCCATCATTCTTGAATTGGATAACATTGAAAGTAGGAGAGTACCAATTACCATCTTCACCATATCCCGCGCCACCACCGAAATAAGAAGCAACGTCCTTCATTGCAAGGGCTAAATGATGATTAACATTCCTGATATTTGTATCAAGCCCTGACAAAGCTGATCCAACATCATTGTGTTCCTGCTGTTTTACCTGACCATTTTCATTAATAGTAGTTAAATTATATCTCGGTTTTCTAAAGACTCCATTCTCGAATGAGGCATTACCACCAAAGAATTTTGCAATATCTCCAGATATCTTATTAATCTGGCTACCATTTATCGCTTCTGTTGAATCTTCTGAAATCTTTCCATTTTTTACACCCGCAATGGTCCGCACTCCATCAGTACCTGTGATATTAATTTTCGTACCGCCTTTTTCTTTACCAATGGTAATAAGCTTTTCGTTCTCATCCCATTTAACAAGACTATTACCTGTTACATTGTTAATCTGATTATAAATATCCGTGATAGAACTATTAACATTCTTGAAAGCATCAAAAACATTATTAGCCGTTTTCTCTTGAATAATATAATCTGGTTTAATACCGTTAAGTATATCTGTATCCTCACCACCAAAAAAATCCGCTATAGTCTCTGTAATACTTAAAAGCTGTGAACCATTTATTGCTTCTGTTGAGTCGTGGCTGATTTTTCCAGATGCAACGCCGAGAATAATTCGCTCTCTGTTTTCATTGTTTGTAATATCGATTTCGATACCACCTTTTTCGTCACCAATAGAGATATACTTATGCTGTCCAACTTCATGCCATTTAACAAGAGTGTTTTCTGTTATTTGATTTGTTATTTGATCTTTTACTTCGTTCAACTGAGAAACATTTACTCCTTCATCATCTGCAACCCCATTTGCCAATCCTTTAAGCTTTTTATCTCTAAGATCAATGCCACCCAAAGTTATTTTTGGCCCCAGATCATTAACAAACCCAAATCCTGATTCATTCATAAGAGTGTTCCCCGTTGTAACACTCGTTACTTTAATATCATCAGCCAAATCAAAGGTGACTTTATTGACGTCGCCATTATCATTGCCTCTTACAACTTTGATATTATTGTGGTTATCCTTATCTGCAGCAGCAACAAAATTTACTGTACTACCAGCTTTAACATCTGTAGCTTCCTCACCATTGACAGAAAGCTTCCAGCCTGTTGCCATCCCTGCTGTAAAGTCTTTTAACTGCTTATAATTTACAGCATCGGTATCTTCTTTCCCTGCCGCTACTTCTTTAATCGTTTTATCACCAGCACTAATACCATTAACAGTTATGCTCGGCCCATTACCATCAGTAAACATAAAGCCATTATCACTCATAATGCTTCTGCCTGTAGTGACACTCGTCAATTTAAGATTATCATTCAAAGAAAAAGTGACTTTATTATTGGCTTTTTCAATGTTTATATTTTTGCTTCCATCCCCACTCGCAGCCGCAACAATATCTACTGTACTCCCAGCTTTAACGTCTGTAGCATTTTTACTATCAACAGAAAGTTTCCAACCGTTTTCTGCAAGTGTTTTTACATCTTGCAACTGTTTATAATTCACTGCATCGGTATCTTCTTTCCCTGCCGCTACTCTTTTAATCGTTTTATCACCAGCATGAATGCCATTAACAGTTATGCTCGGCCCAGTACCATCAGTAAACATAAAGCCAGCAGCACTCATAACGCTTTCTCCTGCTGTGACAGTCATTACCTGAATATCATCAGCTAGATCAAATGTGACATTGTGATTTTCGTCTTTTTCAATCTTAATATTCTTTTTGTTTTCATTGCCAGCTGCTTGGAAATTTACTGTGCCATTTGGTCCAATAGCTGTAGCATTTCCACCATTAACAGAAAGCTGCCAGCTCGTTTTGGTTGCCTTTTCTATATCTTTCAGCTGTCTATAAGTCACTGCTTGGTCATCTTCAGTCGCGTCTGCTACTCCCGTAATCTGTTGCTTGCCAGCATCAATACCGTCTATAGTTATAGTTGGTCCCTTATCGATCATAAAGCCATCGTCACTCATAGAACTTTGTCCTGTAGTGACACTAGCCAATTTAAGAGTATCACTCAAAACAAATTGGACTTTTTGCTTATTATCTCCACTTGCCTTTTGAATCTTTAAATTGTCTTTTCCTACTTCTGTACTTTGCACTGAAAAATCGACTGTACTGCCTGGATTAACATCTGTAGGACTTCCATCGTTAACAGAAAGTTTCCAGCCTCCTCCTGCTCCTGCCATGACATCTCTCATAGCTTTCAACTGAGCAACGTTGACGGCATCAGTATCTGCACTCCCCGCTGCCACCCCTGTAATTTGTCGCGTTAGCGTACCGTTACCCCTGCCACCAACTTCACCAACACTGAACGCGCCTGTGGTGCTCTTCCATGCTATATCGGTTTTTGTCGAGTTACCATTCGAGATAGGGTCATAACCAGCAACCCCCTTGTCTCTATCAGAGATAGATCCTCCACCCACAGCAACACCATCCTTAGAAAGTACTTGCGAATTTACACCAATTGCAACCGAATCCTCCGTTTCAGCATAAGCCTGCGTACCTATAGCAATCGCATTTTGAGCCTTCGCTATTACTTTTCTGTTAGGATCAACTGATTCAGTTCTGTCAGAGCGCCTGCTCCCTATTGCAATAGCACCTGAAGCTTGAGCTTCAGCCTCTGAACCTATAGCAATCGCATAATTATTTTCTGCCCTTACCCTTGTCCCCATAGCAACACTATTTTTACCTAATGCAGTTGCAAGTCCCCCAACAGCAACTGCAGATTTCCCCGATGCCTCTGAATCAACACCCATAGCAACACTTGCTATACCACTTGCAAGCGCAGAAACACCAAAAGCTTGCGCCCCCCCAGCCTTTGCTGTCGCGCCCGCACCAAAAACAGTTGAATAATTCCCCGTCGCAGCAGATCCACAACCAGTTGCAAAAGAATAAACACCATAAGCCTCAGGCGTAGCATTACTGATACCAAAAGTCGGTGTCCCCATATAAGCACCATTATTGGACGTAATTCCATCACCAGCCCAAATAACCTGTTGAGTGGTCGTGCCATAAGGACTACGATTATTAAAAACTTTCTCACCAACAAATCTCTCATATTGCTCTACTGCAGTTATACGAGAAGTATCCTTTATTGTCTGCTGTTGTTTACCCCCACGTCCAACAACATTATCCGCACCACAGAAATTATCATCACCAGCTAAAACAACACTGCCATGACTGCCATGCGGATACACCACCTCAGGACCAATCGTACTCATAGTTTTTGCGCCTGTTATCGCGAGATTCGCAGCCAAAATAGGCGAAACACTTGATAACAGTGCGGTCATTACTGTTCCCAACGAAACAGCTTTAACCAAGTTTGATGTTGAATATAATTTTTTCATAAGAACCTCCTCCAACAGAGTCCAATATCATTACAACGCGCAAAAACCTCACGGCAAAACCCTGTTTGCGCCCCCCAAAAACGAATAAATTAAAGATAAAAGCCACCCCCCGCGACAGTGATTTTCATCACAGAATCACCCTAAAATCTCTGAAAAGATATTGATCTAGAAAAGTCCCCAACCCTTTTAGCTAGAGGGATTCAAGCTAAAAAATAAATCAAAACACAAGACTTTGAAAATACAACGTAATCTCCATTCAAAAACACTGCGATTTATCTCTTAACAAAAATAGTTTCACTAAAGAGCAATTCTGTTTTTTAGATAAAGCGCCTCAGTAGAATGGCAAGAGTATAAAAATAATTTTTTATAAATTTGTCAAAATACTTCTCAATAAATTAGCTGTTCTTATAAGCACAAATTTATGATTTTTTTAACTTATAGCATAATGTAATGGATGACGATTATCATAATAACCTCACTCTTTTCTGCGAGGTAAGCTGTTTCAATATATGGTACATATCTTTAAAAGAAATCTTTCTTAATATAATGATGTACGCTCTGTAAAAAGTTTCAACGTGCTCATCTCATCATCTTCATAAAAAGACAAAAGCGCGCCTATAAATAGTCTTTCCTTCTTCTCTCTTATATGTCTGTAACCCTTTTATAGGAACAAAACATCGTCATTGTATTTTCACTGTTGTATAATTTTTTTGTATTACTAACTGTAATTCTTTTTATAAGCAGTTTTATCTTTATTAGAGCAATACATTAATTTATAACGGTAATTTATCATTATTTCATGTTGAATAAGAGATTTCATGTTGAATAAGAGACCAAAAAAAATCGTGAGATTTTCTTATTTAAAACCTGTTTATACCGTAAAAAATCAAAAAAGTTTTATTTTTTAAAAAGGCTGTTCATTCGTATCTTATGACGTTTCTAGATGTGCTTTTCAGTTTCGATTTTACGCTTTAAATGCAATTTTAAAAGTGGCAAAGTGGCTTCGACTTCTTCCATATCATTGAGGTTTTGAATAAGCTCTTGCAATTTTCCATAAAGCTCTGCTGCTAATTCCGCAACATCTTCAGGAGAAAGATCTATTTTTGCATCATGATAGGTCGTATAAACCAAATGTCCAAGCTTTTTCATCAGCCCAGCAGGAATCGCTTGTGGTTTAAAACCAGCTGCTTTCGCCTTTGCCATATCTGAAAACATCTCGCCATTGCCCGTTACAAGCCAGTTTAAATTGACTTTTAATTTCTGTGATAAAACAGCCAAAAATTCTACATTGGGAAAGGTCGTGCCTCTTTCAGCGTGATCATAAATGGCTTTATTAATACCTAAACGGATTGCTATTTGGTGTCTACTAAATAGCAAACTTTCTCGTATCAAACGTAATCGCTTTGCTTGTTCTGTTTTGGGTTCAATCTCTTTTTTTGCCAAATTATACAATAATACAAATATTGCATTGACTTAATTCAATATTTGTATTATACCTCTTGTTACTGCCCCTTATGTTAGGCAAAGATCTACATACATAACCCCACAAAAATGGATGTTACAGTATCCGTTTAAGCAGGAGCGAAAATTATGACAATTACACAAAAAATGCAATCGCCGTGGTATTTTACTGAACTGCGCCACTGTAATATAACCTTGGAAGAACTCAAGCCTATCAGAGGCTATTTTCCAGAGTCAAAAACATTTGGACACAGCCTAATGAAAAAGCTAAATGCGCCACTGCCAACTCTATCAGTTTGCACGCCAAGCAAATTCTTGCCAACTGCTTTCTCAAAAGTCACAGTCATATTTTTCAGAAGCAAAAAGCCCAACACAGGTTCTCTCACTCAACAGCCTAGTAAACCTGCTTAAACCTCTTTGCAAGAATCTATAAATACACTTCCCAAAGTTTTTACATTACAACATAAGGTAAAAAGTTTATCAATGTCTAAAAATCAATATAAAACAGGTAAAATAATTGGTATTCTACAAAAAATGAGATCATCACTCGTTATTAAAAAGTTAGACGTTTACAAACCATATTTGCTTATTTTATATATTAATGGTGCTAAGTTAGCTGTAATTGGCAATAGAGATTTCAGGGTGTTTGGTTTATCGTCAGAATGCTCCTCCTCTATGCATATTAAAAGCCTTTTAGCAATGTATTTTAAATGCTATAAGTTCTATAGTAAACACATTACCATCCATATTTACAATTGGCGCTTCAAAATCTTGAAGTAATACAGTCTTTAATAGACATTGATTTAAAAGCGCGTATTTTGCAGAAAATTGACAAAACCATGAGGTTCGTATACATGGCAATTCTAAGTGATAATAGTGGAGTGATACTTAAAAAAGCTGTATGGGAAACCGCAACGCGGAGGAATTAAGCATGACCTCTTTATGCGATAAAGAATTATCTGATACATTGGTTGGTCTTTATGACGACTATCAACACGGTTTCGACATTGGAGAAGAGCTTAAATTGTGCGTGGATTTGGCGTTATCTCTTGAATTGGAGCTCAGTATTCACCGTTTAAGTGAAACAGATGCTGTTTTAAAAAAAGAGATTGTGCAAACCTTACATCGTCGTAGAAATACCCATTCCAATGAAGATGAAATTGATACAATTTTTCATATGGATTTTGAAAAACAAAAATAATGCAACACTCTCCCCGTATGATAAGATATTACCTTATCGCTTTACTTTCTACTGCGCTTAAACAAAAAAACTTTCAAGAAGATTTAAAATGTTGCGTTTTCGTCTTCTTAACAACAGTGAGATGAATTAAAGAAACGCAGCAATTCTTGTGGGTCGTTATCAAAAAATAGAGAGTATTCTCTAGCATACATCAATTTATGCTTTATTCATTAAGCACCAATTTTTACATTTTCTCACTTCCCTGTAAAAGCAAAATATGAAATATGCTGTAGCGTAAATGTTTATAAAATAGCGTGTATTACCACACTTATAAATGTAATTTATTGTTTTTCATGTTTATAAAACAGCACTATGAATACTCCAACAAGTGCAAAAATGCTTTGAAAAAAATATATCGATTGAGGTGATATGCTACTGTTATCGCGTGCCATAATGAGATAGACTGCGAGGATCAAGCATCCAGAGATACCATTAAAACTTGCCTGCAATCTTCCTTGGTATTCAGGATCACAAGAGAGTTGTGATAAAGAAATCGAAAGAGCCCAACTCGAAAGTCCAAATCCAATCATAAAGTAAACAGGAAAAACAACAAAATTGTGTGTATTAACAGAGAGAATAGCGAGACCAATAGCCATAAAAGCTAATAAAATGGCTAATGTTTTCCTTATGGATAAAACTTTACAAAGAAGTGGTGAAAAAACCGCACCTGTCAATACGCCCATAGAATAAAGCACCTCAAATATTGCAAAGGTCCTGCTATCCGCATGCAAAACCTCTTGTATATAAGGAACGAGAATAACAGGAATGGTCATCAAAAGAGTCATAATAATCATCTGGCTTACATAAGGTACAAAAAGAGCCGGATTCTGTTTAAAATAATGAAGTGCTGCTGTATAATTTTCCCACCAATTTTGCTGGTTTTGATTTTTAGATCTTCGGTTTTTAGGTACCTTCATTGCAAAATTAAATAAACCAGCAATAATAAAGAATATACCACCTATTAGAAGAGTTCCTTTTGTTCCTGCATAGGACAGTATCAATCCACTTAAGCCCATACCTGCGATAGTGCCAAGTTCATAAATCATATCGATAGTCGCATTTGCATTGATGAGCTGTTCCTTCAGCACAATACTTTGAATTAAAGAAATAGCTGATGGCATATAAAAAGAGATAAAAATACCCAAAAGAGCAGATAAGACCATCAATTCAATTTCTATACCAAAATGCCATAGCATTACCCAGCCAACGATTACCAAACCTCTCACAAGATTTGAAATAATAATTTGCGTTTTACGATTATATTTATCCGCCAATATGCCCAAAATAGGGGCAAAAATAATGCTAGGCGTCCAAAGAAAAAGCATCATCAACGCTACACCACGGATTGAACTCGTCTGATTGTAAGCAAGCCACGACAATGCAATATAATTTAGTCCATTTCCAAATGTAGCAAATAAGCCACTCAAAGTAAAATAGAGAAAAGTTCTATTTTCAAATAAAGCAATGCGTTCCTTCAAATTTGAAGTGAACATAAATTATCCTCTAAAATAAATACCCGTCGATATGCATGATACATCCTGTTTAAAAACATGCATTCCTACGGTTTTCATTTTAGATCATTAAATTTAAGAAAGCAAAATTCCTTTTTTGAAGCTTTTAAAATCTTTGTGCTGTTGTATGATTAATTCTTCTATGAAAACAAAACATTTATGCACTAAAATATGCTCGAGTACATCCCTCCATGTCGTTATTCTATCACCACACTTCGTCTCTAAAAGAATAAACATACTATTATTCTCACGATAAATATTGATAACTTTTCTACTCCCCTTCTCTAAATCTTTTAAAACAAGCCCATTACAGTTAATTTTCCAATTAAAATATATAACGTGATATTTTTCCTGAGCAGTTAAATTATTGCAATCATATCTCTAAAGTTTCAGATTTAGAATACGAATACATAAGAAGGATTTATCGTGGATAAATTGATTAATAAATGATTTTATTCATAATCAAAAACAAACTTCATCTATATGACGTCGTATTTGATGATGAATTAAAGAAACAGAAGCAGTTCCATCAATTGTTATAAACCGCTCATCTATTTCTGATAAAACTTCGTATACTTCATAAACTTTTTCAATAAAAGAGAGTTGTTCTTCGTATTTTAAGTTTAAACCATCCCTTTTCTGCAACCGCTCCAGTATAGTAGTGGGCGGTAAATGAAGATAAAATGTAATATGAGGTCTTGGAATAGATTGATTTAATTTAACTACACTTTCAACAGAAAGCTCTCGAGCATAAAAATAAGCAAGACTAGAATAAACATATCGATCGCTAATTAATAAATTTTGCGATAACATTAAGGAAGGTTCAATAATTTCAAGCGTATGTTTGCGTCTATCTGTCGCTGATAAGAGTGCTAAAAGCAACGGATCAATTGCTTTTCCATTATCTAAGTAATCTCTAATTTCTGGATTATTTCTATACCAATAACTGGGTTGAAAAGTTTGTATTATATGTTTTTCTGTTGAATAATGGTGAGCAATTTCTTTTGTTTGTGTTGTCTTTCCACTCCCATCAAACCCGCATAAGACAATAAAAGAACCGGAAAATTTCTTTGGAGACCACATGGAATTATAAACTTTTTTATCAAGATACATTTTGTCTATATACTCTCCATAAGTTAAATTGTTTTATGTCTAAAATCTCTTAATGTTTAATAAGATGTTTTTTTACTCGTCTCTAAACAGAAAAACACAATACTCCCGCATTTGTATAACTTATTAACTTTATGATAAATGGCGGTATATAGACTTATTTTTAAGATAAGATTATATTTTAGACAACTGAAAATGAGATTAAGTATTTTTGAAAAATATATTTTTTGTTCACGCTACATAACCTGCCATTTTTTAACGAATTCTAGTAGAGTTTCTGAGGATTACTCCTATAACGTCGTGTAAGCGTATAGAAATGAGTTCGATCTAAGTATATTATTGCCCCTAAGGGCTGATACTAGATTGCGCTACACAGGAATCTAACGAAATCAACTCTATATTTTCTCAAACCACTGCCCACGCTATAAGCATTCGATATCCGATTCCGTCAAAAAGCAGCAGAGCAATTCTCAGAAAACATCGCTGAGATATTGAAATATGCCTTGCAAAAGCGTTTGAATCAAATGTTTCACTATATTTTTCGGTATATTCATAAACTGAAACTAAGAATATTATAATAAGACTTCAAACAACGACGACGCCCAAATCGGCCGTGACAAAGCCTCCTAAAACTGAACCAATAATACCTTCTCTATGAAAAAGACTACCATATAAAGGTTTTAATACAACCGCACACCTTAGCGCTAATGCCATAAATGTTTCTGATAGATAACGAAGTTTATTGTCACAACAACATCTAACAACCGTCAATAACAAAACCTCAACCTTGAGTATAAACAAAATCAACTTGAAAGCGCGAAATATATCTCTAGGACATAGTTCTTTATTGGCAAGCCACCTGCCAAGAGACGCAGTAAAAATACCAGCCTCCATCCTACTCATTCTCCTGAAAATAAGCTATCACTAGCATAAACATCAGCGTTCAATTTTTCCTACTGAAAAAACTTGACATGCCCAGCCATGTATATATGTATTTATTATTCGTAAACATGTGTGCTGATTTATAATACTGCGTGTTTTTAAGAGATTTCGAAATGGGGGGATGATGTGCCCAAACAACTGATGTTTCGGTTTTATGGGCTTGTTGTCTTGCTATATCTTTCTGATATGGTTCTATTCTTAAGTAATCTTTGGAATGCTTATCGCATAACATCCTCATCGATTTTCCTAGGCATAACCATGGCTTTGGGCACCCTTACGCCTTACCTTTTAAAAAAAAGCGGACTTGTGCGCATTAAAGCCTCCCTGAGGTTGGTCGATTTATACAAAAGGCGGATCATTATCTATAGCCTTCTTTTATTGATTGCACTTTTCCATTATGCCGATTCCCCCTTTGGTTTTATCGCTGTCTCTATCTCTATCGGCTATCTCTCTTTGATTACCTTAAGCACTCTCGAGACTTATAATACTAAACTCGCACTTGGTGGTTATATTAGCGCCCAAAAGGCTTCCCGCATTATGCAAACAGTTGTGCAAATTGGCGCTTTTTTGGGAGCAGCACTGAGTGGTTATCTCTTAGAAGCGACCAGCCCTCAAGGAGCAGCGGCTGAAATTGGCTATAATGGTTTGATTGTGGCACTTTGTGTGTTTGACATCATTATAAGCCTTATAGCCGGATATATCATCTTTTGCGATGAATATAAAGCTACCGATACCACAGCACTTGCAACCGATAAGAAGTCCGTACCTACACCGCAAGCGAATGGACTCTCCCAAGAGCTTAAACTTTTATGCGTCTGCATAGGACTTATTGGCTTTCATATTTGCGCTTATAATACGCTGGCAACCATTCTTTTTCAAAGTGTGAAAAATTTTGGCTCTGAATATTATGGGCTTTGCAGTGCGGTCGCGGGCTTGGGCGCTTTTTTGGCTGCTTTTATCAAAATCCCTCGCTTTGAATTTATTCTCCCAGCCCTTATGTTGAGCGTGGCTGATCTTATTTTTAGCACCACACAATCGCCCTATTTGGCTGTGGTCTTTTGCTTTTTTATTGGCTTTTCAATGAATACCATGCGAATTAATGCCCGAAAACATACGATTGAAGCGACTAAAACAGAAGCTCAAGCAGAGCTGGTGGGAAGCTATAGCGGCATGCTTTATACTCTCTCCCAATCGGCAGGTTATGTTATCCTTGGTCTTCTTACAAGCTCTGCCCTTATGGGCCCTCAAGCAGCTGTTTATCTTCTACCCCTTATAGGAATGATAATCTTTATTTATATCCTTTTCTTTTTATCGCGGCAGGCCACAGCATGAGCAAATCCATTCTTATTGTCGACCCTTTCTCCACGGGTGCCCTCTATGGCCCTGCTTTGCAAAAATTAGGCTATACTTGTTATGGTGTTGTCTCTCAACAAGCTCCTTTTTCACACTATATGCTTTCTTATCAGGGAAAAGGCATGGCAGAAGCGAAACTTCATAATGTAGATGAGATCAAGACACGCTTTCCTATCGGTGCGATAGAGGCCGTGGTGGCAGGCGCCGAAGGGGGTATTTATTGTGCAGATCAATTGGCGGCTTATTATAATTGCCCTGGGAATAATCCCTCAACCACCGATTGGCGACGAAAAAAGGCAGTAATGCAAAGGCGCCTTTGTGAAAATGGTTTATCTTACATTCGGTCGAAGATTCTTACAAAAGGCGATTGTGCTATCGATGATTTTGAAAGTCATAGCGGCTATGTGGTAAAGCCAAATGATTCTGCTGGGAGTGATGGCATTTTGTTTTTCTCCAGCCGTGAGGAAGTGGCGGCATGGTCCTCTCGAATCGACTGGACGCAAAAAAATATTTTTGGCGCACCTAACGAGGCTTATTTGCTCCAAGAAAGATTGGAGGGAGAGGAATACATCGTCGACGCCGTCGTAAAGGGAGAGGCTATAAAAATATGTAGTTTATCACGATATAAAAAAGGTATTCATAATGGAAGTGCTTTTGTTTATGAATCGCTTGATGTGCTTGATGCTCAAGATCCTTCTTATGCCCCTCTTATCTCTTATGCAAAACAATGCATTCGCGCGCTGGGGATTGAATATGGACCCGCGCATATGGAAATCATGCAAACAGCTCGTGGTCCAGTGATGATCGAAGTAGGAGCCCGCCTCCACGGAGGAATTGCACCCACCTTGTTCGCACATTGCTATGAAGATGATTTACTTGAAAGCTCCGTTAATCTTATTGCAAGAGTGTTTTCGCAAAAACCAAGCCACTTTAAGAAAAAGGGGCGTATTATCTTTCTTATCAACAAGATCGACGGTCATATTATAAAAGATGTTAACTTATGGCAGCAAAAGCTTCATTCTTGGGAAAATGTGGTTCATTTTATGCTCTTTTTTAAAGAAAACGAGCCCCTCCCCCTAACCGTCGATTTAAATACCTGCCCAGCTATTATAGCAATTTGGGGACACAGTGATGATGAATTATCAGCTTTGGAGAGGATCATTCGTAGCAATTTCTTATAAAATACAATAATTGGAAAGAAAACATAGATTCATCAGCGTAACTAATTGAAAATATAGACAAATATTAAAAATTGATCAAGCTTAATGGATTAAACAACAAGGAAATAATTTTGTTTACAGCTTTATTGTCGAGCATTCGCGGATGGATTCTGGTATTATCTCTATCTGGAACTCCCTACAGGCATGAAGCAGAAAAGTTATCAAGCATACTTAGTATACCTAATGACAACTGCTATTACCATACGTGATGGCTCTAATGTAGGTGGATTTGAACTTTTAAATAATTTCTTAACTCTTGCATCACTCTATTTCCATACTTTTTAAATAATATTCAATAACTTAAGTAAAATAAATATTTTTTATTTTGGGTTTTGGTGTGTTGTTAATCTAAAGCATGTGAAGAGAATATATTAAAGAATTAAAATATTTATATATCGAGATTGAAGATGTCCTATTTTACCAAAAGAAGAGCTATTATGACACAGGTGAATTTAGCTATTAATCTTTTGTTGCAAACAAGTGGAAAAAAAATGCTGAACGTAGAAAAAGTTGCATAAGAATCTTTAACAAAAATGATTAAAATTTAGATAGAATTACAAGGTGTGAAATAAAATTGGTTCCATCAGTGCTGCAATTTTTTCTGGTTAATTTTTTCTACCGATATCGTTAAGGCTTTCTTCTAATGACATCGCCTATCATTAGAGGGAGATATATGATTGTTTTTCGAATTGTGACAGCACACAAATTTCGTGATTTATTTTGCCCATCAAAAAGATGTTGGTTAGTTGAGTAAGTTAAAAAAATACATAGCATTCCGTATAATGCCGTGTGTATGTATAAAACTTTTCAGAATGATCGTGTTAATAGCAATGTTGAAGGAGTGCCTTTTTGGGAAAGATTATACAGCAATTACGAGTATCTCTAGGAAGAAAAGCGCTGATTTTTAGAACAGAGAGAAACATTGATCATAACAGTTTATTAGGCTAAACGCAGAATATTTATCCTAATAATTGATGATCGAATTGTAACAGTATAGGTTTTTGATCATCATAAAGAAAAAAGTAGAGAGCATGTTTCTTTTAGTTAAGGAAGAGTGTTGCTCATTTTTCTTTCTAAAAGTAAGCAAATTCAAAGATAATTTTTTTGTTCTTATAATGGTGAGAAAATAATTGTCGAAGTCCGTGAAGGAGAGATTCCAATACATTATTACAAAGTTTAATAAAAGCTGGAATACTTAAAAACTCTTTAGTTGCTATAATGATTTAAGAATACCAGATTAGGATACGAGCAATTCAAGAGCTCAAACCTTTGTGATAATATTGGTTTAGAATTACATCCTGTTCATTCAGACGAGATGAGCCGATTATTATATGTCATAGAACCATATGGGCGGGAAATTAAAAAAAAGCTTATCCAGAATCTGACTTAAAGGTTTTGGGAACTTTAGTAGTAAGATTGGTTTGGTCTCATGTTACCCAAAAATTAGCACCCAATCTTGTTGTGACTAGACTAAATTTAGAAGATCTGCTCACTGAAAGTTTTTATAATATTATGAAATGATAAAAATATTAATATTTCTTCTTGTCCCGTACACGAAACGGATGCTATTTGTATTTGTTATCCTTTGCACCATTGTTCGAAATATATTTTAGATGGTTGTCACTTGAAATATGTCTTGGAAAATTATTGGAAAGTAATTTCCTATTATTTGTCTCAATCTATGGGCGCAACGTTATCAAGTATAGAATCCATACTGACAGATGACTTGCAAAAAATAAGTCCCTATAACGCATTTGAACTAAAATTTTATGAAAAACTGGAATTTAGTACCGAACCATCTTCGACAATGGAGAAAATCATAAAATGGCTCGAGTCTCTGTTTAAGAGTGAGAAAGCTATTGCGTAATTCTGTTTTTCTTATGATTTTGATTGGTTGTTTGACGAGTTTTTGTGCTAGTGGTGTATTATCTATTGGCCTTTCTTTGTTACAATTCCAAGATACAACTGGAAAAGCATCTGCTACTTTAAATGTTGTTAATTTAATCGCAATTGGAATTGCAGGCTTATGTTTGGGAAATGTGTTGGTGCGCTATCAAGGCTTTATAATTGGGTTTTATAGTCAAATTATTTGCGCTTGTTTATTATCGTTCTTATTATTTATAAACAATCCGGCACTTATTTTATTTGTATTTTTTTTACTTGCTCTCTTGATGGGGGCTGATAATCCAAATAACAATAGTGCCTTGAATCAGCTGGTTCCAGCTCCCAAACAAAAAGCTGGAATTTTTGCATTTTATACTAGTTGCTGTCAGTTTTTTGTTATTATATCCCCATTGCTTATATATTTTATAATTGCGCATTTGGGGCACAAAATAGCCATAGCCTTTATTGTGTTTATTTATCTTTTGAATGCCAGCCTATGGTTTCGTATAAAATCTATACAACAAATAAACAGAGTAAAAGAGCTATTAAAAAAGCCATCTCAAAAAGCTTATGGAGTTGGTTTTAGGTGCCTTTGGCGGGTTTCTGCGTTGCGTTTTTTAACGATTAATCGTATTTTGAATAATTTTCTCTATACGGGGCCTATTGTTCTATTGCCACTTGTTCTTGCATCTATAACATCAGATAATACAAAATTTACAGCTATTCAAAATACTATTTTTGCTTTGTCAGCACTGGGTTTTGTAGTCAATGGTCTTATCTCATCCTATTATTTACGAAAATTTCCATTTTTAATTCGTTTTTTTGTATGGGGAACACCGGCTTTTGCAGTGATCGCAATCTCTTTTGTTTTATATTTAAATTTTACTCAATATTCCCTTTATATTATGGGCTTTTTATTAGGTATTGGGCAATTTTATTTTAGGGTATCGGGAATAACAATTGGACAAGCTATCACACCTAGTGAAAATTTAGCCGAGGTGATTTTGGCAGGCGATGCCAGTGTGCGCATCATAACAGCTTTATTCTCTATTGTGCTTTTATATGCCGGAAATTTTTTTTCATTTTCTACATTATACGTCCTGTGTATATTTATAGGTTTTTGCGCCCCTTTATTTATTTTACACGGACTATCTATTTACATACAAAGCTTAGAAATAAAAGAAAGCACCGCATGAATGATCTTCAATTATTATATTACGTCAGCCTTTTTTGATTATCGTATAGATAAAAATTTTGTACAAATATTCATGACATTAATTTTAAATGAGCACATTGCGTGAGAAAAGCTGAGGTGTTCGTTACCTCTCATGTGGATAAAACGCATTTAGCCCGTTAATCGGAATTGCAAATAGCACTATGATCACCATTAATTCTGAAACTCTATCAGAAGTTAGTGATAATGGCAAAAATCCCTTAATGATATTTGAAGAGATCGTTTATGCTAGATCAGGTTATCTAAAGATCGAGAGGAGAGTAACTTAGAAGTTATAAAATTCATGGAAATTCAACTGCAATTTCTAGGTATACATAATGACAGATACAGATCAGCGCAAACTGGTCAATTGCAAACAGTAAAAAAATCCTGAGCTTTTTAAGCTATGTCATATCAAGCATATGAAAATTCGTTTTAAATTAATGGCGGAGAGAGAGGGATTCGAACCCTCGATATGGTTTCCCATATACACGCGTTCCAGGCGTGCGCCTTCAACCACTCGGCCACCTCTCCAGAAGTCTCGCACTATACCCAGAAAGAAATAACGTGCAAGCCTAAATTATACATTCAAAGTTCAAAAAACAAATTCATTTATTAAAGTAAGAGCTTATATCTGTTGAATAACAAGCACATCCTTTCTTTTTAAGAAAAAACTTTTTCCGTGGATAGGTTTGTATAATACAATAATGGGAATAAAAAGATTGTCACATCTATCTCATACGGTGTCTATGAATGGTATAAAATCTATTGAATAGCATCATCTTTCCTTAAATAAAAAGTACAAGCCAAGTACCATCACGCTATTCATCCCCTAATGTTGCAACATCCCTTGCTATGTGAGAGAATGCATAAAAGGCATTTATTCTTTCTTAAAGTGTTTTTATCCACACGTTACTCCTCCCTGTAACGTATAAAAGAATAATGTTTTATAGCACTAACGATCTGATTACTCTGCAAAATGAACTAGCTCGTTCCCCTTAATGTTCTTTATCACCTTATATCCTTGCTTAGAGCACGTACAGCTCGTGCAGTTTCACATTGTAATGCTTTTTGTGCTAAAATTTTCATATCTTCAAAACTATGAGTCTGCAAACACGCCTTTACTGGAGAAATATCGCAAGATATCATAGAAAGCTCATTAATTCCCAACCCAGTCAAAATCATTGAACCAAAAGGATCTCCAGCCATACCACCACATACGCTAACCCAACACTTATGTTGTGAAGCTCCCTGAATAGTCTGATAAATCATACGCAAAACTGCTGGATCAAGGCTATCAGCTTCAGACACAAGGTACGGGTTTTGCCGATCAACAGCCATTGTATACTGTGTTAGGTCATTGGTTCCAATTGAGAAAAAATCAACATGGGCGCTCAACACATCTGCCATAATGGCGGCTGCTGGAACTTCGATCATAATACCAAGTTTTAATTTTGGTGCATCAATATCATTGCGGATTTCTTCTGCAATCTTTTTTATAGTAACAATCTCTGAAACAGACATTACCATCGGAAACACAATCCATAGATCTCCGCCTTCTTTTGCTGCTCGATACAAAGCACGTAATTGAGGCACCAAAAGATCACGTCGACGTAACAAAAGCCGCGTCCCTCGAACACCTAAAAAAGGATTGTCCTCTTTAGATAAATGTAAATGCGTAACCTGTTTATCCCCACCAATATCGAGTGCACGAATAATTAATGGCTTATCTCCTACAGCTGTAATCATCTCCCGATATATATTAAATTGTAGCTCTTCATCCGGAATATGAGGATTCTCTAAAAACAAAAATTCCGTGCGCATGAGTCCAACACCTTCAGCCCCCAAATCAAGCGCAACAGGAACCTGATTTGCGTAGTTGACATTAGCCATGATACGAATTCTTTGACCATCTGTTGTTTGCGCTGGTAATCTACACGCACTTATTTCACTGACACGTTTTTGCACAATAGTATCAATATGCCTTTGAGCATCTTCAACGTCTTCAAGCGTAGGATCAAGGTAAATAAACCCGTTATCGCCATCAATAATAGCCTGAATATCAGACTGTATCGCTAAAATATCACCACCTGCAGCAACAACCATTGGAATACCAAGAGTACGCGCCAAAATAGCTGTATGAGATAATGGACCTCCCCATGCTGTTGCTAATCCTTTTACCTTTGTACAATCAAGTTGTGCTACATCAGAAGGAGAAAGGTCATTTGTAACTAGAATTACACCATGTGGAATATCATTTAAAAAGAACGATCTATAGGATGGATTGATTTCACCTAAAACACGTCGACCAACATCAACTAAATTAACAGCACGTGCTGCTAACAAAGGATTATCTACCTTAAAAAACATATCTGAAAATTGACGAACCGCTCTATCCCAAGACCAAGCGACACCATGACCTTCTGCTATAAAACGACAAGCTTGAGCTATTAAATTTTCATCTTCAAGCAAAACCATTTGCGCAGAAAAAATCGCAGCAGAATCTGCTCCCATACGCACTGTAATATCAGAAATCACAGATGCCATTTTATGTTTTGTTTTTGTAAGAGCATTTTCAAGACATGCCGCACCAGCTGCAAAATCAATTGGCTGGTCTATTATGGAAATATCATTTTGCCTTAAAACAAAAATCTTACCAAATGCTAATCCTGAACTTGCTCCAACACCAGAAATGCCTTTTTGCATAGAGCGTGGATACCAACCATGAAAAGCCTTTGTTTGAGATTCCATTGCTCTCATCAGGCATTTTTCACTAATACTCACTTTTTTTGCAATAGCAATGGCATCATTGAGAAGTTGTGCTCCTTCTGCAGCATCTGTAGAAAAAATCAGAACATCACCGTTTTTTGCTCCTAATTGCAATAAACCAACCAAATTTTTCATTTCAACGGCATATTGACCATGACGAACTCTGATAGAATTTTGAGCCTTTTTCGCAAAATCAACCCAAAGAGAAGCTGGTCGTGCATGAAGACCACTTGGATAATCTAAAGTCCATTCCTGACACACCGAAAGGTCACCAATAAAAGTTTTTTCTATCTTCATATCTTGATCAAACAAAGTTGTAACAATTTGCTGTTTGTTCATAGTTGTTGCAAGTACTTCAAGCTGTTTTTTATCAAATAAAAGAGACGTCAATTTTTTACAAATTTCTCTATAGCGATCTGGACACGCTGCAATAGCAATAACCAAATGTGCTTTCTTGCCATCCTGCCACTCAACACCAGCAGGAACCTGTATAACAGCAACAGCGTCCTTGATAATTAAATCACGATTTTCAGCCATACCATGGGGAATGGCTATACCGTTTCCAAGCCAAGTATTGGTTTTTTCTTCACATGCGAGCATGCTTGCCAGATAACACTTATCAACCGCACCAACCTGCACAAGCAATTCAGCAGCAGCATAAATTGCATCATTTTTATGATCAAAAGTAGCTGCAAGTTGTACAGATCTTATAGACAAGATTTCACTCTCGATAAAATCTACATTCATTGCTTCTGCTTTCTCACATCTTATCATGAATTCAAATTGCCTCACATTTGAACACCAATATCTCTGATAAATTCCTTTTCAAAGCTGCATTTCCCAAAATACAAGCTATAAATACCACCACAGCTCTCTTTATATTTTACGAAATGTAGCTAAGTGAGGTGCTTAAATACCTCAATATAACCGATAATACAATTGGATATTATCATCTAGCGAGGTGCTTAAAAGCATCATAAGCAAGTCTGCCTCTTACTCTTTTACTTTACAAAGACAAAACCCCGATTTTTACAGCACCAATCACCTAAAAAACTATGTTTTAAAAACGCTCTCATTATCCCAAGTTATTCAACATAACTTTTCATTATTCTCCCTAAAAGAAAGCATCCTTCCCAATCATCTGTAACTTCAGTTAATATTTTAACTGATTCCTCAAAGTTTATTTAACCTATTATCCCTCTTTATAAATTCATTACATAATTATAAATTGCTCCATGCAACTTATCATCTTTAAAATTCCGTGCAGCTCATCCTATGATGCTAACTTATTGATATATAACATCTATGTATTTTAAGATACTCCTTTACTTCAATCAATATCGCAAACACACAATATTCTCTGTCGCATATTTGCAAAGTACGAGCATCACCCAAGCACCATCATCAACTACTAAAATCAAGAAAAACGCTACAAATAAGATAAATAAAGTAAAAAATGAAAAGCAGTTATTGCCTTAACCCTAGCTCTTATGCTTGTTTATTTTCAAAAATGTACAATACAATAATAATGAAATCAGAAAAAATATTCTTGAAGAGCGCTGATTGCACATTGGTTATTTTTATATCTTTAAACAGCGTCCTCCTTAAAAATATAATTTCACTCTCGATTTACCGAAAACTCCTTAATGCACGTCACTTTCAAAGTAGTTTTGACTGCCATCTTATGGATTTTTTATCCCTATATCCTTTTAAATGAATAGCCCCACCTATCCACACCACCACCTAAAAACAGTATGACAACTCATCAATACTACAATGCCAATAAAAAGATCCATCTTTATCAAAATGATTACATAAATAATGCTTTCATTAAATTTCTCATAATTTCCTGAAAACAAACTGCTTCTCTTATAAAGAAATTACTAAACACTTCTTCATGCATAAAAAGAAAGTCTCTCCTTACTATTATTATACAGAAATTTATCAACAAATTCTATCATAATATCAATACGTTCAGTACTAAATACTAACATAATACCGCACAAGTTCCTCCCCTCATTGAGAAAAGTCATTTCCCCAATTCCACCTTTTTCGTACATCTTCTACATTTATTATAGTACCAAAACAAAAAGGGAAAGATGAAATTCTATCTTTCCCTTTTAATACTTATAAAACCACAACTACAATTCAATGGAATCCCGTTGATTGCTAGAGAGTGTTACAGATTACTCTGCTGCCTCCACCATAGGAATGACTGAAACATAGGAACGATCACCCGCTTTGCGTTGAAAAGAAACCTTTCCATTTGATAATGCAAAAAGCGTATGGTCTTTTCCAATGCCGACATTGTTGCCAGGATGCCAACGTGTACCACGCTGGCGAATAATAATATTTCCAGCAATAACGGTCTCACCACCAAATTTTTTAACGCCTAGACGTTTCGATTCTGAATCGCGACCATTACGCGAGGAACCACCAGCTTTTTTATGTGCCATAGACGCTCTCCTTTAATCTTTCTTACTCTTTGATGCTACAGACGCTTTCTTCTGTGACGCAGTCTTTTTTTCAGCTGTTTTTTTAGCCGTCTTCTCAACAGAAGCAGTATCTTTTGTTTCTTTTGGTGCAGTTGCCTCTTCTTTTATCGGCTTTGCAGCTGCTTTTTTAGTTTTTGAACCACCCATTAAAATTTCTAAAACACGAAGCTTCGTAAATTCTTGACGATGACCACGCGTGCGTTTAGAATTTTGACGACGGCGCTTCTTAAATGCGATAACCTTGCGCCCACGTGCCTGTTCTACAATCTCAGCTGTCACCAATGCATCAGCAACGACAGGGGTACCAATAACCGCATTACCTTCTTGCCCAACCATCAATATGTCATTGAATTCAACAACATCACCCGCATTTCCACTAACTTTTTCAACTTTCACCACTTGATTAGCAACAATGCGGTATTGCTTACCACCAGTTTTAATGACTGCGAACATTTTTTATCCTTCCGTTCACTCCAGCTCTTATTTAATTTCTGCCTTGAAATAAGGGAAAATAGGCTGCTTTTTATCAGTCGTAATAGATTTTAAAGAAGGATAAAACCTTCTTCAACACAAATATGCGCAGATTTCCCCACGCTCATGTTCCGTATATATGAAGGAATTTCTATTCTCTGTCAATAAAGTCCCATAAAAAAGAAAAAAAGGTTGTACCAAAAACAATTGAAGGTTATCTACCCCTTATACACTCAAATAGTGCCGATTTTTGTTTCACTTTATTATGGAGAGATGGCTGAGTGGTTGAAAGCACCGCACTCGAAATGCGGCATAGGGGCAACTCTATCGGGGGTTCAAATCCCTCTCTCTCCGCCAAAGTTTATAAAGCGATATTATTAAAATGTCTTTAATCGTAGCTTGCCGGTGGATTCTGTATATTTTTACCTAGTGTAGTTTGTCAGCAGGTTTTGTATCAATCCATTTTTCAAAAGATCTTCAAGACTTTTCAAAGCTCTTTATCGTTTGTGCGAATAAATTCTCATTATTACAATTTTTTCACTTTTTGGTTTTCTGTTACATAAATATAGTTCAGATAATAAGAGAATGCATAGTAAAATCAAAGAATTATCTCATATTTCTCTCTCATTCTACTTTTGCTTAGTTAGTACAAAATCTGCTGTCAAATTATATTTATTTTGCACGTCTTTCTTGAATATGTGCTAGCAACCCTAATGTTGAACTATCGCGATTATCCGCTTGACTTTCTCCACGAAGAATTGGTAGTAACTCATTTGCTAATTCTTTACCAAGTTCAACCCCCCATTGATCAAATGAATTAATATTCATTAAAATCCCTTCAACAAAAATGCGATGTTCATAAAGCGCAATAAGACGACCGAGTGAAAAAGGTGTTAATAAATCTTGAACCAACGTAATGCTGGGACGGTTTCCTTTAAAACTTCTATGAAGTGCTAAATGATCTGCTTCACCCTCATCAACTCCATTTTTTATCAAGATATGCCGAGCATCTTCAATACTACGCCCTTTCATCAATGCTTTTGATTGTGCTAAACCGTTTGCTAGCAACATCTCATACATAGAATGTAAATTTTGCTCATGCCCTTTTATAAATAAAATAAATTCTACAGGAATAATATCTGTTCCTTGATGCAGAAGCTGAAAAAAAGCATGTTGACTATTTGTTCCTGAATCCCCCCAAACAATCGGACCACTTGAAAAACTTAATGGTTTTCCATCCAGCGAGACTTGCTTACCATTTGATTCCATATCAAGCTGTTGTAAATAAGCTGGAAAATGTATTAAACGCTGTGCATAAGGAATGATAGAACGTGATGAATAACCACAAATAACACGATGCCAGAATCCTAAAAGAGCAAAACGAATAGGAATATTTTTATGCAAAGGCATAGTTTTAAAATGTTGGTCCATTTGCAATGCACCGTTGAGAAATTGGCGAAAATTTTCACCACCTATTGCAAACATAACAACAAGTCCAATGGCTGACCAAATTGAATAACGCCCTCCAACCCAATTCCAAAATTTAAAAACTCTTGTGGAATCTATGCCAAATTCTGCCACTTTATCAAGCGCACTTGAAACAGCAACAAAATGCGTACCAACGGCTTCTTCTCCTAAATGTGAACAGATCCACTGACGTGCAACTTGAGCATTTACCATTGTTTCAGCCGTTGTAAAAGTTTTAGAAGCAATGACAAACAGCGTTGTTGCTGGATTCAAAATAGAGAGAGTATCAGAAATATGGGCACTGTCAGCATTAGAAACAAAATGACACTGTGGACCATCATGATAAGGTTTTAAAGCATATGTAACCATTTCAGGACCAAGATCAGAACCACCAATACCAATATTGACAATATCACTTATTCTCTCGCCGCTGTTTCCCTTATAGCTGCCATCACGTACCTTTTCAGAAAATCTTTCCATATCTTCAAGGACGTCTTGAATATCGCGAATAAGATTATGACCATCCAACATGAAAATTTCATCAGCAGGTAAACGTAATGCAATATGAAGAACTGAGCGTTTTTCAGTTGTATTAATCGCCTTACCAGAAAACATTGCATCACGCCGGCCTAACACATCTGCTGCGACAGCTAAATCATCTAGAAGTTGCAATGTTTTAAATGTCACACCACATTTTGAAAAATCAAAAAGAAGATCATCAAGTCTGAGGGAAAAATGGGAAAAACGCTGTTCATCTTCTACAAAATGTCGACGAATATCATAGACCCCATCCTTTGCGGCATGGTTTCTTAAAGCTTTTAATGTGGCTTCAAAAGCCTTTTCATTTCGAATCGAAAAGCTATCTCCCATAAGCTTATCCTATACGGTTATTGATAATGAAATCTATGCCCAAACCATAACAAAGCAGAAAGCGTCTCCTTTATTGCTCGCTATTTTCACTGCTCACATAAAAATGAAGGAATATACAAAATAAAAGGATAAGATCCGAAAATGATATTTTTACAGGAATAAACTTTCAAACCTTTTCTATCAGATACATCATTTAACTTGATTGAGTTCTTTTGTTAAGCGTAAATCTTCTTCTGCTTTTGGTCTTATAAAACGCCCCAAAAAAAGATAAACAACCGGTGTGACATAAAGCGTAAAAATAGTTGCTAAACCTAAGCCACCAACGATAACCCAACCTAAAGCTATACGAGCTTCTGCGCCAGCACCTTTGGCTAAAACCAAAGGAATACCTCCTAAAATGGCACAAATCATTGTCATACAAACTGGACGAAGTCGAATATTTGCTGCTTCTTCTACGGCTTCACGCACGCTTCTTCCCTGATCTCGTAATTGATCTGCAAATTCAACAATGAGAATACCATTTTTTGCCATAACGCCAATTAACAAAATTAGTCCAATTTGGCTGTAAATATTAAGACTCACACCACTTAATAGCATAGCAATTACAGCACAACCAATCCCTAATGGGACCGTAGCCATGATAATGAATCCTGAAATAAAGCTTTCAAACTGGGCAGCCAAAATCAATAAAATAATCAAAAAAGCAATGCCAAAAACAATCATAAAATTGGAAGATGTTTCATTAAGCGTTTCAGCTTCTCCTAAGGGAACCACGTAGATTCCTTTTGATAACAAAGGAGAAGCAATTTTCTGTACAGTTTGATAAGCTTCCCCTAAAGCGATACCTGGAGCAAGATTTGCGCTTAAAATAACAGCGCTCATGCGTTTTTCCCGTTTTAATTGGGGAGCGATAGCTTTTTCATGTAAATGCGCAATAACCGATAAAGGAACATATCGATTGTCTTTAGTCTTTAAGAAAATATTTTCTAAATCACTGGGACTCTTCATAGAATTTTTACGCGATATCAATTTAACATCGTAAGAATGATCATCCACGTTAATGGAACCAATCTTTTTACCATCCAACATTGCTTGTAATGTATCGCCCAAATTGGTGATATCAATCCCTAAATCGGAGGCTTTTTTTCGATTGATTTCAATAAAAAATTGTGGTTGTGTTGCATCAACAGTAAGACGTGGTCGAATAAAACGCGGATCATCTTGTAAAGCACTCACCAGCTTATCAGCAATGGGTTGTAGTGTTGCATAATCGTTGCCAAGAATTGCAAATTGTAATCCTTGCCCAGTTCCTCTCACACCTAGAGAATTTCCCTCCGCAGCAAACACAAAAACTGCGGGAAACTGTCTAACCTTTGCATTAACATCCTTCACAATTTCTTGCTGACTACGTGAACGTTCATCCCAAGATGAAAGCAATAAAACCAAAAAAGCAGTATTGGGTGAACCACCAATACCCGCAATAGAGTAACTGTTAGCAATCTCCCCTGCATCACGTAATGGCTGTAGACTTGCTTCAATTTGCTCTACCTGTTCGTTCAAATATTGTGTTGAAATACCTTGTGGTCCATTAATAACCAAAAAGATAAGAGCTCTGTCTTCTGCTGGAGTTAATTCCTGTTTCAGCTTCATATAGCCTCCGACACAAAGACCCGCAAAAATAAGTGAAGCAAAAATAACAGACCAAGGCTTTTCTAAACACTGATGCAAACTGTAAGTATATGCCTTATGAAGAAAAGTACCTAATTTATATAAAAAAGTAAAATGATGGGACTTTTCTTCTTTCTCCTCAATATGTTCTTTGAGAAAACGTGAAGCCAACATGGGACAAAGCGTTAAGGCAACAATTGAAGAAAGCAAAATAGAAATTGCCAAAACAAAACCAAATTCTCTAAAAAGCGCTCCAACTTGCCCAGGAAGAAAGGAAATAGGAACAAATACAGCCACTAAAGTCAATGTTGTTGCGACAACAGCAAAAAAAACTTCACGTGTTCCTAACACCGCTGCAGCTCTGGAACCTAACCCCATATTGCGCCATCGAACAATATTTTCCAGAACAACAATGGCATCATCCACAACAAGCCCTGTTGCTAAAACAAGTCCTAAAAATGTGAGAATATTTAATGAAAATCCCACAAGATAAATAGCTGCAATGGTACCAATTAAGGCAACAGGAAGAGATAAAGCAGGTATCAGTGTTACACGAATGTCTCTGAGAAAAAGAAAAATGACTAAAATAACGCTCAAAATAGCAATGACCAACGCAACCTCAACCTCATGAAGGGCACTTTTAATAAAAATTGCATCGTCATTAATAACGTCTATATGTACAGAAGAAGGAACAATACTTTTGAGATTATCAACAACGGCTCTTACACCTTGAGAAATATTAAGCGTGTTGGATTGTGCTTTCCGCACGATACCTAATCCAATACCTGTCTTTCCATTGATACGAAGAATAACCGTTTCTATATCCGGCGATAAAGTAACATGCGCAACATCGCCAAGATGCACATGAGGCTTTAAAACAACTTGTTCAAAAGATTCTGGTGTTGTTAGACGTGCAGTGGCACGGACAACTAAAGTTTGCTTAGAATTGCGTAATGATCCTACTGGCACATCCGTTGTCATATCAGCAAGAACACGTGAAATATCTGCTACAGTTAATCCATAACTTGCAAGTTTTGCTTGATCTATATCAATCTGAAAAATCTTTGTGCGAGCACTATCAACCTGTACATCACCAACACCATCAACAGCAGAAATTGCATCAACAATCTGATCATTTACAATCGTTGTTAAATCATCAATACTCATTGTTGGTGACGTCACAACCAAATACATCATGGCAGCAGCATTCGAATCTGCTTTAATGATCAGAGGGGTATCTGCATTTTTTGGTAAAGAATAAGCAATACGAGACAGAGCATCACGAATATCAGATGCCGCTACATTCAAATCAACACCGACATTAAAATTAATCTGCACACGAGAGCGTCCAAAAGAAGATGTTGAAGAAATTGTCTTAACACCTGAAACACGAGAAACAGCATCTTCTATAACTTTTGTTACTTCACGATCAATGGTTTCTGCTGACGCACCAGAAAACATCGTCACAATCGTTGTTACTGGAGTATCAACATCGGGTAATTCTCTTACATCAACATTCAACCATGCTGCAAATCCTGCAATGATGATCATAGCATTTAAAACAAAAGTAAAAACCGGTCTGCGAATAAATAAGGCAATGAGACCACCTTGCTCCACCTTTGACATAGGATGTTTTGTGCTCAATTCTTGGCTCATTGTATATCCGTTCCATAAACCGCTGATAATTGCTGTTGGTGGGACTTTGGATCATCAATAGTTACTTTACTTCCTGGATAAAGCATTTGCACCCCTTGAATGACAACTTGATCACCCTTTTCTAGGGAAGCTTTCACGAAAACCTGATCCGCTTTATGCTGAATAATTGATACGGGAATAGACTCTACTTTTCCTTCTCTCACACGCCAAACGAATGACCCTTTACTATTCCATTGAACCGCAAGAGGATTAACGACAGGAAAAGAACCACCATGAAATTGCAATACAACAGAAAAGGACATACCAGACATGAGCGTATCTTTTTCATTATTGATTTCAACCTGAGCATGAAGCGTGCGACTTTCTGGATCAACAATATTATCAATCGCATAAATATGACCAACAAAAGATTTATCTGGCTGCGCAGTTAATGTTGCCGTTACCTCATCTCCTTTATGGATGCGCGACACATATCGTTCAGGGGCCCATATATCGACCAAAATACGTTCTCTATTCTCAATACGCCCTATTACGGTATTAAGGGTCACGTTATTCCCCACATCAACGGGCAAAATACCAACAACTCCAGGAATCGGTGCACGAATTGTTCGCCGATCGAGATCTAATTCAGCATTACGCAACACTAAATTTGCGTTATCCAACTCTAAACGTGCTGTAATTTCTTGAACTTCCGTTGCTGTATTGCTGGCGCGTAATTTAAGAATGCGCGAAAGCGTTAATGCATTATTATCACGTTGTACTTTTGCTTTTGCAGCCGCTATTTCCTCTTTTTTAGAATCAAGCTTTGCAATCACATCATCGACTTGTACTTTTGTACCAGCTGATACAAAAAGCTTATCAATAACACCTGAGGATAAAGGGGTAAGATCGACTTCTGCAAGAGCTTTTCCACTCCCAAGAACGTTAAGTTGTTCATAAAAATCTTGAACTTTTACAAGATCAACGACAACATTCGCCGGTGGTCTTCCCATTTTTTCCTTTGAAGCTTTATACGATACTCTTGTTTTATCCACCATAGAAATGGGTTGTTCTGCACTCTTTTTTCCAGCCCAATAAGTAACCGTTAAAACGACGATTAAAAACACCAACGGAAAGCTCTTTTTTAATAACGCCATACATCCACCCTTGCTGTGTCATGTTCATCTGAAATAGTTTTCAACAGTAATATCGGTGTTTTACACAAAAACCAAACAGCGGGTGTATATATATCTTACCCCCCACCGCAAAAAACACATCTCATCTTTGCTTGACTATCTTTCATAGATTAAAACGTCAAGTTAACTATCGTTCATATTGCTTTGTACAGTCACAACAAAAAATGATTATATCAAAACCAACTGAAACCATAATATATTATATCCTTTTTTAAAATATCTCATAAAAAAGAGAGTTTTTTTTATTACTATCCAAGTTTCACTTGCATTTCTTTAATGAAACGATTAGGAACCCTTTGTCATAGATAATGTAAAAAACTGAAATGTATGCACCCGTAGCTCAGCTGGATAGAGCACCAGACTACGAATCTGGGGGTCAGGAGTTCGAATCTCTTCGGGTGCGCCATCTATCAATAATATCTTCTTATAAATTCAGGCTCTTTAAATTCTTTATTTTGTGATTTATTTTTGCCTATCTTTGTTTTTTGTATTTTGTTACTTCATTCTGTTGTGAGTCGTTTCTTTAGCCATTTTGCTAGAATAAGATGTTATGAGTCCTTCAATTCAGCTCCAAGGTGCTTTTATTAGCTAATAATCATAACGATTGCATAAGCAGCGTGTGTTGTTTTCTTTTTTCGATCTATGCGCTTGTTTTTAGTCTCTTCCGGATTATACTCTTTAATCAGTTAGATAATTTTTTGCGTGCTTATTTCTAATTTTTCCATAACTAGATGTTTCTGGATATTTTATTCCTAGCAATCCCATCTTAATAGGGACTTCAGATGTGCCGCCATAAAACACTTATGGTATCCATTAATATCATTAGCATTTTGTTGCAAACCAAAGCTTCTTTTCGAGATATTTTTAATTGAATTAAACATATTTTTACTGCTTAAAAGCAAAGAAACTCTTTTTCCTAAAAAACAATGAAACTCTTCTCGTGCTTCTTTAGCATTATCTCTTGCATAGCATATCATCGACTTCTATGATATCCTAACACTTTCTGTTCTCTATGAATTCTTCTAATTAATCCATGGGGTACAGATCTCGAACATTAATAAAAGCTAAGTTTAAAGAATTTTTCCATGCCTAAAACAGATATTGAAATTGCTCGCACTGCTAAAAAGCAGCATATTATTGAAATTGCAAAAAAAATTGGTATCTCACATGAAAATCTCATTCCCTATGGCCATGATAAAGCTAAAATTTCTTCTGAATACATAAAATCGCTTGATAAAAATCCAGATGGTAAACTTATCCTCGTCACAGCTATCAATCCCACACCTGCCGGAGAAGGCAAAACAACAACAACAGTTGGACTAAGTGATGCTCTTAATCTTATTGGTAAAAAAACAATAGCTACCTTGAGAGAGCCGTCTTTGGGTCCCTGTTTTGGTGTAAAAGGTGGTGCTGCTGGTGGTGGTTATGCACAAGTCGTTCCAATGGATGACCTTAATTTACATTTTACCGGTGATTTTCATGCTATTACAGCTGCTCATAATCTTCTTGCCGCAATGATAGATAATCATCTTTATTGGGGAAATACTCTAAACATTGATCCACGTCGCATTGTTTGGAAACGCGTTCTTGATATGAATGACCGTGCATTGCGCGATATTGTTATTTCATTAGGGGGCATAACAAATGGTTTTCCACGCCAAACAGGTTTTGATATTACTGTTGCGTCAGAAATTATGGCACTTCTTTGTCTCTCTGAAAATTTAGAAAACCTTACACAAAGACTCAAAAAAATTATTGTTGCTTATCGTTATGATAAAACGCCCATCACCGTTTCTGATCTCAATGCAGAAGGTGCAATGGCAGTTCTTCTCAAAGATGCTATACAACCCAACCTCGTACAGACAATTGAAAATAACCCTGTTCTCGTTCATGGAGGACCTTTTGCCAACATTGCTCATGGTTGCAATTCAGTTATAGCAACAAAAACTGCTTTAAAACTTGCTGATTATGTTGTCACAGAAGCAGGGTTTGGAGCAGATCTTGGAGCAGAAAAGTTCTTCAATATCAAATGTAGGCAAGCAGGTATTGTACCAAATGCTACAGTAATCGTCGCAACTATTCGTGCATTAAAAATGAATGGTGGTGTAGATAAAAATAACCTGACAGAAGAAAATATCACCGCTTTAGAAAAAGGAACAGCCAATCTTTTACGACATATAAAGAATATGGAGCACTACGGTATTCCTTGTGTTGTGGCTATCAATCATTTTGACAGCGATAGCGATGCTGAAATAAAAACATTACAAAAAATAGTTGCAACAACTGGACACAAAGCTATTATCTGTAAGCATTGGGAACAAGGTGGAAAAGGCGCTATAGAACTTGCACAAGAACTCGTTACCTTGATTGAAGAAAAACATTCTCATTTTAAAGTTTTATATCAAGATAATATTCCACTCGTTCAAAAAATTAATTGTATTATAACAAAGCTATACGGTGGGCGTGGCGCCATCATCCCAGCCCCTATTCTCAAACAACTTGAATCTTGGGAAAAAGAAGGTTTTGGTGCCTACCCTATTTGTATGGCAAAAACACCTTATTCTTTTTCTTCTGATCCCAAGCAATATGGTGCTCCTGTTGATTTTGAAATTCCCGTACGTGAAGTTCGTCTCTCCGCAGGAGCTGGCTTTATTGTTGTCATTTGTGGAGATGTTATGACCATGCCGGGACTACCCCATTATCCCACGGCTGAAAAAATTCATCTTGACGAAAATGATCAAATACAAGGACTTTCATAAATTTATAACCGTAAATTCTATCATTCATTATAAAAAGCGTTTTATTGCAAAAAGAATAGAATTTTAAAAAGCGATATAGACAAATGTCTTATTTATATGATATAGGTGCTTGTCCTTTTGGATATGCCTTTAAAAGGATGTAGGTTTTTCCTATCATTTATGACACTGAAAAAAGCAGGATAGATAGTGCAAGTACTCGTTCGTGATAATAATGTTGACCAAGCGCTCCGTGCGTTGAAAAAAAAGATGCAGCGTGAAGGTATCTTCCGTGAAATGAAAATGCGTAGTTATTATGAAAAGCCATCTGAGAAGCGTGCTCGTGAAAAAGCTGAGGCTATTCGTCGTACACGTAAGCTTGCTCGTAAGCGTGCGCAAAGAGAAGGTTTTGTTAGTAACGGACGAACTGTTGCGGTAAAGTAATATACTTTATGTAATTGCATAAGTAGTAGATAATAAGCTTCCAGAAAATTTTATCTTCATAGGCGATTGCAATAAATTGCTTGTGTACGGTTTTTTGTGTACAATGTTATCTAATATGTTAGTTATCTGAAAATAATAAGGTTTCTGTCATAGGGGTGTTTTTTTCACTCTTATATTTCAAAAAACAGATAACAAACTACGCTTTAGATATTTAAGCGACTTATTCTTATGTGAATTGAGTGTAAGGTGTTTTATTATCACTTTTCGCTATAATTTTTCTCCTTCCGGATATCTCTTAAATAACTGTTTCTTTATGTACAAATTTCATGATGATTTTCTTTTTTTGTCATTAAATATTCTACATCTTTCGAACATCCTAGGTCAGATTGCAAAACAAAAATAACTATCGCAATATGCGATTGTGTGTAAAAATATGATATCAAATGCATAATCCTCTTTCCCTTCAGTTATGTAACAAAACGATATAATTCCATAACTTTTTATATCTCTTGACTCTGTCTCTCTAAACGATGACGAATTTCAACCACGGCACTACAGATTCTTTTTTCTTGATAAATTTCTTCTATTCATCACTTATGTAATGCCCCCCATAAGTGTATTGAATAAGCTCCTCTATTTCATTCAACTTTCTTCTATACTGAGTTAGAGAAAAAGAAAATTGACAATAAACAGAGAAAACACTGTATTTTAATATGGATGAATGAATGTACCTTTTATTACCATTTTTGATGGAAATATTTTTACAATTTAAATAACGAGTTAAAGTTTTTAACGCATTGATTTATCGTTATAAGTAATCGTTTTTCATATTAAGTAATAATTCTGAATAACGTGAAGTTTCTCAACACCTTCTTATATTGAATAAATCAAGATTATTTTCTTGTACATCATAAGCAGGGTTAGTATGCAAATAGAATAAAAGCTATTTAAGAAAAAAATAAAAATGCTTCTTATGAACGCCATAAATAATAAGAACTGCATAACATTGAGAGCTGGTAAATGGTATGATGAATCCAGCTTATCTGCCATACGGATAAGCATTATCATGACATAAGATTATAGTATAGCAAATTTTATAAAATGGATTATCACGAAAAACTGTCCTGTTAAAATCAGCCCTTCATATATCAATCTACTCCATAATTTTGCTCATATTTTTAAGCTTAAATGTTTTATTCATCGTATTATTTTGTCCATTCAAAACTTCTTTTCAAGCCACATGATAACCCCTTTACTGAACAGCTCTTTGTTCATAATATGCATACATGTACTTTTACTTCGAGAAACAAACTCAGAAAAGAGATGCAATACTTTAGCCCTAATTTCCTGTACAAAAAATGCTATGCTCCCAGTATACTTTACTGTTTTATCACGCGTACAGCTACATAAAAGTCCAGTGTTTATTTATATTTATCCCCTCATAAACAAGATAAGCACTAAAAAATACAAACTTTTGTTTTCCTTATTTTGCTATTCTCGTAACAATTTTTTCATTGTTTAGATCTCTTTAACGAGCGATATGTCATAATTTTTATCAGTTTCTAGTCTTATCTTTCAGATTTTAAATTTCCAATATATGACGAAATAAAGGAGTTCAGTGTGCAAAATTCTCGTTGGTTTCGCGTTTCAATACTCGCATCATGTATCTTAATAGCAACAGTCATTGTATTGGGTTCACCTCATTTGTTGCACGCACAAACATTTAATCAAAATTTAGGGCCCAGCGGTTTACCACTTCCGCGATTTGCTTCGATTAAACCCACCAGCGTTAATGTACGCGTCGGACCAGGAAGCAACTATTCTATCATTTTTACCTACAAAAAGAAGGGCTTGCCTATTGAAATCATTCAAGAATATGATCAATGGCGCAAAATTCGTGATGCAGAAGGCGATGAGGGGTGGGTGTATCAATCGCTTTTATCGGGAAAGCGAACTGCTATAACTATTCCATGGCAAAAAGATAAAACAAAAAGGCTGATGCTACGAAAAAAACCCACCGACAACGCAGAACTTGTGGCGGAAGTAGAACCTAATGTCATTGGTAATATCCGCCAATGTGATGGACAATGGTGCGAACTAAACATTAATAATACGCGCGGATGGCTTCAGCAACCCCAGTTATGGGGAATCTATCCTGATGAAAAAGTAAAAGGTTGGTGAATACTCAAACTTATCAAGTTTAACTTTTATTCCTCATTGAATATCCTCACTGCCTATCACAAGATTGATTTTTGGGTTTCAATCGTACGATCAAATCAACATGTGAAACTTCCATACCTTCTGGTGGCTTAGGCAAATTTCTAATAATGGGAGCTTCTTCCAAATTGTAAGGAATATCAAGAATACGATTTTCGCCTTCTATATAAAAATGGTAGTGATCAGAGGTATTGGTATCAAACCAAGTTTTTGAGCCTTCTACGGCAATAATCCGTAACAATCCCGCTTCCGTAAATTGATGAAGCGTATTATAAACCGTTGCTAAAGATACAGGTACACCTGCCCTCCCCGCTTCCTCATAGAGCTCTTCAGCAGTAATATGACGATTTCCTTGAGAAAAAATCATATGTGCAAGCTCCAACCGCTGACGTGTTGGACGCAGACCATTTTGACGCAAACGTTTTTCTAACATAGAAATGGAATAATATTGCACAATTTTTCCACACTCTTTTGTGAACTGTTGTTCTTCATTCATATCTAAGTCGTCTGCACTTACTGACATATTACAAACCCAAATATATTCCTGCTAAATAAGATCAAAATACAAAAAAATGGGAATAGTATGGTGTAATCTTGTATTCCATTTTTAAATAATTACCTGTGTAGAATACATAAAAAAGGGCTTTTGTCATTAAAAATGATATAAAATCATTTCCCTCTCTTTGAAATTTGCTCTAAAAGTAGGTTGGGAAAAGCGCAGAAATAAAGATATATGCAAATAAATGGAGTAACAATGGCTGAACAAAAGTCTCGCTACACTTATGAAGAGCTTCTAAGCTGCGCTCGCGGCGAAATGTTTGGTAGAGGTAATGCGCAATTGCCAGCACCGCCAATGTTGATGATTCATCGAATCACTCAAATTAGTGAAACTGATGGTAAATACGATAAAGGAATGGTTCGCGCCGAATTTGACATTACACCAGACCTGTGGTTCTTTAATTGTCACTTTATAGGCGATCCCGTCATGCCGGGATGTCTCGGACTAGACGGTATGTGGCAATTAACAGGCTTTTTTCTTGGTTGGCTAGGCGAACCAGGAAAAGGAAGAGCGATATCAACAGGTGAAGTAAAGTTATCAGGGATGGTAACTCCACAAACCAAAATTCTTGAATATGAAATAGATTTTAAGCGTATTCGACGTGGAAATTTAGTCTTAGGAATAGCTGATGGGTGGCTAAAAGCAGATGGAGAGACTATTTATAAGGCGAATGATTTACGCGTTGCTTTATTCAAAGAAGATTGAACGTTATTTCCGTCAGAAAGAACTTTTCACTATTCTGTATGGAACGAGGAGGTATGAATGCGTCGAGTTGTTGTAACCGGAATGGGAATTGTCTCCGCGATTGGAAATGGACCTGAAGCTGTTTTAACCAGTTTACGTGAAGCAAAATCCGGAATTTCTTACGCGCCTCAATATGCCGAATTAGGCTTTCGTAGCAGAGTTTACGGCAAACCCGATATTAATATAGAAGAACTCGTAGATCGACGTGCTCTACGTTTTCATGGGCGTGGAACAGCATGGAATCACATCGCTATGGATCAGGCAATTGCTGATGCGGGTCTAGAACCGCATGAAGTATCGAATGAACACACGGGTATTATTATGGGTTCTGGAGGTGCTTCAACTCAGTCAATCGTTGAGGCTGCTGATATTACACGCCAAAAAGGTCCAAAACGCATCGGTCCTTTTGTTGTGCCTAAAGTGATGAGTTCTACGGCATCCGCAACACTTGCAACTTTTTTTAAAATTAAAGGCGTAAACTATTCAATCTCTTCCGCGTGTGCTACATCCAATCATTGTATCGGCAATGCTTATGAAACAATACAATATGGAAAACAAGATCGCATTTTTGCTGGTGGTTGTGAAGATCTGGATTGGACATTATCTGTTTTATTCGATGCTATGGGTGCTATGTCCAGCAAATATAATGATGTACCAGAAAAAGCTTCGCGTGCTTATGACACTAATCGTGATGGATTTGTTATTGCTGGTGGCGCTGGCGTTTTGGTTCTTGAAGAACTAGAAGTCGCTAAAGCACGTGGTGCAAAAATCTATGGAGAAATTGTTGGTTATGGCGCTACATCCGATGGACACGATATGGTCTCTCCATCAGGTGAGGGAGCAGAGCGGTGCATGCGCATGGCACTTGCGACCGTCAAAAATAAGATTGATTATATCAATCCCCATGCAACAGCAACACCTGTTGGTGATCCCCCTGAAATAGAAGCGATCCGCCGTATCTTCGGAGCAGGTGATCAATGCCCACCAATTTCCGCCACAAAATCTCTGACTGGTCATTCCTTGGGTGCAGCTGGTGTTCAGGAAGCAATCTACACACTGTTAATGATGAAGCATAATTTTATTTGTGAAAGTGCTCATATTGAAGAACTTGATCCAGCTTTTGCCGATATGCCAATTGTTCGTAAACGACGCGATCATCAACAACTTAATACCGTATTGTCAAATACTTTTGGCTTTGGCGGTACCAATGCAACGCTTGTTTTCCAACGCTATGAATAAACAAAAGTTCTTAGTAATTGAAAAAAGTACGGTCTTACGGAGAATAATATGAAAGGTTTGATGGAGGGCAAACGTGGCCTTATTATGGGAATTGCAAATGACCATTCAATTGCTTGGGGCATTGCCTGTCAGCTCGCACAAGCAGGAGCTGAATTAGCATTGACTTATCAAGGAAATGCTTTTGGAAAACGTGTTCAACCTCTAGCAGATAAACTTGGCTGCAAATTAGTGCTAGAGTGTGATGTTGAAAATATTGAAAATATTGACTACGTCTTTGGGCAACTTGAAAAAGAATGGAAAACAATTGATTTTATTGTCCATGCCATTGGTTTTTCAGATAAAACTCAGCTAAAAGGGCGTTACGTTGATGTTACAACACGTGAAAACTTTCAACGCACGATGGTTATTTCAGCGTATTCCTTTACTGAAATTGCCCAACGCGCGGGTAAGCTTATGCCCAATGGAGGAACACTTTTAACTCTTACCTATGGTGCTTCACAGCAAGTTGTGCCTAATTATAACATCATGGGTGTTGCTAAAGCAGCTTTAGAAGCTATGGTACGTTATTTAGCAGCAGACTTTGGTCCTCAAAATATCCGTGTCAATGCGATTTCCGCTGGTCCTGTTAGAACTTTAGCAGGTAATGGCATTGCAGCTGCACGTGCAATATTTTCACATCAACGCCGTAATGCCCCATTACGTCGTACCGTAAATATTCATGAAATTGGAAAATCTGCTCTTTATCTACTCTCTGACTTATCATCAGGTGTTACAGGTGAAATCCATTATGTTGATTCAGGCTATAACATCATGTCTATGCCAATACTTGAAGAACTGAAAAAAAGTGACGATACTCAAGAAGAATAAAAATTATCGCACTTAGAAAATATGACGTAAGGCACGTGTGCAGGTCTTTATAAGAATAAGTATAATACAAAACAAGATGCCTTGTTTTGCGAAGTATTTTATAAAAATCCGAATATTTTTTCAATCCATGGTTGAAAAATTTTGTATTTTATGACGTTATTTACCTTACTAAAGCATACCCTTTTGCTGTTGCTTACAAATCAATCCTCAGCCCTCATGCCATCGCAGTTTGAAACAGAGATTAGAGGATTATTAAAATCCTTAGCTTCAGCTTTTGTATACCAGATTGAAAAAAATATTGCCTACCTTTTTATTTATTCTTGAAACGCAAAGACAATCTAATTTAGGAAGAATATGAAGGCGTAAAGAAATCAATCATTAATCTTACTATTATTCTTTAATGAGGCTTTACAGTTTTAAAAGCATCCACATCAATATTTTTTTAATAATGGAGATTACGCTTTACCTCACACCTTTATTTTTCTCGTTCTTTAATGAAAGCATTTCTCTGATATATCAGGTAAAACAGAACGCTCAAAAACACTACGGCTGTTGCTCCTTCATGCATTTTTTTAAAAGATATCCCTCAATACACGCAATTCCATTTCACAATGGTATCTGTAGAACAGATAAAATCCCCGTGAAGTACATAAATCCTTTTTTCTCCACCATTTTAATGTTTATACAAATGACAAATCGACACTATCATTTTACTTGCCATGTTCTAATGTTGAAACACCCCTTGATACTTGAGATGATTCATTAGAAGTATTTTTAATAATTTTTATCCACATACTAACCCGCTTGTGACAAGCAAACACATGTTTTTAATTAATTCAATACAAAAATAAAATGAATTATTCATATAAATAAATTTTTTATCTTTATAATCACATTATTTTTTCAGTTTAAATGACAGCCACAAACAAGTACAATAACATTTTTTCAATTTTAGATTTTCAAATTTATAATTCCAAAAGTCATTTCTTGCATATAAAAAAAGAATTGTCATGTGAGAAAATAAAGGCGTAAACATCTCTACTGAACAGCCTCAAGTGCCAAGAGCTGTCTCAACATTGGGGGCTGGTAGGATGTGTGATGATGCTCGGCTTCCTCCTTCATAAACGTAAAGATGAGGATGTGCACAATGGCTTTATCGTTACACTATTCACGGTCACCGTCGCGAATTGAGCTTGGGAGTTTTAAGAGAGGTCTCTTTAAAACAAGCGCGTGAATATACAACAGCAATAGTGTTTTGTTTTGGGCGTTCTATTTTACCTGACACATCAAGGTATGAGGTAATCTCCATTATTTAAAAGATATGCTTTAGATAGCGTAAAACTGAATTTAAAAATGATGGTAGAGATGGGAACTGGTTTTTATCTTTAAAATTTCATCTTCTTCCCAAATTAGATTGTCTTCTTGTTTTAACGAATTACACAAACAGAAACACACAATATCCCTGCCTCTATCGAGATATAAACGCTGTTACACGCAGCAAATAATATTGAAAATTGGATAATAGCAATGATATTTTTAGCTTATACGTTACATAAAAAAAAATGCTTCCACCTAATGAGTCTTGTATTATTCTGTTTGCAAATATCATTGTGAGATGAATTTAAGAGAAAATCAAAATATCTTGTTCATTACATTACATAAACATGTGTAAGTGGAAACGATAATTTATTTTCAAAGAGATAGCTCTTAGACAAAAGCCAAAACTTTTATATTTCAGCCATGTTTCATAAATAATCGAATGATATGAATCTATAATTTGCTAGAATATGACTGTCTTATACAACCATCAATACAATCTATTTTATATGTCTTCATAGCATGTTTCTATTTTTTTACGATTGGAATTATTAAAAAACAGGATATCATTGTATTTCATCCTTGAGAGTACGGCTTAGTAATGTGTGCGCCGCTTCAGTTATGTTTTTACCACAATAGAGAATTTGATAAATTTGTTCTACAATGGGCATTTCTACCCCAATACGTTGCGCCAACGTATGTACTTCCTTGGTATTTAAGTACCCTTCCACAACCTGACCAATTTGTTTTTCCGCTTCTTTTATATCTATTCCTTTACCAAGAAGTATTCCAAAACGACGATTACGCGACTGATTATCAGTACATGTCAAAACCAGATCACCTAAGCCTGTCATTCCCATAAATGTGGAAAGCTCAGCACCCATAGCCCCCCCTAAACGACTGATTTCAGCTAGTCCTCGTGTGATGAGAGCTATTCGTGCATTTGCCCCAAACCCCATACCGTCTGATATTCCTGCACCAATAGCAATAACATTTTTGACTGCTCCCCCTAATTGAACACCAATCATGTCTGAACTTTTATAAACTCTAAAACTTTTGTCACAATGAAAAAATTGCTGTAATTCTTTACCAAACTCAACATCAGAAGCTGCTATCGTCATTGCAGTAGGCCAACCAATAGCTAGTTCTTGAGCAAAAGTTGGTCCAGAAAAAACTGCTAAAGGAATTTTTTCACCTAAAATCTCACGAGCAACCTCTTGTAAGAAACGTCCGGTACCATGTTCTAAACCTTTTGTTGCCCAAATAACGCGTGAATGCTGATCTAAATAAGGCTGAATATTATACAAAACTTGATGAAATACATGGCTTGGAACAGCGATTAATATATTGTGACTTGCTGCTATTGCAGTTTCAAGCGAAGCTTCAAGTAATAAATTTTCAGGAAATTGAATATCGGGTAAATATACTTGATTACAACGTTGTTCCTGTAATTCTTTGATATGTTGAGGATTATATCCCCAAAGTAAAACATTATGACCATTACGGGCAAGAGCAATCGCTAATGCAGTACCAAAAGAACCAGCACCAATAATTGTCATTGCAGCGGTTTTCATTAAGTTTTCTGATTATTCTCTAAACTTTTGATTTCAAGTGCATATTATTATCACAAATAACTTTAATGCTATCTTTAATATAAATTCTGTAAATTATAAAAACGTTACCGCTTCGTAGCTCTTATCTCACACAGCATAAAAACTTGTTTCTCACATTCTCTTTCTTTGTAGTAAATTGCATAGACATCACTTTTTGTATATTCTACAAATAGCTATTTGTCTCAAAAATTAAAGCTTGACTCAATACTCCATGGACTTTCTCTTTTAAAATAAAAGTACATTCAAAATCATGATACTCATTCCACTGATATCTTGTACTTAACCCCTCTTTAATATCCTACGAATTTTTTGTAAGAGCTGATACACGCCGCATCAGCTCCACAGGTATTTCTAACAATTACTCCACAGGAGACTGCGTACTTAACCCCTGCTCCATAGGCATTTCTGAACTAGGAACTTGATCTACAGGAGTTTGCGTACTTAGCCCCTGCCCCATGGGCATTTCTGAACTAGGAACTTGATCTACAGGAGTTTGCGTACTTAGCCCCTGCCCCATGGGCATTTCTGAACCAGGAACTTGATCTACAGGAGTTTGCGTACTTAGCCCCTGCTCCATGGGCATTTCTGAACCAGGAACTTGATCTACAGGAGTTTGCGTACTTAGCCCCTGCCCCATGGGCATTTCTGAACCAGGAACTTGATCTACAGGAGTTTGCGTACTTAGCCCCTGCTCCATGGGCATTTCTGAACCAAGAACTTGATCTACAGGAGTTTGCGTACTTAACCCCTGCTCCATGGGCATTTCTGAGCCCTGTATCTTTTCTGGCTGTTTTCTTACGGATATATCTTTGTTTGATAACTGCTCAGATACTGAAGAATCATCTCTACTTGATATTTCCGGTTCAATAACACGTCCTGAGCCACCCATCATATTATAATTCAAATGAGAAATAGCCCACCAAGTTCCCCCAATAATAACAAAAACGCAAATAGCAGCAAACCACAACGCGCTTAAATTCCACTTGGCATCTGGACCAGAATTCAAGTGCAAAAAGAAAACAATTTGTACTATAATCTGAATAATCGCCATCCCAATAAGATACGCAACCTTTGTACTAACTGCCCAACTTTCCATCATTCCATACATCACAGGAACAAAAGAACCCAAAGTGAAAAATACAGCCAGAATAAAACCGACTAAATATGAACCAGTACTGGGACCATGTGTTTCATTTTGCATGCTCATCACAACGCTCCTAATAGATAAACCATGGTGAAAACACCAACCCATACAATATCAAGTAAATGCCAAAAAATGGAAAGGCATGCTAAACGTGTCTTATTGTTCTGATCCAAGCCATTACGACGAAGATGAAAAAACATCACAACCATCCAAAGAAGACCAACACTTACGTGAAGTCCATGGGTGCCAACCAAAGCAAAAAATGCTGACCAATAAGCAGAGAGAATCTCCCGACCAAAAAGCTGTAAACCTGTTGCAGAATCAATACCAGCATAAGCATTTGGATCGTAATAAAAGACCTCACCCAAAAGTTCATGAAATTCGTAAAGTTCCATACCAATGAAGCAACAGCCAAATACAAAGGTAATAGCCATCCATAAACGCACACCACTGATGTTATTTTTATGTGCTTGTACCATTGTAAAACCATAAGTGACGGATGAAAACAACAAGAAAGCAGTCTCAACCAAAACAAATTTTAAATCAATAAACTCATTGCCCGCCTTACCACCACCATAAGAAGCAGAAAAAACAGCAAAACTTGAAAAAAGTGTCGAAAACAGGATCAAATCTGAAAGAATATAGACCCAAAAACCAAACGTCATTACCGAACTATTATCGTGGTGATGTTCATCCACAGCACTCACATTATTTATTGTTACTGCACTCATACTGTCACTCCTTGTTCTTTAAGAACAGCTGTAAAGGCATCTTCAGTTTTTTGTACTTCTTCAGCCGGAATATAATAACCATGATGGTCACCTGTTAATGAATGACACACAAGCGTTGCAATAAAACCAATCAAGCCGACCGCAACAAGCCACCAAATATGCCAGACAAGCGCAAAACCAACAACTAACGAGAAGAATCCCGCAATAATTCCAGCCGATGTATTGGACGGCATATGAATTTTTGTAAATCCACTGGTAGGACGTTGATAACCACTTTTCTTCATATTCCAATAAGCGTCATCAGACTGTATTTTCGGAACTATTGCAAAATTGTAAGAAGGAGGCGGTGAAGAGATAGACCATTCAAGAGTCCGTGCATCACCCCAAGAATCATTTAATGTTACAGGTAAACGTCCCTTATGTTTGATACCGTACCAAATCGCCAAAACAACTTGCAGCACAAAACAAAGGATACCAAGCAAAATAATAAAAGCGCCCAATGCAGCAATCATAAACATCGGTTGCCAACTAGGTTCCATATAATGCTGGAGACGACGTGTCCCACCCATTAAACCAAGTGCATAGACTGGGAAAAAGGCAAGGTAAAAACCAATGAACCAACACCAGAAAGATGCAATACCCAATGCCCGATTTGGTTTATAACCAAAAACTTTTGGAAACCAAAATGCAATCCCCGCTAAGTACGCAAAAACGACACCCCCAATAATTGTATGATGGAAATGCGCTACCAAAAACAACGAATTATGAAACTGCCAATCAGCTGGCACAATAGATAACAAAACACCAGTTAATCCACCACCAACAAATGTAAAGATCATTCCCATGCACCAAAGCATTGGAGGCTCAAAGCGAATCCGCCCCTTATACATAGTTAGCAGCCAATTAAAGACTTTTACACCTGTTGGAACGGCAATAATCATTGTCGCAATACCAAAGAAAGTATTCACAGCTTCACCGCCACCCATTGTGAAGAAATGATGTCCCCAAACAAGAAGCGAAAGAATCAAAATAACCAACATGGCCCATATCATCGAAGTATAACCAAAGAGGCGTTTTGAAGAAAAAGTTGATACAACCTCAGAAACAATTCCAAAAGCAGGAACAACCAAAACATAAACCTCAGGATGACCAAAAACCCAAACATAGTTAATCCATACCATCGGATTTCCGCCACCAACATTGGAAAAGAAATTCATGCCCAAATAACGATCGCATGCCAAGAGTGCAAATGCTACAGTTAAGACAGGGTAAATAACTAAAATAAGGACATTGCTAACAAAAGCGCTCCAACAAAAAACAGGCATTCTCATCATCGTCATCCCAGGAGCACGCATCTTAATCAAAGTCGCAACAAAATTGACCGCCCCCATTGTTGTCGCTATACCAGAAAGTTGAAGTGACCATAAATAATAGTCTACCCCTGTATCTGGACTCGTTTGCAATTCTGTAAAAGGTGGATACATCAACCAGCCACCACGACCAAAATTCCCAACACCTAGGGATATGTTAATCAATATTGCCCCTGCAGCCGTAATCCAAAAACCTAGATTATTTGCAAAGGGAAAAGCAACATCACGCGCACCAATTTGAAGCGGTATAAGATAATTAAAAAGGCCAAATAAAATAGGCGTAGCCATGAAAAAAATCATGATAGTGCCATGCGCCGAAAAAATTTGATCAAAATGGTCAGGGGGCAAATAACCTGCACTTTCACTCCCAAGAGCTAAAGCTTGATGTGTTCGCATCATGAGTGCGTCCGCAAAACCGCGAACAAGCATAATAATTCCAAGAACTATGTACATAATGCCTATGCGTTTATGGTCAACAGTTGTAATCCAATTTCGCCATAGAATCCCCCACCACCCAAGTGCTGTTAGAGCAACAACAGCAATTAAACCAACCACAACAATCGCAATACACGTGTATAAAACGATCGGCTCATGTGCAAGTGCATGAAAAGCACCTGCCGTAGGATCTGTAAGTCTTCCAAACATTTCTCAACCCATTTCAAATGAAATTCAAGTTTAAAAGAAACCTTATGTTAAAAGGGCTCTTTCTTTACTGACCCTTTAAATAACATCAGGATCAAATACTGAACATAGTGCACCCCATAGAGTCTGAGCAGCAGCACGTTTCATTAAATCCTCATTACATACCGTATTTTCATCGACACATCGATTAACAACACGATAGTAAAGGCGCTTCTCAACAGGTGCAAAATAACGAACTTCAGCATCTTTTTTCTTCGCAGCAATATCACCCATACGAGGCGCAATAGAAAGTTGACGATAAGATGCACGATCAAGTACTCGACCATTAGCCCGAGCTTTTACAATCCAATCCTCAAAGTCCTGCAAAGACACAGAATGCCACTTAAACCGCATACTCGAAAAACCATCACCACTGTAATTTGCTGAGGTTCCTTTGAATACTCCTTGCTCTTCAGCGACCAAATGCAACTTAGCATTCATCTGCGGCATAGCGTAAAGAACTGTACCCAGTTTGGGGACCCAAAAAGCATTGACAGAATTCTCTGACGTCAATTGCAATAAAACCTGACGTCCTTCAGGCGCATAAATCTCATTAATCGATGCAACACCATATTCAGGATAAATAAAAAGCCATTTCCAATCAAGAGAAACGGCATCAATCTGTAATGGCTTTCCTTCACCTACAACTTCCACTGGGAGAGGATTTGTAGGTTCCAGCTTATAAGTATAATAAGCTGTTAATGAACCTAAAACCATTACAATTACAATTGGAATACCCCACATCAACGCTTCAATTTTATTTGAATGCGCCCAATCAGGAGAATAGTCCGCTTTCATATTCGATGCGCGATATTTTATAGCTAAAAACACCACACTCACCATAACTGGGATGACAACACAAAGCATCACCACCACACAAACAACTATCAAAATGAGCTGTTGACGTGCAACATAACCTGATGGCTGTATAACATCAATTTTACAACCAGATAAAAGCAGTGCTCCCCCTAAAATCACAAGCATTTCTAATTGTCGAACAAAGCTTTTCATCTCTATTTACCCCCGTCATATGCACCAAAAATTGTCATAAAATATATATACCTCATATTGTACAGATTTGAAAATAATTATCAAGTGAATTCAATGCCTATATTACTCTTATCAAACGCTTATTCTTTACCTATCACAATTTAATTGTTTTGCTTAATTGTTTTGCAATATATTCAAGTGCAAACCAATATCCATCACCTCCACACCCAGTTATGATAGCGTCTACACCTGCAGATGTATAAGAGTGGTGACGAAAAGCTTCACGCTGGTAAATATGAGATAAATGAACTTCTACTTTCGGCCCTGAAAACATTTTTAGGGCATCAAGAAGTGCAACAGATGTATGACTGTAAGCCGCTGGGTTAATGATCAATCCAGAACTTGCCTCTATTGCTTCTTGTATCCATGCTACCAACTGCCCTTCACAGTTACTTTGATAAAAATTTATTACGATATCATTTTTTTTTGCCCATTCTCTGCATCTTTTTTCAATATCTTCCAGAGTCTCAGTTCCATAAATTTCTGGCTCACGTTGACCTAGAAAATTTAAATTAGGACCATTTAAAATCGTTATCACCTCAGACATAGCATGCCTTTTCCTTTAGACCTATCACTTATTAAAAAAATATTTAGCATGTTTTTACGACAATAAAGCCCCATCCTTAATCTCAAAGAATTCTGCGCGTCCTTTTAAGTCATCAAATAAAAGACGATCTGTTCCTGTCATAAATGTTTGTACAGCTAAATCATCAAGAATATCAAATAAAGCAGCACGTCGATGCGAATCAAGATGAGCAGCCATTTCATCAAGAAGAAGAATAGGAGCTTTTTCCGACATCATACCTGTTAGACGTGCATGACACAAAACTAAACCTGTCAGCAGCGCTTTTTGTTCACCTGTTGAACACGATGCGGCTCCCATATTTTTATCAGCATAAAAAACCTGCAAATCTGCGCGATGTGGTCCTTCTAACGTCCGCCCAGCAGCACGGTCCATTGCGCGATTATGCCGCAATCGATCACAAAATTGCTCTTCAACTTCAATTGCTGATATTTCACTAAGAGCTGTTTCCAAAAAACCATCAATTTGCAAAAAAGCTCGTGGAAAAGGTATCTGTGATGGCATTTGTGTAAACATATCATTTAAAAGACGAATAACATCAACACGCGCCGCAGAAATAGCTGTCGCCAGTTCTGCCATCTGCTTTTCTAAAGCATCAAACCAAGCATAATCTTCATTTCCATCTAAAAACAAACGATTACGTGCGCGCATAGCTCTATCATAATCGGCTATGCGGCGCCTATGCAAGGGATCAATCGCCAAAACCATACGATCCAAAAAACTACGGCGCTCAAGCGAAGGACCTGTAAAAAGACCATCCATGGATGGTGTTAGGACACTAATATGACAATAATCTGTTAGGCAATCACCCGACTCATTTACACCATTAATATGGACTTTTCGACTGTTATCGCTAACCTCCAAAGCTGTACCAATCTTTACTTCACCATAAAGAGCGCATTCAAGACGCGCAAATACAACAAATCCTCCACCGTCACCATCTACAAAGCTAACGTCAGAATAAGCAGCACGCCGCAAACCACGACCAGGAGAAAGAAAAGATAACGCCTCCAAAAGATTCGTCTTACCAGCACCGTTATGGCCGGTAAAAACCACATGCTGACCAGAAAAATGAATATTGAAAAAAGGATAATTGCGATAACGTAAAAGCTTCAGCTGCCTCACTGCCACTTTGTGCACATGACTGGCCATGCATTGCAAAACAATTGCCCCTAAACGCGAATAGGCATCAGTACATAGAGCACATCCACATCATCATTATCACGAATCAGAGCTGGTGCTCCAGCCTCAGCCAACATAAAAACCATCTCGTCACTTGAAAGCTGCCCAGCAATATCCAAAAGATAACGTGAATTAAATCCTATCTCAAGCGGTTCAGATGCATAAGTTACTGATAATTGATCTTCTGCACTGCCCGAATCTGGGCTATTAACAACAAGCCTTAACTGTCCGTGCTCAATCGTTAATTTAACTGCACGCCCCCGATCACTTGAAATCGTTGAAACACGATCAACTGCAGAAGAAAAGTCCTGCCTATTAACAATTAATTCTTTATCATTTCCAAGAGGGATAACACGTTGATAATCCGGAAATGTTCCATCAATTAATTTTGATGTAAAAATCACAGAACCTACAGAAAAACGAATCTTTGTCTCTGAAAGCTCTATACATACATCGCTATCATTTTCTTCTGAAAGAAGTTTTTGCAATTCTCCTACAGCTTTACGGGGGACAATAACACCGGGCATTCCCTCAACTCCTGAAGGAGCTTCCATCTCAACTTGTGCCAAACGATGACCATCAGTTGCAACCAAACGCAATTTCAAAACACCGTCATTAATAACATGTAAATAAATACCATTAAGATAATAACGGGTTTCTTCAGTAGAAATAGCAAACTGCGTACAATCAAGTAAATGTTTTAAGCTTGATGCCGATAGAGAAAAACGATAACCAAACTGCCCAGGAAGCGACTCTGGAAAATCTGCCTTCGGAAGACATTGAAGCTGAAAATGTGCACAACCCGAAACAACGGACATTGTAGCTGCCTGATTCTCATCGACGGATAATACAACTTCATTGCTATCAGGAAGTTTTCGAATGATATCATAGAGCAAATGTGCTGGAACAGTTGTTGCTCCAGCTTGTTTAACATTAACTGCAAAAGATTCCGTAACCTCTAAATCAAGATCTGTTGCTTTTAACTGCACAGAACCATTTTCTGCATCAATCAGTACATTCGATAAAATAGGAACAGTATTACGGCGCTCTACCACACGGTGAACCCGACCAAGAGACTTGAGAAATTGACTGCGATCAACTGTAATACGCATAAAAGCCCCGTATGATTTACTAAAAACTATAAGAATTCCTTAGCATTAAAAATAGATCCTCTTCAAAGAATCGCCTGCTAGACTTTATTAAACCTCTCTTAAAATGGCAAGCCACTCCTGCATAAGAAAAAATAAATCTTTTCATTAAATTCTTTAAAGTTTCTCCAAAGAAAGAAACAATAAACACTATACAGCCTGTTCTCCAATCAACCGCTTAAGCAATTCAAGTTCCTTAGCCAAGGTCTGATCACCACAAACCAAATCTTCAATTTTACGCACAGCGTGTAAAACTGTTGTATGATCACGCCCACCAAAACGACGCCCAATTTCTGGCAACGAGCGAGGAGTTAATACTTTTGCTAAATACATTGCAACTTGCCGTGGCTTCACAACCGTACGTGTTCGACGATTAGATAACAAGTCCTGTTTAGAAACATTATAATGACGTGCTACCGTACGCTGAATTTCTTCAATCCGAATGCGCTTAGGTTCACCAGGACGTGTCAAGTGACCTAATAACTCATCAATCCGCTCTAAAGATAAATCAGACTCAAAAGATTGACGAAACAAGAGCTGATTAAATGCACCTTCAATATCACGCCCCGACCCTAAAACCGTTTTCGCAATATATTCCAAGATATCATCAGAAATTGATACCATGCCATCATCTTGTTGTGCCACCTTCAACCGCTGGCGCAACATTTGCAAACGCATTTCATAATCTGGTGCTTCAATTTCAAGAGCTACCCCTCCCTGAAGACGAGAACGAACGCGAAGATCAAGCGATTCTAATTCTGCTGGCGGACGATCTGCAGCGACAACAACTTGTTTTGCACTATCAAGCAACATATTAAGCAAATGGCAAAACTCATGTTGTATCGACTTACCCTGCAAAAACTGCATATCATCAATAATCAAAAGGTCGATATCACGAAGCTGTTCTTTAAAAGAAAGAGCATCATTATCACGAATAGCTGTTGCAAAACGCCACATAAAATATTCAGCAGTTAAATAAATAACGCGCGCAGACGTTAAACGCTTCAATGCAGAAGCAGCAATCGCCTGAAGCAAATGTGTTTTTCCTAAACCAACAGATGCGTGAATAAAAAGAGGATTAAAACGCAAAGCACTTTTATGCCCCTCCGCAATTGAACGCGCAGCTGCTAAAGCAACACGATTAGAAGCCCCCTCAACAAAACTTTCAAAAGTATAGCGCGAATCAAGCGGAGATCCAAAAACTCCCGTTTGAGAACTCTTAACTGAATGCTCTGCACAACTTTCAACAAAAGATGAAGTCGCCTGCTCCTCTAGCACAACAGAAGGAACACTTCTTTTACAAACGACGTCTCTTGAAACGCGTTCCATACCACGAACAATAACTTCAACACGAAGAATTGCTGAATTCTCTTGTTTCCATAAATGAGTCAAAAGAGAACCATAGTGATTATTAATCCATGAACGTAAAAAAGCAGTAGGAACAGAAAGCTTTACAAGAGTATGGCTATATTCAGCAAGCTTCACACGTCCAAACCAACTGGTATAAGCCTCAACACCAACCTGCACCTTTAATTGCGCCATAACACGTATAAAAGCCGCCGCACTTTCCTCCTCTGAAACAATAGAATGCCCTATAGAAGCATTTCTACGAACATCCTCATCACTCTCCGTCATCCTATTCTTTATTATGTTCTCTGCTGACAGGATATTCACCGAAACCCTTTTAAAGGAACTAGCTTTAGAGTTCAATTTATCCACCATCTTCCATCCTGATAAAAATAAAATTTTGTCCTGCCAAACAGCTAAAATAAATCTAGCGAAGGCAAAACGCCCTACCCCAAATAAGATTACTCACCCTCCCCTAGGATAGCCTCATCACAACCCCACTAACAAAGATGACCAATAAGATTTACTTGCACTCATGATATGACCCACCCTTCTAAAATGGTAAACATATCTATTCAGAAAACTAAAAAATCGTCAGAAAACCTTTCCAGTACAAAAGCTTCGAAAAGCCTAAGTCAAAACATCTTGTACTCAACAAAATATAGAACAATGTGCTGGTGTGACCCCTTCATGCTTTTTAGTCTTCATAAGAACCATACAAAACAGCAGAGGTAAAATGCAAGAGGTCAAAATAAAATCAAAAAACCCGAAAAAAATGCTTGTATCAATGAGGAATGAAAAAAATATTGATTCAATTCATTTTTTTTCTCTAAATTTACCAATAATTAAAGAATCTCCTCAGATTTAAAAAAAAAAATAAAATGCTTGACAAAAAAGACTCTGTAAAAATCCACAAAGCTTGTGGATAACCATACTCCCCCTATAAACTTTCTCTCCTTTTTCAAGAGGAGAATCATTATCGATTCTTATTTTCAATAGAAACTTTTTGAAATAATAAACAAAAAGCCAGCATCCTCATGGATACTGGCTTGATTCTCAATAAAGGAGAAAAAGCTTAAACGCTGAGAGCCTTCAAACGTTTAGCTAAACGCGATACCTTCCTCGCAGCAGCATTTTTATGAAAAACCCCTTTAGAAACCGCACGCATAATTTCAGGCTCAAAATTCTTAAATGCAATCTCTGCAGATGCCTTATCGCCACCCGCTAAAGCATCATCAAACTTACGTATAAAGGTACGAACGCGCGAACGGCGGGCCTTATTAACCTGTGTGCGCGTTGCAACCTTGCGCACCGCTTTTCGAGCAGAAGGTGTATTCGCCATAAATATAATCTCTCTTTCAACACCTTGGTAAAATGAGTCTAAATGACAACTCTACCAATATAAATAAATTCAACCCAAGCAAAACTATAAAGCTGCCTATAACTGTGTGGCTTATAGCGCAATCCCAAAGCTAACGTCAATTAGATTTTCAAAGATAGTCATAAAAAAACGAAGCCAAACTCTTTGATCCGCAACTTTATAGCTTAATAATAGATATTCCTTAACAAACAAAAGAATTTAAACAGCTAACTTACGCAAGACATATTGCAAAATTCCCCCATGATGCAAATAATCTAGCTCATCTTCAGTATCGATACGGCATAATAACGGAGCGGTTTTTATCGTACCATCAGAAAAAGTAATTTTCGCTACTGTCTTTTGACGAGGTTTCAAGTTATGAATTCCTTCAATTGTCACCTTTTCATCTCCCTTTAAGCCTAAAGATTTCCAACTTACACCCTCCTCAAAGACAAAGGGAACAATGCCCATACCAACAAGATTAGAGCGATGAATCCTTTCAAAAGACTGTACAATCACTGCTTTTATACCAAGAAGATTGGTACCTTTGGCTGCCCAATCGCGCGATGATCCATTGCCATATTCAATACCAGCAAAAACAACAAGTGGAGTACCTTCTTGTTTATACGCCATTGCTGCATCGTAAATGGCCTGTTCTACCGCTGACGGATAATGAACCGTATAACCTCCTTCCCGACCATTTTCCCCCAACATGAAATTACGAATGCGAATATTGGCAAAGGTCCCACGCACCATAACTTCATGATTCCCACGACGCGTTCCATACTGATTAAAATCAGCCACTTTAACACCATGATCCATTAAATATTTTCCGGCAGGAGAAGCTGCTTTAATAGAACCAGCAGGAGAAATATGATCCGTCGTGATTTTATCACCAAATAAACCTAAAATCCGTGCATCTTTAATATCTGGTAAGATATCAGGTATTTTCTGCATATCATCGAAATAAGGTGGATTGCGTACATAAGTGGATTGCTCATCCCAAGAATAGGTAGAACCCGTAGGAATCTGAACTTTTTGCCAATTTTCATCTCCCTTAAAAACATCTGCATACTTTTCAGCAAAAACCTTACGCGTGACATTTTTTTCGATGAATTCCTGTATTTCTTGAGAGGTTGGCCAAATATCTCTCAAATAAATGGGTTGGCCATTTGAATCTTCACCAAGAGGTTCCTTGGTTAAATCTTTACACACCGTCCCGATGAGCGCATGTGCAACAACTAACGGTGGTGAAGCTAAATAATTCGCTTGCACATCAGGGGAAACACGCCCTTCAAAATTACGATTTCCCGAAAGAACCGCAGATGCAATTATACCATTGTCATTAATCGTTTTGGAAATAGCTGGATGCAAAGGACCAGAATTCCCAATACATGTTGTGCACCCAAATCCTACTAAGTTAAATCCTAATGCATCTAAATCTTTTTGCAGACCCGAGTTTTGCAGGTAAGCTTCAACGACTTGTGAACCTGGTGCAAGAGAAGTTTTTACCCATGGTTTGCTCTTGAGACCTTTTGCCACTGCATTTCTTGCCAAAAGACCCGCTGCAATAAGAACACTTGGATTCGATGTATTCGTACACGACGTAATCGCAGCGATCACCACATCACCGTGACCAAGCGTATATTCTTCACCCTCGACCCGATAACGCTTATTTTGTTCAGAAGTCTTCTTATAGTCTTCGACCAATGCCTTCTCAAAACCCTGCCCAACGTTTTCCAATGCAATACGTCCTTCAGGACGTTTAGGACCAGCCATAGAAGGAACAACAGTTCCCATATCCAATTCAATTGTATCACTAAAAATGGGATGAGCCACCATTTCGTCATGCCACATCCCTTGTGCTTTGGTGTAAGCTTCTACTAAGGCAATCCGATTTTCATCACGCCCTGTCATATTGAGATAACGCACTGTCTCCTTATCAATTGGGAAAAAACCACACGTTGCTCCATATTCAGGTGCCATATTTCCAATCGTTGCCCGATCAGCAAGCGTCATCTGCTCCAAACCAGGACCAAAAAACTCAACAAATTTACCGACAACACCCTTCCGGCGTAGCATTTGAGTCACAGTCAATACGAGATCGGTGGCTGTTACACCTTCTTTAAGTTTACCTGTTAGACGAAAACCAATCACTTCAGGTAACAACATAGAAACAGGTTGGCCTAACATTGCTGCTTCTGCTTCAATACCACCAACACCCCAACCTAAAACCCCTAAACCATTAACCATAGTTGTATGCGAATCAGTTCCCACACAGGTGTCAGGATAAATCGTCTCACACCCCTCTTCATTCTTCATCCATACACATTGTGCTAAATATTCTAGGTTAACCTGATGACAAATCCCTGTTCCTGGAGGAACAACGCGAAAATTTTGAAAGGCTTGCTGCCCCCATTTAAGGAAACGATAGCGTTCACCATTGCGTTCATATTCATGCTCAACGTTTTCCTTAAAAGCCATGGAATTGCCAAAAGCATCAACAATAACTGAGTGATCAATGATGAGATCAACGGGAATGAGAGGATTGATTTTTTCAGCGTTACCGCCAAGTTTAACCATAGCATCACGCATTGCAGAAAGATCAACAACTGCTGGAACACCTGTAAAATCCTGCATAAGAACACGTGCAGGACGGTAAGCAATTTCTGCCCCAGCGCTCCCTTTGTCGTTTAACCACTTAGCAACATTGAGGATATCCTCTTTTTTAACTGTGCGACCATCTTCAAATCGCAATAAATTTTCGAGAATAACTTTCATCGAAAACGGTAAACGAGAAACACCTTCAAGACCATTCTTCTCCGCTTCGATCAAGCTATAATAAGTATATTCTTTGCCACCAACATTTAATACTTTGCGACAATTAAAGCTATCAATTTGAGTCATGACTGTCCACCCTCATACTATAACCACCCAATTTCCAGGAATGAACAACACAAACTACGAGTCAAGGTCGCAGCTTGAGCGCAGACGCAATCACCTCCGCCATCCATTTCCCCCTCCACCCTCTCGTAGGCAAATGCGGAAATCAGCGCCAGAAACCATTTTACACCAGATATTGATGTAAGGTATCTCTTATAGAACTATTTCTAGAACTATTCTAGGTACAATTGCACAAAAAATGTGTTTTTTATTCTATAATGCAATAAAGAATATGAAAATAAAAACAAAATAGGCAATCACATGGTGTTATCAGGCAAAGATTTAGCCGCTTACAGAAACGAGGAAATTCTGTTTAAAGGTCTTTCTTTTTGTTTATTTTCACAGCAACTGATGACAATCACCGGTCCTAATGGTATCGGAAAATCTACATTACTCCGAATCATTGTCGGTCTTCTTGAAGCTGCTGAAGGTCATATAATACTTAAAGACCATAATCAAATATACCCTGTTGCAACTGCGTGTCATTATCTTGGTCCTCAAAATGCTATGAAACCTCTCTTATCTGTCATTGACAATTTGCAATTTTGGGCAGATTTTTACGGTCAACATTTACGCTTTGTGCATGAGGTTCTTGCCGATATTGGTCTTTCTAACCTTGAACATTTACCCTTTAAAGCTCTGTCAACTGGACAACAAAGGCGCGTAGCTATTGCTCGCCTTTTGCTCTCCTATCGTCCTCTTTGGATTTTAGATGAACCAATATCTGGACTTGATAACCATGCTCAAAAACTCCTTGCTCGTATTTTCCAGCGTCATCTCAATCAAGGTGGTATGATTATCGCTGCAACTCATAATTCCCTAGGTATTCCAGAAAACCATAAAATCGCTCTGGAAAAATTTTTACCTCTCTAGGAGAGAATAAAATGAAAGCACTGTTCTGGCGTGACCTTAAACTATTATTAGCGCCACAAGCCTCTTCACTAACAGGACTATTATTTTTTATCGCTGTTGTTGTCATAACCCCCTTTGCCATTGGACCAGATCCCAAAATTCTTGCACAAATAGGGCCAGGTATATTGTGGTTTGGAGCCCTTCTTGCAGGACTCCTCAATCTAAACAAACTTTTCCAAATCGATCGCGATGATGGTAATCTCGACCAATTTATCCTTTCAGGAAAAAGACAAAGTTTTACACTAATTGTTTTTACCAAATGTCTTGCCCATTGGGTAGGAACAATGCTTCCTCTTATTTTTGCTACACCTATTTTAGCCCTCATGCTCCATTTAGATGTAACAATAACTTTTACAACAATACTTACCCTTTTATGCGGAACACCAGCCATTATTTTTATTGGCGCCATAGGCGCGGCACTGGCAACCTCATTGTTGCACAGTACTCTGCTTATTTTTATCATTATCTTGCCGTGGATCATTCCAATTATGATTTTTGGTGTCTCGGCTGCTACAGCCCCAATAAATCCAAATATTTCTTTTCTCACGTCCTTGGCTCTTCTCAGCGCTTTTTCACTTCTTTTGAGTCTCTTTGGCTCTTTTGTTGCTGCGATAACGCTTAAACTTTTATCAGAATAATAAAAGATGATTGCCGCATAGCAAAACTCTGCCTATTATGAATTTCATGAATGAACTATCTCGTCCATATAAAATCAGGTCACTCCCTGCAAGTTTCATCCTTTTCATGAAAATAAGCAGTATCGTCTTACCTTGGTTGGCCGGCATAACATTGTGTTTCCTTATTTTAGGACTTATTCTGGTGATGTATTCCCCTGATGACTATCAACAAGGCATTACTGTTAAGATTATGTACCTTCATGTACCCTTTGCGTGGTTGTCTACATTCTGTTATGTAACGATGAGTGCAGCAGCATTAGGAAATCTGATTTGGAAATATCATCTTGCTGATGTGGCACTTAAATGTGGAGCGCCTATTGGAGCGATTTTTACCGCATTGGCTCTCATGACAGGAGCACTTTGGGGGCGACCTACATGGGGAACATGGTGGGTCTGGGATGCACGGTTAACATCAGTTTTAATTCTGCTTTTTATCTATCTTTCCATTATCCTGCTTGGACGTGCTTTTGACAACCAAGTAAAAGCCGCTCGCGCTACTGCAATTCTTACACTTGTTGGATTTGTTAATATTCCTGTTATTAAATTTTCCGTTAATTGGTGGAATACATTGCATCAACCAGCATCATTGTTACGTGCTGGAGGATCAACAATCGACAATGCTATGTTATGGCCCCTTATAACAATGCTATTTTGTTTTATCTTTATGTTTATTGCACTCTATTTGATGGCTATGCGAAATGAAATCAATAGTCATTATATTCGAATACTTCAGATTAAAAAATCCCGTCGTGCACAACAACAGGACTCTTCATCATGCTCGACCTAAATGGCATCCAGGGCGGACTTTTAGGAAATCTATCTCAGAAAATTGATTTTTTCCTTAGCACCCTTAAACACGAGCAAATTGTTGTTTTAAGCTATGTGCTTTCTGCAATATCCCTCTTATGTCTTATTGGATATATTCTTTGCAAAGCGCTATACCAAAAAAAAATTCTCCAACAGCTAAACAAAAAAGAGTTGTCACAAAAAGAAAAGTATAATGAAAAACATCCCTCCAAAACTTAAAAAAAATATATCTTTGCCTGTTCTGCTTGTTTTTTTTGGACCATTTGTGCTTTTTCTTCTTCTCGTGGTGCTTTTTTTCAACTTTATGGATAAAAAAAACCTTCAAGATTCTTCTCTTCTCCCAAACGCATTAGCTGAAAAACCTGCTCCCAATATTCATCTTCCTCTTCTTGATAAAGAAAGTTATCTCAATTCAAAACAGTTTAAGGGACGTGTCACGTTGGTCAATTTTTGGGGCTCTTGGTGTTTGCCCTGTCGCGAAGAGCATCCTATTCTTATGAAAATTGCACAAGATAGACGTTTTGATCTGATTGGTATTAATTATAAAGATAACAAAACAAACGCCCTGCGCTTTTTAAACAGTTTTGGTAATCCTTTTAAATTTATTGGCTTTGATGTTTCAGGATATACAGCTATTGATTGGGGAATATATGGACCCCCAGAAACCTTTCTCTTGAATAAAGAGAGCATCATCATTGCCAAACATGTTGGTCCCTTAACATGGCAAATTTATCAAAAAAAAATTCTACCAAAAATTAAACAAGCGATCATGACAGAAGAAAAATAAAATATCAAAATATTGATTTATAAATAGTAATTTACCATTTCTATCTATTAACTGAAAATACCGTATACTATGAGTGTTTTTTAAAATTTCTATATGTTGAATCAAAAAAACATTTAAGATAAAGACTAAAAATACCCCTTATGAATTGTCTAAACGTGAAAATAATTGGCAATATTTTAAGTTGAAAAATACAATAATGCAGGTTTGTAAAAACATAACGTTTTATCATGCTATGTATGCTACTTTATTTATACGGATCCTCATTCTTCTTAGGAAAATTTGACAAGAGCATTACCATTGTTGATTCAAAAACATGTGCAAAGAAATATCTGTAGAGCAAACCTCCCAAATATAACAAAAATTTAAGTAGTTTTCATTTTTTTAGCGATTAAATATCTGTTTTGGAACTTTATTTTTGATTATTTGGACAAAACAATATTGCTATAGAAACATCGTTAGATTAGTGAAAGCAACCAACTATTATTTTCAAAATCATATAGTATTCTGTCTCCGCTTTTTTATCTGAAATGCACATTGTTATGAGGGGACTTCACCACTATTTTCATCTTTATAAAATAACAAATCCATTCCTTCGCAGCGTTATTGGTATATTTATTCCCATTACACTATCTGTTCGTAATAGACTCCATAAAGCCCATATTGAGTCTATACATTCTTATTCTTTCGATAATTTATCTTATGATTACAACTAATAAGCTTTTTTGACTTTTAATAAGATAAATTCGAGTAAGAAAATATGACTACAATCAAAAAATCTCATTTAACAGAGAAGATAAGTTATAAGTACATGATCAATCTATCAATGAATATTATAAAAGAATTCATTGTAAGAAATAAGCTTTTTCGAGAGGAGAAAATATATTTTACAGAGAACTCTTTTTTAAGCACTCGGTGACGTGATTACTGATTTCAACAGAAAGATCACTCGTATACATTAAAAAACTCTAAGACAAGAAATATTCTAGAAGTTCATATGAGCTTATAGGTAAACTTTTATGACGCAAATAAAATAGGCTTTTGTTGCAATCATCATTTTTTTATGAAAAATATTTGATTATGTTTTTTCTTCTAAAATTCTTGTGGTGTAAAACAATACGTTTTTGAGCAAAATTCACATGTGACTGAAATATATTTATTTTTAACCATTTTATTGCGTTCATCAATCGAAAATCCTTCTAGGATTCCTTTAATTTTTTCGTGTGAACAAGAACATTGATCGACAAGAGAAAAAGGATTAAAAACTCTAACACCTTGTTCATGAAAAAGACGGAACAAGAGCTGTTTACTACCAACTTGGGGATCTGTTAATTCTGAACTTTCAATCGTTGCCATGAGTATTTTAGCTTCCTGCCATTGGTTATCCAATTGGCTATGGGTTTTCGTTTTTTCTCGCGTTTGATGAGGGGTATCTATTTTATGATGAGACAATTCTTGGGGTAAAAGTTGGATCAAAATACCTCCAGCTCGCCAGCTTTTCTGCGTTTTTCCTTGTTGGTCACGATTAATTAATATAGCAACAGCCAAACGGATATCGGTAGGAATTTGTTCTGATTGATCAAAATAAATACGAGAAGTTTCTTGTAAATTTGATCCATCTAATGCAACTATCCCTTGATAGGGCTGCATATGGGGACCTTGATCAATTGTGAAGGCTAAAGTGCCTTTCCCTAAAAGGGTTTCTGAAGAGATTTGATTATTGTCCATGGCTTGTTTAAGCTGTTCTTTATCAAAACGAGCATATCCACGTAAACTGGAAGGAGGCGAAAAATCGCATACCAACATATTAACCGGTCCATCTGAATGAGTTTGTAAAATAAATTTTCCCGTAAGCTTTAGAGAAGTTCCAAGCAAAACAGTTAAAAGTAAAGCTTCTGCTAGAAGATAAGAAACCGGTTCAGGGTATTGATGTCTGTTAAGAATAGAATTTAAAGTTTCTCCAAGTTGTACGGCACGTCCACGGATATCAAGTTCTTCGACTTGAAAGGGAATAACAGTATCATCTTCATGCAAGAAGTTGTTATTGAGAGAGGCTTCATCTTTAGCTTGTTTACTCATAGCTTTGCCTTTTTTATATAATTTGTTGTAGAGGAGCTATTGTGGAGAGAAAAACGCATCTTGTAAACACCAAGAAAGAATTGCCTTTTGAGCATGAAGACGATTTTCAGCCTCATCGAAAACAACGGAGTGCGGTCCATCAATAATAGAATCAACCACTTCTTCACCACGATGAGCAGGAAGACAATGCATAAAAAGAGCATCAGATTTTGCTAATTTCATGAGAGCTTCATTGACTTGATAAGGCTGAAAAATAGAATGACTGCGAGCACGAAATTCTTGTCCCATGGAGACCCATGTATCGGTCATAATACAATCAGCATCTTGAGCTGCTTTTTGGGGACTATGAGTTAGTGTAAGGTGCGCTCCTCGTTCACGTGCCCAATGTATAAATTTTTCTTGTGGTTCACTGCCCTTTGGAGTAGCAATACGCAAATGAAAATCAAAAAGAGCTGCGGCCTCAATTAAGGAATGGAGCACATTATTACCATCCCCCATCCACGCGAATATTTTGCCAGCAATTGGCCCCCGATGCTCTTCATAGGTTAATATATCTGCTAAAATTTGGCAAGGATGTGTATCATCTGTAAGGGCATTAATGACAGGAATTTGTGCATATTGTGCCAATTCGAGCATACGTTGATGTTTTGTTGTTCGTAATATCACGATATCCACAAAACGGGATAAAACACGAGCCGTGTCAGCTATAGTTTCACTATGACCAAGCTGCATCTCTGACCCCGTGAGCATGATTGTATCTCCCCCAAGCTGGCGCATACTGATATCGAATGAAATACGGGTTCGTGTGGATGGTTTTTCAAAAATCATCGCAAGTGTTTTACCTATAAAAGGTTTTGAACCTTTCCCTGCTTTAAAAGATGCTTTAAGGATTTTTGCATAATCGATCAGTGCGCGTGCTATTGCTGGCGTTAAAATGGATAAGTCCGTGAAATGACGAAGAGCATTTGTCATGTGTGTAATATTTGTCTTTCTTTGTTTACTTGCGAAAGATACGCTATTGCTTTTTCAATACGATGCAAACTTTCATCTATTTCTTCTTTCCTAATGATAAGAGGAGGCAATAAGCGCACAACATTGTTGTTGGCAGCAACACTTAAGAGATATTCATTTTCTAAAGCATTAACGACAAGATTAGAAGACACAACACACTGAATACCCACCATTAGGCCCATCCCCTGAACTGCGCAGATAATATCAGGATAGATATTGAGAATGTGCAAAAGTCCACTTCTTAGTTTATTTCCCATACGCTGAACATGGTTGAGAAAATTTGGCTCTAACAAAATATCAAGAACACTATTTCCTACAGCCATTCCAAGAAGATTTCCTCCAAAGGTTGAACCATGGGTCCCAAGTGTCATGCTTTTTGCAACTTTATCCGTTGCAAGGCAAGCACCTAATGGAAATCCTCCTCCTAATCCTTTTGCGAGGGTAAGAATATCAGGCGAGACATCACTCCATTCATAAGCAAAAAGCTTCCCTGTTCGTCCTATACCCGTTTGGACTTCATCCAAAATCAATAACAGACCATTATCATCGCATATTTTGCGCAAAAATCTTAAATATTCATGAGAAACCGTTCGTATTCCTCCTTCTCCTTGAATAGGTTCAATAAGAATAGCGGCGGTATTTTTATTAATAGCGTTACGCAAAGCGATTTCATCACAAAAAGGTACTTGAATAAATCCACCAGCTTTAGGTCCAAAGCCTTCAAGATATTTTTCATGCCCAGTCGCAGCAAGTGCTGCAAGTGTACGTCCATGAAATGCCCCTTCAAAAGTAATTATTTCAATGCGTTCTGAATGACCAGCAGCATAGTAATAATGACGTGCCGTTTTGAATGCGCACTCCAATGCTTCAGTGCCTGAATTGCAGAAAAAAACCTTATCCGCAAAACTATTTGCACAAAGCCGCGTGGCAAGAGCTGCTTGTTCAGGGGATTGAAAAATATTAGAAACATGCCAAAGTTTTTCAGCTTGCATTTTGAGCGTATCAACCAATTTTGGATGTGAATACCCTAATGCATTAACAGCAATGCCAGATGTGAAATCAAGATAATGTTCTCCCTTATCGGAAATAAGCCATACACCATGCCCCTGTTCAAAATGCAAATCTCGTCGTGCGAAGCATTCATAAAGTGGTTGTATAGAGACGGCATCCATCATAATTTCCTTTATATTTTAACCTTTTCAATATATATACAAAGCAACACTACAAATAAAACAACATGGTACATTTTGTTACGGTGCTTTCAACATTTCATTACGATTAATGATTACACCTATGGAATAGATCATTACACCAATTGAAAAAAAGTCAATGAAGGTTCTATAAATAAGCATTTTGGGAAAAAGCCTTAAACAAAAGTGAAAGTTTAACCTATGATTGATTTGCAAGTTGGGGAAAACATTCTAAATAAACTCTTCAAGAGGTAAAGACTCTTGTCATAGAGTGAGTGCATATTGTAATTTATAATATAATAAGCAAGATGATGTGTTTTAGTTTGTAAGTCCACAGGTTGGATGATTTTCTTATGCTCGCTTAGAGTGTAAAATTCTTTCATTCAGCGTAGTGAAAATATTATTAAAACATTTGAAGATGCAAAGGGGAGAGCATCTTAGTGACGTAATCGGAATGGAGTGCTGGTATGGGTTGGACATGTGAACGCGTTGAGCTTCTTAAAAAGCTTTGGAGTGAAGGGTTAAGTGCAAGTCAAATTGCTGCTCAATTAGGTGGGGTCAGCAGAAACGCAGTCATCGGCAAAGTACACCGATTAAAGTTACCAGGACGCGGTAAGACAGCACAAGGAAGCGCGCGTACGCAAAAACCCCCCGTGGGAAGCAGCCCATCATCTCCACGTGTGCGTCGCAACACATCCACGGTATCGCCAATGAACACATCATCTGTAAGTATTGAAGAAACAGCTTTAAAGACAGAATTTGTAGCGGAAGATATAAAAGAAGTTGATATATCCACAAAATCCAATGTAGTTGTGCCTATATCACGTCAACTTAATCTTTTACAATTGAGTGAAAATACATGTAGATGGCCGGTTGGCGATCCATTATCAGCAGATTTTCATTTTTGTGGTGCAGATTCTGATGAAAATAGCCCCTATTGTGCCTTTCATGCTAAGTTAGCATTTCAACCAATATCTGAAAGACGTCGGATAAGAGTGTAATATCCTCGATTGAATCTCATATTCTACACCTTCTGCGCTTCGTTATGAAATTTTAATTATCGAATTATTATGAGAAAGAAATTTAATAGAGCTTTTAATGAGTGAAAAAATTTCTTCATGAAACTATTCAACGAAATTGTATCTTTTGTGCTATTGCACAATTATGTGTTGTAAAGTTATATTCCTGTTTATTTCCAAGATCCTCTTTAATTTAGTTGTACTACTTTTAACACTATCCATAGCAATATCTTTTGAATAAGACAATTTCTCATGTTTTTATTCTTCGTGTATTTAATAGAGTAATGCTGTGGTTTATAAAAACAATTTATCGCGTTGCAACCTAAATGAGATCCATCAATATCTCTTTCATTTCAAGCCCTCTTATATTGAATCAATCAAAATCTTTCGTTTGGGCGTCACGAATGAGATGAGAACTGGGGAGAGTAAAAACACTTAAAAAAAAGCATGCCTTCTACAAATGCTTTCAAGTGCCAAGGGCTTCAAGAGTTGTTGCAACATTGGGAGCTAGCAAAGTGTGTGATGATGCCAGCTTGCTCTTTTATTAAGCATAAAGATAAGAGTCTTAATGGATTTATCGTTATACCCTTCACGGATGCCGTCGCAAAATAGGCTTGGATGCGTTGAGAAATGTTTCTTTAAAACAAGCCTGTGCATATATGCAATCCAATGTCATTCTGTTTTGCGTGAGGGATGTGCCCCATCAAAGAATGCGATAAATAAAAGCGTGAAGCAATACGTAGAATGTAAAATGATATATTTATAATTTTTTATAAAAAATTATAAATAAGGGGATATTGTATTCAAGGCTCTTACGAAATATACGAAAACTATAAATTATTACGTATAAATAAATATTAAACCTAGAACGACCACAATAACATCACTTTCCTTTTCCCGACACGAAACGGCGCAACCAAACATAAAGTGCACCTTCTCCGCCATGCTGACGCGCTGCTTGCTCAAACGCATGGACATAATATCGAAAAGCTGGTGTTGATAACCAATACGGAACAAATCTATACAAAGCTCCATCGCTCCCAACAGATCGTCCTTTTCCTGTAATCACAAGGACATAACGCAATCCTCTCTGCTGAGAGGATTGTAGAAAATTTTTTAAGAAAAAATAAGCTTCTTCCTGCATATAACCGTGGAGATCAAGGCGCGCCTCAAGAGGATAACGACCTTGGGAAATTTTACGATGTGCAACATGATCAAAGAAATGAATCTTTTGTACTTGTGTAACTGCCCTCTTTTCTTTTTTAATAAATGTCGAGGATTGTTGATTTTCCTGAGACAATGAAGAGATTTGAGTTACAGGCTGTTTTTTATCATTAATATTTGCAATAGTTTCTGAAGCAGAAGAGAGCATCTTACCGTGAAGCGGTGTTATCGTACGACAAACCATCTCCCATAAAAGGCGATCCTGTGAAGCCAATAAATCTCTTTTTTGTCTCCATTTACTTGAGGACATTTTAATTTCTCATAAATCATTGAATACTTATGGAAGAAAAACAAAAAGTATTTTAATTTTCATTTTCTGTAGCAAAAAGCTTCCAGTTTGGATCTGACGATAAACTATTGCGAACGAAAGTCCAAATATCCCTGATTTCTACAATAGCATCAGGATCACCGTCTATACGCTCACCCTGTTCATTATAAGTAACAGAAATCATCTCACTGACAATACGTATCGTTAAAAGTTCATCCTTTTCTTGTATTGCCGCCGCAACAAATTCGATCTTATTAATTCCAACAAAAGTGAACTCTATTCTCTCTTTATTTTTTTCTCGTTGCTCAATAGCCGTACAAAAGCTCTCAAAAACATCCTGACAAAGCAAGCTTTTAAGTTGATTGCGATCACCTTTGGCAAAAGCTGTTACAATCATTTCATAAGCAATTTGTGCACCTTTTATAAAAAATTGAGGAGAAAATTGAGGATCAATTTTATGCAATTCCCGCAAATTTTTATTCAAAATACTCCCCTCCGGTGAAATTTTATCAATTTCACTAAAGTCGTCTTTTTGTGAATTTTTCTGATGAGGGAACGAAACAATATTATCAGCCGTTTCTGCTTCAACCTGTTTTTTAGAACGACGCGAATAAGGATCAAAGGGGGGCTTTTCAAACCCAATTCGTTTCCCTAATACATTACGGAGTTGCACAAAAATAACAACCATAACAACAAGAGCTATGACAAGTATAACGTCAAATTCCATGGGCGCTGTCAATCTCCAAAGCTTAAATCTCTAATAAACATTGCAGTCAATACCATTTATCAATAAATATGTAAAATAAGGAATCCTACCATTCAAATATTTTTATAGATTTTATATTAAATGGAGTGCTCTTAAGAATTTCTCCCCACCTCATCCAGAAGGAAATTTGCATGTGATAAAACTTTATTCTATAAGTCCTCGTTTTTTTGTTGTTATCTTTCTTTGCATTCTTTTAATCGAGATCGCTGGTTTTATCTTTGTTGGTCAAGAAATTGGTATTTTGGCAACTTTGAGTTTGGTTATTCTCACAACCATAGTTGGGGTTGTTTTATTGCGAGTTCAAGGGTTTAGCCTTTTAAGAAACATACAAACTGAACTTATCCAAGGACGCACATTAGAGAATAATATTATTAATGATGCTTTCATCATGTTTAGTGCAATTTTACTTATTCTTCCCGGCTTTGTAAGTGATCTCTTGGGAATATTACTTCTTATTAAACCAATTCGCTCTGTTGTTTGGCATTTCTTTACATCATTAAAAAACAAAATAAATCCCAATACTAAAAGAAAAAATGACTCTGAAAAAATAATTGATCTTAACGCAGAAGATTACACAATTCATGATACGACAGAATCTCCATGGCGCAAAAATGATGATAACCATTGAAATGCCTAAAAAATCTGTAACAAACTAAAAAAATATTCAAGATAAAGAGCGCATTTCTTGCAACCTTTTGCAAGGCGTGATAACCAATTTTGTCTTTAGATCTAAAATAAATATACATATTATAATGAGAGAGGTTCGTCGTATGGCCGAAGATGAAATGAATAACAGTGGTGGAGAGCCGGTTTTTGCTGTATTAACTCAGTATTTAAAAGATTTATCATTCGAAAACCCAGGTGCTCCTCGTTCATTGCGTACACGTGAAAAATCACCACAAATTGATATCAATATTAACGTCAATGCTAACCCAATTGGTGATGACAATTATGATGTCGTTTTGTCTCTCTCCGTCAAAGCCAATGATAATACTGAAATCTTATTTCATGTAGAACTGATTTACGGTGGTGTTTTCCACCTTGAAAACATTCCACAAGAACATGTTATGCCATTGGTCTTTATTGAATGTCCCCGTCTTTTATTTCCATTTGCTCGCCAAATTATATCTGATGCTACTCAAAATGGTGGTTTTCCACCTTTATGGATTGATCCTATTGATTTTGCAGCCCTCTTCCAAAAGCGTCTCGCCGAAGAACAAAAAGACAATCAAATACAGCCCTCTTAAAAAATTTATTCTTTTGCTATCATAAAGCCCCTTGATATATTATTGGTATATTAGGGGCTTTTTTCCTTTAGACGGCTTTTGCGGCATGATAAGCCGCGAGCATTGCAATATTGACCACATCTGTATCGTTTCCACTAAACGGTACAATTTGGACAGATTTTTCCAATCCAATTAAAATAGGACCAATGATGGTTGCTCCACCAAGTTCTTGTAACATTTTGCTTGCAATGGAAGACGCGTGATATCCAGGCATAACCAAAATGTTAGCGGGCTCTGTTAATCCCATAAATGGATATTGCTGCATCAATTTGGAATTGAGTGCTACATCAGCACTTATTTCTCCATCAAACTCAAAATCAACCTTGCGTTCATGCAAAATATTAATCGCATCCTGAATTTGCTGTGTGATTTGCCCTTTCATATAACCAAACGTAGAAAATGCTAAAAATGCTACCCGTGGTTGATATCCAAATCCACGTACAAACGAAGCGGTTTGTTCCGCTATATCCGCAAGTTCTTCAGCATTAGGATTTTCATAAACAGCTGTATCCGTAATAAACACAGTTCGTCCTCGGCAAATGGCCATTGAGATACCAATCAATCGTTCTTTTGGTTTTTCATCAATTGCACGACGTATATCGATCAGCGCTGTTTCATAATTGCGTGTCACCCCTGTAACCATTGCATCAGCATCTCCTAGTGCCACCATACACGCAGCAAAATAATTGCGATCATTATTGATACGACGATGACAATCACGCAACAGCCAGCCTTGACGCTGCATCTTTTTATAAAGATAATTCGCATAATCATCTGTACGGCAAGAAAGCTTAGCATTCATAATAGAAATACCTTCACGCTCCAGATCAATTCCAGCGATAACAGCTGTTTCTCTTACTTGCTCTTCACGACCGACCAAAATCGCTTGTCCTAATTTTTGATGAACATAGGAAACGGCTGCCCGCATAACTTGCTCTTCTTCACCTTCTGCAAAGACAATTTGTTTTGGCGCTTGACGAACATGGTTATAAACCCCACGCATCATCGAAGAAGTAGGATCACGTCTCGCATTCAAATCGCGCTCATAGGCCTCTAAATCATCTATGTTCTTTTGCGCAACACCGCTTTCCATTGCTGCTTTTGCTACCGCTATTGAAACAACCGTCAATAAACGTGGATCAAAAGGAACAGGGATGATATAATTAGGACCAAATTTTAATCGCTTTCCACGATAAGCTTCTGCAACGCTGTCAGGCACTTCTTCATGCGCTAAATTGGCAAGAGCCTTTGCCGCAGCAATCTTCATTTCTTCATTAATAACTCTTGCACGCACATCAAGTGCACCACGAAATATATAAGGAAAGCAGAGAACATTATTAATCTGATTTGGATAATCGGAACGCCCTGTTGCGACAATGGCATCATGACGCACTTGCATAACCTCTTCCGGCGTAATTTCTGGATCAGGATTAGCCATAGCAAAAATAATCGGCTGTGGTGCCATAGATCTTACCATTTCAGGAGTAAGAGCACCTTTAGCAGAAACCCCAAAAAATATATCTGCACCTTCCATTGCTTCTATAAGCGTACGTTTATCTGTTGGAATAGCATGCGCAGATTTCCACTGATTCATTCCCTCTTTTCGGCCTTCATAGACCACACCCTTTGTATCACATAATATGATATTTTCAGAACGAAAGCCCATCGCTTTAATCAGTTCAATACAAGCAATTCCTGCAGAACCAGCACCATTACAGACTAACCGCGTATTTTGCATATCACGCCCTGTTAAAGTCAAAGCATTGAGAACACCAGCAGCAACAATAATTGCTGTACCATGTTGATCGTCGTGAAAAACAGGTATATTCATCACCTCGCGTAGGCGGCTTTCAATCATAAAGCACTCTGGCGCCTTAATGTCTTCAAGATTAATTCCACCAAAAGAAGGTTCTAAATGACGCACCAAATTGATAAAACTTTCTGTATCGTTTATATCAATTTCTAAATCAATGGAATCAATATCCGCAAAACGCTTAAACAGCACTGCTTTGCCTTCCATAACCGGCTTAGAGGCAAGGGCTCCTAAATTACCTAACCCTAAAATAGCGGTTCCATTTGAAATAACAGCAACAAGATTTCCTTTTGCTGTATAATCATAAGCTAACGCTGGATTTTGAGCAATTGCCTTAACTGGAACTGCAACACCTGGTGAATAAGCAAGTGCTAAATCATGCTGTGTTGCCATAGACTTTGTTGCAACAATCTCAAGCTTTCCTGGTCGACCACGACTATGAAAATCTAGAGCTTCTCTTTCGCTCGCACTGTAAACAGTTTGAGACATTTTCTGATCCTGCTTGCTCTCTTTCATTTCACTTTATTTTCTCCAAAAACAGTGTAAATTTTGCTTGATAATGCGTATAGTCATTAAATTTGATTCATGTATTAGAACTCGCTATTCTTGCCTTAGCAAATCTGATGATGCGTTGCAATTTAGAGATAAATAGATATTGAAGTAAACAAAAAAGAGTAAAAACTTCACTTAAAGGAAACAGGCCTCGTACAAATGGATAAAAAAGACAACCATAAAAATAATTTAATTCCACAGCCTGCCTCCTCATCTGCTTCCTCTCAAGAACGTCTGACACCTATGATGGAGCAGTACATAGAAATCAAAGCCGTACATCATGATTCTCTTCTCTTTTACCGAATGGGGGATTTTTATGAATTATTTTTTAATGATGCGATTGAAGCTGCTCAGGCTTTAGGAATCACACTCACAGCACGCGGAAAACATTTAGGACAAGATATTCCTATGTGCGGTGTTCCCGTTCATGCTGCTGATGATTATTTACAAAAACTGATTGCTTGTGGTTACCGAGTTGCTGTTTGTGAACAAATAGAAGATCCTGCTGAAGCAAAAAAACGTGGCTCAAAATCTGTTGTTCGGCGTGATGTTGTTCGCCTTGTAACACCTGGAACGATAACAGAAGAAAAACTCCTTGATCCAACACGCGCAAATTATTTGATGACACTTTCCCGTATAAAAACAAGCGATGGAGAGGAATTTGCTCTTTCTTGGATTGATATCTCAACAGGCATATTTCGTGTAACAGAAAGCCGCCAAGAAAAACTTTTGGCAGATATTATGCGTGTGGATCCACAAGAAATCATTGTTGCTGATTCATTCTTTCATGATAAATCTCACAAATCACTTTTTAATGTTCTTGATCGTATCGTTTCACCTCAACCTGCTTGTCTCTTTGATGCACTGACCGCTGAACGCGATATTTGCAATTATTTTAAACTCTCAACTCTTGAAGGCGTTGCCGATTATTCACGTTCCGAACTCTCTGCAATTGTAGCTGCTATTCGTTATATCGAAAAAACACAAATCACGCATCGTCCTCCCCTCATGCAGCCTGAGCGCCAAAATGAAAGTGCGACTCTTTTTATTGATGCCGCAACCAGATTAAGCCTTGAACTTATTCGTACGACATCAGGTCAACGGGATGGAAGTTTATTAAAAGCTATTGATCGCACTGTAACAGGAGGAGGATCACGCCTTCTCATCGATCGCCTTATTGCTCCCCTCACCACTCCTTCGGCTATTGATACACGTTTGGATTCTATCGATTTTTTTCTACGTAATCCTTCTCTTGCAGAAGCGATAAAGCTTATTTTAAAAGGGGGACCAGATATGCCCCGCGCCGTTTCACGTTTGGCTCTTGGACGAGGAGGTCCCCGTGATATGGCGACAATCCAGCGCGGCTTTGAAATCATTCGTGAATTGCATCAACTTCTTAATAATGAGCTTCTGCCTCAAGAAATAAGTGATGTACAACAGGTGTTCTCAAACTTACCCACAGCGTTATACTTTCATTTAGAACAAGCATTAGCTGATGATCTCCCACTCCTTAAACGTGATGGTGGTTTTATTCGTTCAAATTATCATAAAGAGCTCGATGAAATGCGTGCTTTACGTGATGAATCGCGCCGTGTCATTGCTGAACTTCAAGCGCAATATGCCCAAGAAACAGATATTAAAACGCTTAAAATAAAGCATAATAATATTCTAGGTTATTTCATTGAAGTAACCAGTACACAAGCATCTGCTCTTACAAATAATCCACAAGCTAAAGCACGTTTTATTCATCGGCAAACAATGGCAAACGCTATGCGTTTTACAACAACAGAGCTTGCTGACCTTGAAAGCCGTATTGCCCATGCTGCCAATCACGCATTGACACTTGAACTAGAGATTTTTGATATTCTCGTTCAGGAAATTACCGAACAAGTTGATTTTATTCGTAAAGCCTCTGAAGCACTTGCTATTTTAGATGTCTCTGTCGCCTTAGCATATCTTGCTGAAGAACAAGGCTATTGCCGACCTAAAATTGATCTTTCACTTACCTTCCATATCACAGCAGGACGCCATCCTGTCGTCGAGCAAGCACTCCGCAAACAAGCAGCAGAACCTTTTATTGCCAATAATTGTGATCTCTCTGTGCAAGAAAATCAGCAATATGCAGCAATCTGGCTGTTGACAGGGCCTAATATGGGAGGAAAATCAACTTTTTTGCGGCAAAATGCTCTTATTGCTATTATGGCGCAAATGGGGTCCTTCGTTCCAGCGACTTCAGCACATATTGGTGTTGTTGACCGCCTATTTAGTCGTGTTGGGGCTTCCGATGATCTTGCACGGGGGCGCTCAACCTTTATGATGGAAATGGTTGAAACAGCAACAATTCTCAATCATGCTAGCCACCATTCCCTTGTTATTCTTGATGAAATAGGACGTGGGACATCAACCTTTGATGGACTTTCTATTGCTTGGGCTGCTGTTGAATATCTCCATGAAGTTAACCATTGTCGTGCTATTCTCGCTACCCATTTTCATGAAATGACTGCACTTACCGAAAAACTTGACAGACTGCATAATGTAACCATGAAAGTCAAAAATTGGGATGGTGATGTAGTTTTTCTTCATGAGGTCACACCAGGAGCTGCTGACCGTTCCTATGGTGTACAAGTCGCAAAGCTTGCTGGACTTCCCCCAGCCGTTATTACACGAGCAACAGATGTACTCCATCAATTAGAACAAGGTGAAATGGCTGGAAAAGGGCATAAACTCATTGATGATTTACCACTCTTTTCTCTTAAAGCAACATCTCCCGTCAATGAAGCAAGAAACAAACATTGTGTACTTCACGAAGCTTTAAAAAATATCCATCCCGATGAACTCTCTCCTAAACAAGCTTTAGAAGCAATTTACCACCTCAAACAGCTTGAAAAGAATAACCTCTTATAGAAAACGGATGTTATTTTTTATTAAAAAGCTTTCTTAAGAGGAGATAAAGTATCACTTTTTGATATGCCACAGCACAAACTGTTGTTTACCGTATTCCCATCGCTTTTCTACACAATATATTTTGATAAGTGTAATGCATATAGAGGCAAAATCCTATGCATTATATTCCATATTTCCTTAGATCAATATTGGCCCGTAGACAAAAAATTAGTCAATATCGACTATTTTTACAAGATAGTCGTTTTTTGTGAAGATTGTCATGAAATCTCCTCCACCTTGCAAATACGCAATATTTAATGAATTATGCTTTTTCACAATCAATATTATTGTTATCATAGCAACAGTTTTAGTTTAAAGCTGTCGGTGTTGGGATGCCACCCCATTTTGCATAATAAATTCATGGATGATGGGTCTCGTATTTTCTTCACATTTTAAGTTATAAAAAGCTCTTTTACTGTTTTCATATGAACCATATAATCAGATATATCACAGCAGCATTTTATTTTCCTAAACATCCTTTGAACTCCTTCCCACACCTCAAAGGATAAAGATTTTCATTCACATCAAGTCTGCAAACAGTCTAGATTCTAAGGGATTTACCTTGACTTCCTTCATGTGATTCACTTAAACCCAAAGCTTGATAAACAAGTCTAAGAATATTCACCACACACTTAAAAAACACTTAATATATTAAGGAAGATGCCGTATATCACAGCCCTAAATGACAGTGTTTTTACGGTACAAAAAGATAATGCCACCAGTACAATAAATATCTTTCATAAATATAAGAACAGGAAATCGTAATTTCGTATAAAATTGAAATATGATATGAAGCGTAATCATACCATATCTATCTTTATCTGTCTTACATAGCTGCTGAAATAAGCAATCCGCAGCAGCTTTTAGTTGTATTGATAGCTTTTTAATCATACTTATCATGGCTCGAAATATTCTGATAAGTTCATAAACTCATAAAATAATTAGCTTAGAATATCGTGTAAACGATGCAAAAAATCAGAATACTATCTCTCTTTTATAAGACGCGTCATTCATCTCATCAAATATTACGTACTGCACCCTTTGCAGCAGATGTGGTCATCGCTGCATAGGCTTTGAGAGCCTTTGAAACTTTACGCTGACGCTTCTCAATCGGTTGCCAAGCACCTTTTCCTTTTGCTTCCATCTTAGCACGGCGCTGCTTCATCTCAACGTCATCCACCAACATATGAATTCTACGATTTGGAATATCAATTTCTATGATATCCCCCTCCTCCACCAACGCAATTTCTCCTCCTTCAGCAGCTTCTGGTGAAATATGTCCTATCGAGAGCCCTGAACTTCCCCCTGAAAAACGTCCATCCGTAACAAGTGCACAAACCTTGCCCAATCCTTTAGATTTGAGATAACTTGTTGGATAAAGCATTTCTTGCATTCCAGGTCCACCACGTGGACCTTCATAACGGATTAAAACAATTTCACCTATTTTAATCTTATCAGTTAATATAGCTGAAACAGCTGAATCTTGGCTTTCAAAAATTCTTGCCGGACCTTTAAAAGTTAAAATTGATTGATCAACGCCTGCTGTTTTTACAATACAGCCATCTTTTGCAAGATTTCCATAAAGAACTGCCAATCCTCCATCTTGTGAATATGCATGTTCCCTATCGCGAATCACACCTTTTTCACGATCAAGATCAAGGGTCTCATAGCGACAAGATTGGCTAAAAGCTGTCTGTGTTGGAATACCACCAGGAGCAGCACGATAAAATGTACGGACTGTTGGTTCATTAGTTTGTTTCACATCCCAACGGTAAAGAGCTTCTTTCATTGTTTTTGCATGAACCGTATAAGTTGACGTATCAATGAGTCCCGCCGCATCCAGTTCGCCTAAAAGCCCCATAATACCACCAGCGCGATGAACATCTTCCATATGTACATTCGCAACAGCAGGAGCAACCTTACATAAAACAGGAACACGACGTGAAAGATGATCAATATCCGTCATGGTAAAATCCACCTCACCTTCTTGCGCCGCGGCTAAAAGATGCAGTACTGTATTGGTTGATCCCCCCATAGCAATATCAACGGTCATTGCATTTTCAAAAGCCTTGCGTGAAGCAATAGAGCGCGGCAAGACTGTTTCATCATCTTTTTCATAATAACGTTTAACCAATGCAACAATCTGTTTTCCAGCTTCTTCAAAAAGCATCCGTCGATCTGCATGTGTTGCTAACATTGATCCATTTCCGGGAAGCGAAAGCCCCAATGCTTCCGTTAAGCAATTCATGGAGTTGGCTGTAAACATTCCTGAACAAGAACCACATGTAGGACAAGCAGCACGCTCCATTTCAGCAACTTCTTCTTCTGAATTCTGTTCTGAAGCTGCTGCAACCATGGCATCGACCAAATCAACCCTTAGATCTTGATCCTTCCATTTAATCTTACCTGCTTCCATAGGACCGCCTGAAACAAAGATTGTCGGAATATTCAACCGTAAAGCAGCCATTAACATACCAGGCGTAATTTTGTCACAATTAGAAATACAGACAAGTGCATCCGCACAATGTGCATTAACCATGTACTCTACAGAATCAGCAATGATTTCACGTGAGGGCAAAGAATAGAGCATTCCATCGTGCCCCATCGCAATTCCATCATCTACAGCAATGGTATTAAATTCTTTCGCAACACCACCGGCAACCGCTATCTGTTGTGCGACTAATTGCCCAAGATCTTTTAAATGGACATGCCCTGGTACAAATTGTGTAAAAGAATTCGCAATCGCAATAATGGGTTTACCAAAATCAGTATCTTTCATCCCTGTTGCACGCCAAAGTCCGCGGGCTCCTGCCATATTACGCCCGTGGGTCGATATTCTTGAACGGTAAGAAGGCATTATTTTTTTCCCCTCAAATAATTCCATTTTGCTTGTTGTGCTGTAACTTCATTATAAAAACAAGAGCTTTAATATTCAAAAGAGAAAAATACCTTGTACTGAGGCATTTGAAGCACAAAATTAAAAGCTCTGCATAAACTTTTTCATAAGGCCTTTTTCATAAAGCCTTTGTTTTTTTATTACCTGTTAATCAACATCTAATCCCTGTGCAATTCCACGTTTGAGACAAATATCAAAACACTTCAGTGTGGCACGAACTGTACCAGATTTTTGTATGCCAGATTTGGTAAGTATATTGCATCTATCTGTTTGCGTAATTTCTGGAACAAGAAGACAGCCTAATTTGGAAAGAATATAAAGGCATCATGGTAAAAATCTATCATCTCCTTACAATTCAGCTTTACATCTTTCAAAAGCATTCATAGCAATATCTTTTAAATAACGATGACGCATTATATCATGCTTTTGTTTTTATACTCTTCAATGGAGTTACTCTCCTCACGAAGAACAGAAAACCCCAAACAAAATACACTTGTATAGCCTTCATGTACTCATTTTAAAGAAACATCTTTCAATGCACACTCGAGCCTATTTCACGATAGCGCCTATGAATGGTATAAAAGTTCCCGTGAATAATATAAATCTATAGGGGACATCTTCACACTTATGAAGAAGCAAACTGACACCATCATACATTTTTCTCATCCCCAATATTGCCAACATCCTTGCTAATTAAGACAATTCACAAGAGATATTTTTATTCCTTTCTTAGATATTTTTATTCCTTTCTTCAAGTGTTTTTATCCACACGGCTCTCCCTGCGTGTGACATACAAGCAAGTGACTTTAATTGTTTTAATACAAGAGGATTTCAAATGAGAGAACCTTATGATATTCGGGACTCTCATTCCAGTTGTAAAAATTAATTATGAATATAAACCTATACTTATCTCATTATAACTCACATTACACCCTTTACGAAAAAACAGATAGAATTTATAAAGAGTACAGCGTTTTCTCGTAAGGTAATCTAGTGCAGAGTTACAATTTGTAGTTCATGCTCATTGGCTCCAGCAAGGGCGATAGAACGCTCATCGGATAAAATGATAGGATAACCTGTTTCACCAAAGAGAGCCCATATCGTAATTCCTGGGGTCATTGGTGGAAGATCTGGAAAGTTTTTAGCCAGATCATCTGTACAAACTTTTTTTAAATAGGCAATCTGTCCCGCATCAGAGTAGGATGTGTTCTGAAACGACAAGTTTTGTTTATGTTCTCCCATTTCACTGTTCCTTTACGCCTTAACTTTTATGACTCACCACTACTGACTTTAATTGGAATCTGTTTTATTTCTTTTTTTAATTTTGGTTGATACAGATTAATTGATAAAAGACCATTTTTCAACTCTGCATTTGTAACATGCATCCCTTCCGCGAGAACAAAGGTTCGCTGGAATTGTCGCGCAGCTATACCGCGATATAAATATTGATGATTTTGGTTGTCCGTTTGTTTACCATGAATAACCAATTGATTATCATCGAGCAAAACATTAAGATGGTTAATCTTAAATCCAGCAACAGCCAAAGTTATCCGGATATGATTTGCATCATCATTTTTATGCAAACGTTCAATGTTATAGGCTGGGTAAGCCTCATCAGCTTTACCGATACGTTGCAATATTTTTTCTACGGTTTCAAACCCTAAAAGAAAGGGATTGGAGAAAGGCGTCACATGTGTCATTCATGAGTATCCTCTTTAAAACGGCTTTACTTGACCAAACTCTATAAAAGTGTTCGCTGCATTCCTCTCATATGGCGAGCGTGAATGATAACTTCAAGAGAGAAGATTTAAGAGAGTTCAATGCCTCAAGGTACCATAAAATTGTCAAAAGTGCGAAATTTATCTGGTATATTATATAATGAAAATGAAATTGCAGAAATATTTCGCCGTTTTTCTGTGCAACGCCCAGCGCCTAAGAGTGATCTTATCTATACAAATATTTTTACGCTTTTGGTTGCCGTTGTGCTTTCGGCTCAAGCGACAGATGTAAGCGTTAATAAAGCGACAAAAGAATTATTTCGCCTTGCTGATCAACCGGAAAAAATGGTTGCATTAGGAGAAGAAGAAATAGCACATCATATCCGTTCAATTGGTCTTTGGCGAGCAAAAGCACGCAATGTTTATGCACTTTGTAACTGTTTAATTGATTGTTATGGCGGTCAAGTACCTGATACGCGTGAAGCACTTATGTCCCTTCCTGGAGTGGGGCGCAAAACGGCTAATGTTGTTTTGAATGTTGCTTTTGGTCAGCCTACATTGGCAGTAGATACACATATTTTTCGCTTAAGCAATCGTCTTGGTTTAGCGCCTGGCAAAACACCAGAGATTGTTGAGAAAAAATTATTAAAGATTATACCAATCCATTATCTTCGTCATGCGCATCATTGGCTGATTTTACATGGACGCTATGTTTGCCAAGCACGTAAAGCACAATGTAGGCAATGCATTATTGCTGATCTATGTAAAGCAGCTATCAAAACAAATGCTATTCCGGCACCTTTAGTTGAGCTTCAAGGCAATGGAGCTCCGATTTTTTTGTAATACGGTCTTGCTATTTTGTGTATAGTGGCTTATGGAAACACTATTAGAACTGCCCGGCAGGGCATGCCGTGGCTGTTTAAATGCTTGTTCAAGCGTTGGTCCGCTTGAGTGAATAAAATGTTTGATTGAATAAATTAATGTACGGAGTAGCAAAATGCCCAAGATGAAGACCAAATCATCCGCTAAAAAGCGGTTTAAAATCACTGCGTCAGGCAAAATTAAAGTAGCAGCTGCCGGTAAGCGCCACGGTATGATTAAGCGTTCGAATAAATTTATTCGCGATGCACGTGGAACAATGGTTTTGTGTGAACAAGATGCTAAAAAAGTCATTCAGCATTATTTGCCGAATGGTGTTTAAACCTTACGCTTTTGATTTTGAGGAGATTATAATATGGCACGTGTGAAAAGAGGTGTGATAGCACACGCTAAGCACAAAAAAGTTCTTAAACAGGCTGAAGGTTTTTACGGTCGTCGTAAAAATACCATTCGTGCAGCTAAAGCAGCAGTTGATCGTTCAAAGCAATACGCTTATCGTGATCGCAAAAATAGGAAACGTACTTTCCGTTCTTTGTGGATTCAGAGAATTAATGCAGCTGTTCGCGCAGAAGGTTTAACTTATGGACGTTTTATTGATGGCTTATCAAAAGCCGGTATTGAGGTTGATCGTAAGGTTCTTTCAGACATAGCAATCCACGAAGCAGAAGCATTTTCTGCTTTAGTAGCTTCGGCAAAAAAGGCTTTGGAATATTTAAAAGATACGACACCTAATGCTTTTGAAGGCGCTGTCAAGTAAGCCAGTCGTGTTCTCTTAAAGCATTTATTTATTCGAGGTCCCGTGCTGGCTGTTGCGAGTGCGGGTTTTTTTTTATTAAAAAATAGGCAAAAATATGAACGATATTGAGCGTCTGGAACAAGAAATTTGTTTAGCCTTAGAGGCAGCGGGTGATGAACAGGCACTTGAAGCAGTGCGTATTGCAGCATTGGGTAAAAAAGGTAGCATCTCTGAAAAATTAAAAGCATTAGGGAAGATGGATGCTAGCGAGCGCCATAAAGTTGGACCAGTTCTTAATGGATTAAAAAATCGTATTTTAGAATTATGGGCGCAAAAGCGTGATATTCTGAAAAGACAGGCAATGGATACCCGTCTTTCTCGTGAAACGGTTGATGTTACCTTGCCTGTTCGCTCTTCACCTATAGAACGGGGACGCATTCATCCTATTTCACAGGTTATTGAGGAAATTATTGCCATTTATACGAAGTTGGGTTTTTCTCTTGCAGAGGGACCTGATATTGAAACAGATTATTACAATTTTACGGCATTGAATTTTCCTGAAGGGCATCCCGCACGCGAAATGCATGATACCTTCTTTTTTGATGTCAATAAAATGGGAGAACGAAAGTTGTTGCGGACCCATACATCACCCGTACAAATTCGCACACTAGAAAAACAAAAAGCACCGATACGGATCATTATTCCTGGAAAAACTTACCGCATGGATTCGGATGCGACGCATTCGCCCATGTTCCATCAGGTAGAAGGTCTTGTCATTGATAAAACCTCCACCATTGCCCATATGATGTGGCTACATGAAACCTTTTGTAAAGCATTTTTTGAAGTTCCCTCTGTAAAAATGCGTTTTCGTCCTTCTTTTTTCCCTTTTACCGAACCATCTATGGAAGTGGATATTCAATGTGATCGCTCTGGTTCAGAAGTAAAATTCGGAGAAGGACAGGATTGGTTGGAAATTTTAGGATGCGGAATGGTGCATCCTCATGTGTTGAAAAATGTTGGTTTAGATCCCGATGAATATCAAGGCTTTGCATGGGGAATGGGCATTGACCGTATTGCCATGTTGAAATACGGTATGCCTGATTTACGAGCTTTTTTTGATGCTGATCTGCGTTGGTTAGACCATTATGGCTTTCGTTGCTTTGATATGCCTGCTTTTTTTCCTAATAGAAATATGTGATCTTAGTCATCGCTTTCATGTGAGGTTTTAAAATGAAATTTACATTGTCGTGGTTAAAAGATCACTTAGAGACAAGTGCATCTTTGGATGAAATTTGTGAGAAACTAACAGCTATAGGTCTTGAGGTTGATTACGTTGATGATCGGTCTTCTTTAAAAGGTTTTGTGATTGCAAAAGTTTTAACAGCAATAAAGCATCCTGATGCAGATAAACTCCAGATTCTGTCCGTCGATACAGGGACTTCTACACCTGTTCAAGTTGTCTGTGGAGCACCAAATGCGCGTGCAGGTCTTGTTGGTGTTCTGGCACTACCAAGCACTTATATTTCAGGACTCGATGCGACATTATCTGTAGGAAAAATCCGCGGTGTTGAAAGTTTTGGGATGATGTGTTCGCAAGCGGAGCTTGAATTATCAAATGAACATGACGGGATTATCGAACTTCCAGAAGATGCACCTATTGGAGATTCATTTGCAACTTATGCTGGTTTAGATGATCCGATCATTGATATTGGTTTGACCCCCAATCGCTCTGATTGTACAGGTGTTCGTGGTATTGCCCGTGATCTTGCTGCCGCTGGAATGGGAAAATTAAAAGAATTATCCTTGTCAAAATTTGAGCCTTCCTTTGAAACACCTCTCGATGTTTCATTAGATTTTTCGCAAGATTCATCATTATGTTTAGGTTTTGCTTGGCGTGAAGTGCGCAATGTTCAAAATGGTGCATCACCTCAGTGGATGCAACAGCGTTTGAATGCAATTGGTTTGAGACCGATTAATGCGCTTGTTGATATGACCAATTACATAAGTTTTGACCTTGGTCGTCCACTCCATGTTTTTGATGCGGATAAAATTAAAGGTAATTTGTGTGTACGTTGTGCTCGTGAGGGAGAACAGCTTCAAGCACTGAACGGAAAAATCTATCATTTGGGCGCTAAGAATTGTGCCATTGCAGATGAAGAGGGGATTGTTTCGATTGCCGGTATCATGGGCGGTGAAAGAACGAGTTGTGATGAGACAACACGTCGCGTTATTATTGAATCAGCGCTTTGGGATGCGCAAAGCATTGCACAAACAGGAAGAGCATTAGGTCTTATCAGTGATGCACGTTATCGATTTGAACGAGGTGTTGATCCGGCTTTTATAGAAACAGGGCTTGAGATTGCAACAGAATTGGTCTTACGTCTTTGTGGTGGTGAAGTATCTAAGAAGAGGATCGTTGGCTATCAGCAACAAGAAATCAAACAGATCGCTTTTCCTTTTTCTGAAATTAAACGTTTAACAAATTTGGAAATAGAACCTGAAAAAGTCATCTCTATTTTAACAAAACTTGGATTTTTCGTTGAAGGAAAAGGAGATGTCGTTACAGTAAAAGTACCATCATGGCGCCCTGATATTATGGGGAAAGCCGATTTGGTGGAAGAAGTCATGAGGATTTATGGGCTAGATAAAATTAAACCTATTCCTTTGGAAAACTTCGCAGAAGGAAAAGATCAAATTTTAACATGCGCACAAATTCGTTCACGTGCTACACGTTTGGCTTTAGTGCAACGTGGTATGAAAGAAGCGGTAACATGGTCTTTTATTTCTGAAAATCAAGCTCTTGCTTTTGGAGGAGGTCAAGAAGAGCTTAAATTGGTTAATCCTATTGCTGCTGATATGTCAATGATGCGTCCTTCCCTTTTACCTGGTTTGATTATGGCGGCACAGAGAAATGCTGATCGTGGTTTTTCCGATCTTGCTTTGTTTGAAGTTTCCAATATTTATGAAGGCGATACCCCTGATAAACAACACCGTGTTGTTAGTGGGATTCGTCGCGGAACAGAGCAATTTAAAGGGGCTGGTCGTTTTTGGAATGGAAATGCAACCGTCGTTGATGTTTTTGATGCCAAAGCAGATGCTTTAGCTATTTTAGAAGCATGCGATATGGATGTTGGAAAAGTGCAGATTGAAGTAGGAGCACCCGATTGGTATCATCCTGGTCGTTCAGGTGTCATAAAACTTGGATCAAAGATTATTCTTGGTTTTTTTGGTGTTTTTCATCCTGCTACATTAGAAAAGTTAGATGTCAGTGGCCCTTTATGCGGCTTTGAAATTTTTCTAGACAGAATTCCAGAATCAAAGAAAAAAACGACCAAAAGCCGTCCTCCTTTGAAACTCTCACCTTTTCAAATGGTGCGGCGTGATTTTGCCTTTATAGCGGATAAAACTGTTGCCTCTTCTCTTATTATTCGTGCGGCAAGTGGAGCCGATAAAAAACTTATTCATTCAGTGCAGATTTTTGATATTTTTGAAGATTTAAGCTTTGGCGAAGATAAAAAATCTGTTGCAATTGAAGTAACTATTCAGCCCATAGAACGGACTCTAACAGATGAAGATTTAGAAAAGCTTGCCTTAAAGATCGTGGATAATGTTACCAAAATGACAGGTGCATATTTGCGCTACTGAGTATTTTCATTTTTTATGAGATATTTTACATGAAGTGGGAGCATTTTTAAGTGCTCCCTTTTTGTTTGGCATTCAAGAGCTATAGAGCTTCTTGAAAGCGGATCTCCTTACCAAAACAAGCTGCTTAAATCATCAATTTTTTCAATATGAAAAAAGCTGTTTTTAAACATCTTGAAAAGTTATTTTTTCTCTTAATCCTTCATTGCAAATGTAAAAGATAACTGCTATTGCTAAATGATAATGCAAATTATTTGCAATAAAAAGAAGGCATATAAAGGAAAGAGAGAATCAATGAACGTAAGAACGTTTTTCAGCATAGTTTTTGGAAGTGTTATTTTTTTTACACCCAATTTTGCTTTGTGTGCTGGTAAATTTAAAGCTGTTACGACATTCACTATCATTGCTGATATGGCACGCAATGTAGCAGGTGATGCCGCTGAGGTTGAATCCATTACAAAACCAGGTGCGGAAATTCATGAATATCAACCCACCCCGCGCGATCTTATGCGTGCTCAAGGAGCTAACCTTGTATTGTGGAATGGATTAGAGTTAGAGCTTTGGTTTGAAAAGTTTTTTCAAAATATCAAGGATGTTCCAAGTGTTGTTGTTTCAAAAGGTATTGTACCCATTAAAATTGGTGAGGGCCCCTTTAGCGGTAAACCCAATCCTCATGCGTGGATGTCACCAACCTCTGCTTTGATTTACGTTGATAATATTCGCGATGCTTTTGTAAAATATGATCCTGAACATGCTGCTATTTATAAAGAGAATGCTGAAATTTATAAACAGAAAATTCGTGCAACGATTGATCCAATTAAGGCTGAATTAGAAGCCGTACCGCAAGATAAGCGTTGGCTTGTGACCAGTGAGGGGGCATTTAGCTATTTGGCGCGTGATTTTAATCTAAAAGAGCTTTATTTATGGCCCATCAATGCTGACCAGCAAGGAACACCACAGCAGGTCAAGCATGTTATTGATATGGTTCGCAAATACAATATTCATGCAGTTTTTTCTGAAAGCACTATTTCCCCTGCGCCTGCTAAGCAGGTTGCTAAAGAAACAGGGGCTAAATACGGTGGCGTTCTTTATGTTGATTCTTTAAGTGAGAAAAATGGTGAGGTACCCACTTATATTGATTTATTACGTGTCACGAGTGGGCGTATTAGCAATGCTTTATTAGAGGGAGTAAAAAGCCAATGACGGAATCTGGAATATTTGCCCAAGGAGTAACGGTAACTTATCGTAATGGACATACGGCTTTACGCGAAGTGAATTTTGAAAGTCCAAAGGGTTCTATTACGGCATTAGTTGGTGTTAATGGATCCGGTAAGTCAACGTTATTTAAAGCGATTATGGGGTTTGTACGCCCCTCAAAGGGAAAAATTCGCATGTTTGATTTGCCCGTTGATATAGCTTTGAAAAAAAACCTTATTGCTTATGTTCCTCAAAGTGAAGATGTTGATTGGAATTTTCCTGTCTTGGTCGAAGATGTTGTATTGATGGGGCGGTACGGTCATATGAATTTCTTTCGCTATGCCCGTACACAAGATTATGAAGCCGTTCGTATTGCCTTAGAGCGCGTTGATATGTTGGCTTTTGCCAAGCGCCAGATTGGAGAACTTTCTGGTGGACAGAAAAAGCGTGTTTTCCTAGCGCGCGCTCTTGCACAGAAAGCAAAAGCTATTTTATTAGATGAGCCGTTTACAGGGGTTGACGTTACAACAGAAGATAAAATCATTGCTTTGTTACAAGATCTTCGTAAAGAAGGAGCAGTGATCTTGGTTTCAACTCACAATTTGGGTTCTGTTCGCGAATTTTGTGATCATACAGTTTTAATAAAAGGAACCGTTTTAGCTTCTGGGTTAACAGAAAAAATCTTTACAAAAGAAAATCTAGAAAAAACTTTTGGAGGATCTTTGCACCACCATATTTTTGATCTTCCTAGCACAAAAAAAAATGATGGTTTCATGGGAAGAAAGCAGTCTGCAGTTTGTGAAGATATTGAAAGAGTGGAGCACGTTGCATGATTTCTTGGTTGCTTGAGCCACTGAGCTATCAATATATGGTGAATGCAATGTGGGTTTCTGGGTTAGTTGGGTGTGTTTGTGCCTTTCTTTCGGCTTTTTTGATGTTAAAAGGTTGGTCATTGATTGGTGATGCTCTTTCCCATTCGATTGTTCCTGGTGTAGCAGGAGCTTACCTTTTAGGGTTACCTTTTTCACTCGGCGCTTTTTTTTCTGGTGGTCTTGCAGCAGCAGCAATGCTCTTTTTTAACCACCGGACAAAGCTTAAAGAAGATACCATTATTGGGCTCATTTTTTCCTCCTTTTTTGCCTTTGGGTTGTTTCTCAAATCGTTAAAACCAATGGCTGTTAATATTGATACGATTGTTTTGGGAAATATTTTAGCCGTTAGTTCATCAGATATTCTACAATTGGCTTTTATCGGCTTTTTTTCGTTGCTTATATTGCTTTTGAAATGGAAGGATCTTCTTGTTTCGTTATTTGATGAAACACATGCGCATGCCATTGGATTAAATGTAAAGTTTTTAAAGATTCTCTTTTTCACATTACTTGCCGCTTGTACTGTTGCTGCTATGCAAACCGTTGGAGCGTTCTTAGTCATTTGTCTTGTTGTGACACCTGGGGCAACAGCCTATCTTTTAAGTGATCGTTTCGTGAATATCTTGGTTATTGCAGTTGTAATTGGAACATTCACAAGTGTCTTGGGTGTTTATGTGAGTTATTTTTTAAATGCACAAACGGGGGGGGTTGTTGTGCTTTTTCAAGCATCTTTATTTGTTTTGGCTTTTATTTTTGCTCCTAAACATGGGTATATTGCTGCACGCTTACGCATAAATGCGGCCAAAAAGGGTGTAATATTATCATGATTGATCAATTACTACTTCCGTTTCAGTTTTCTTTTATGCTTAAGGGTATGCTTATTGTCATGATTCTTTCTATTCCCATGGCGATGCTTTCCTGTTTTCTTATTTTGAAAGGATGGGCGCTGTTAGGCGATGCCATTTCTCATGCAGTTTTTCCAGGTGTTGTTGTTGGTTATATGACAACACCATGGGTAATCGCATTTTTGACTTCTTTGCCATTTGCTTGGTTTCAGCATATGCGTCCAGAGAATATTACAATGACTCTGATTACTTGCGGTGCTTTTGTTGCAGGAATGGTGTGTGCACTATTAACGGGTTTTTTAGGGAGCAATAGCCGTATCAAACAGGACACGGTGATGGGTGTGGTCTTTTCTTCGATGTTTGGTTTGGGGCTTGTTTTAGCCACGTCTATTTATAGTAGCTTAGATTTGAATCATATTCTATTTGGTAATCTTTTAGGTGTTAACTGGCTTGATATAACACAAACGGCGATCATTTCTGCTGTTGTCACTTTCATTTTAGCAGCAAAATGGCGCGACTTTATGTTGTATATTTTTGATACAGTTCAAGGACATGCAATGGGGTTACCAATATCTCTACTTCACTATACCCTTCTAACGATGATTTCTCTTACAATTGTTGCGGCTTTGAAAGCTGTAGGTATCGTGCTCGTTATTTCTTTACTGATAGCACCAGGAGCAATTGCCTATCTTGTTACAAAGCGGTTTTCTTTTATGTTAATGATCGCGATACTTGTTGCAGCTTTTTCTGGCTTTTTAGGGATTTATCTCAGCTTATTTATCGGCTCTGATTCTGCTTCCACAATTGTGTTGATCTTGACGTTGATTTTTATGGCTATTTTCATGATGATTTTTTTTCGTCAAAACACAGTTCAAGAAACTTAAAAGTGTTAAAATTCATGCATATCAGCCATGCATTTTTATATATTGTTTCTCATTTCTATTTTAATTAGAGTTCGGGGTGCTAGGTTATTTTTCCTCCTAATGTCTAGCAAGTGAATGCGGTACATTTTCTCCCCCCAACGCTGCATTCTTAATTAAGAGGCTGTATTGATTTATTCTGCAGCCTTTTTATTTTTTTGATTTTCTAAAATCTCTTCTCTTTTCTTGAAATCATTTAAAATGATTATCATATTGCGTAAGCTATTTGGTATTTTCAAGGAACTTATAACAGCAAAGACGCTTACGCATGAAGGGGTAGAAAGTAATTGTGCACTCAGACATGTAAACAGAAAAAAACAGATATAATGTTTTTGTAGAGGGTTTTGCGTAGAGGAAAAAAATACAAGAAAATGAAAAAAGATTTGAAGATATCTCACCCTTTGCGTATCTGCTATTATATAGCAGGGTGGACAATGGTTATATTAGGTATTATCGGTGTAGTATTACCTATTATGCCAACTGTGCCTTTTTTGTTAGTTGCCTCATGGTGTTTTACGCGTTCTTCTCCACGTTTTCATCAATGGTTGAATAATCATCGTATTTTTGGTCCCCCTATTAAGCGATGGGAAGAAAAAAAAGCAATCTCTCCGTTCATTAAAGTTTTTGCAATAATGAGTATGACAGGAGGATTTTTATCCTTTTTCGTAATGGTACACCCTCCTTCATGGATTTCCTTACTTGTTGCGGTTATATTATTGCTGATTGCCCTTTATATTTTAACACGTCCATCTTCATAATGATAGAAAAGGCTTTATGAGATACTCTTTTTAGCTTCGACTTATTTGTAAAAACTATGAGGACTTTTAAGTTTTGAATATAAGCTCTCCATATCCAAAATGCATATGAAATAGCAAGCTTTTTGAAAGAAATTAATTAATAATATGTTTGTGAAATGATTTTTATGAACAAAGAAGACTGTTTACGCACACTCAAAATGTTCTCACTTGGATAAACCACATTCATGGAAGAGAGTCATTATTTTTATAAGACATGTTTGTATGAATCTATCTATATATATATACGTCATTGATATGATAGCCATTTCTTTCTAAAAAGACGTTTCGTTTGTTTTCATATCTCTTAATGAGGATATAATACAAAGCTTACTAAACATCATCATTTTATACTTATACAATTAAGAAGCCGGTCTATTATATCAATCTTTAATGTTACATCTGTTCTTAGCTTAAGGATAATTCATAAGAAACAACAAAATTTTTCAGATGATTTTCTGCATACACGCATTCTTATTATAATATGCGAATAAATAAATTCTCTATCTTTGTATAAAGCTTATTCGAAATAAAAATATTATTGCATTCTCTGTTTTTTTAATGAGGACATGCCCCTCACGTAAAACAAAAGGGCTCCCAAATCATGTTATTTACACATTTATTTTAATGAACATTTCTCAACGCTTTACGCATTTCATGATGGCAGACCATACATGGATAAAGTAAAATCTCCTGTAAAGTGTATAAAATTCATTTGAGCACCATCATCCTTGCCTTATAAAATGCACACCGATAGTCACCGTGCTATTTGTCATCCTCCAATGTTGCCTTAGCAATTCCTAATGTTACAACTGTAGCTTTTCATTGGGTTTTGTATATTTTTACACTAGATTTTGTACCAATTTATTTTTTTTCAAAGAGTTTTAAAGATGTTCTCAAAGGGGGGCAAAGCCTTTTCTCATTTTTACTATGGAAAAGCGCATTTAATGGTCAAAATTGTACATAAAAACAACAAATTACCACGTATTCCTACTTAATCCTATCTCTTCCCACTTAGTACAAACCTACTGTCGAGCTACAACAATAACCCTTAAAACTTGAAAACCTTCATACATGTAAGGAGATGAGTGTGCTTGATTTAAAAGGGTTGAAATGAAAAAAATTTATGATATTCACGCACGCTCTTTCAACATGCAAAACAACAGTATCTTGTTGTGCCGTATAACACCGTTATTTATGACAATGATATAAGGAAGCCTCCTTGGCTAAACTTCCCTAGCAAGTTAAGTATTTTTTTAATGCGTAGTGAATATTTTTAAGTCTGATCTGTCGAATCCTTATGTAAGTGAAGCGTATGCGTGGTAGGCCAAGTAGAATCTGCTCAAAAAACAACCGAACTATTTACAGACCAGCAAAGGTTAAGAACCCTCATCCTTAGGGCAGGCAAAAATCAATCTTATAAACAATATGATGAGTCAATATACTCGTTTAAAGAACCGGAAACTACGTCTTTATAGGTCTAGCAATTCGCTTTTTATTACCAAAAAAATTGAGATAACGTTGTACTTCTTTTGAATCACCGATCGTTTTTTCAGGATTATCTGAAAGCTTTACGGCTGGTCGACCATTGGCATAGGTCACCTTACAAACAAGGGAAAGAGCATCAAGAGTTTCGATTTCCTGAGGTGCACAGCCTGTAAAGTCATTGGTAAGATCCGTGCCCCATCCAAAACTCATGCGCACTCTGCCATGGAAATGATGATAGGTTTTTTCAATTGTATTGACATCAAGAGCATCAGAAAAAATTAAAAGTTTTTCGCGTGGATCTTTTCCTTTTTCTTTCCACCATTGAATAATACGTTCGCCACCTTCAATAGGGGGCGCACTATCGGGTCTGAAACCTGTCCAATCAGCGACCCAATCTGGTGCATTGCGTAAAAATGCTTCTGTACCAAAGGTATCAGGTAAAACAATGAGAAGATTTCCACCATAATAACGGTTCCAATCTTGCAAGACTTGATATGGAGCTCTGCGTAATTCATCATCGTTGTTGCTGAGAGCCGCAATAACCATGGGCAATTCGTGTGCATTGGTTCCAAGAGCTTCTAAATCCGTATCCATGGCAAGAAGAACATTAGAAGTTCCAGTAAAAGAATTACCAATGCCTTCTTTTAATGCTTCCACACACCAGCGCTGCCATAAAAAAGAATGGCGACGCCTTGTCCCAAAGTCAGATATTTTAATATCAGGCAATTTTTTGAGACGTTCAACTTTACTCCACATTTTTGCTTTAGCACGCGCATAAAGTACATCAAGAGCAAAACGATCTAGTTTTTTGAGAGCTGCACGTGAACGTAATTCACTGATAATAGCAAGGGCTGGAATTTCCCACATAGAGCTATGAGCCCACGAACCATAAAAATGAAGCATATATTGGCCATCTTTGCGGGTTAGTTCATATTCTGGGAGTTGAAAATTCTCAAGCCACTGAAGAAAATCCGGTTCAAAAATTTGTTTGCGTCCATAAAATGTATTACCAGCAAGCCAGATCATTTCTTTTTTTGTAAAGCGCAAACTAAGAGCATGATCAAGTTGAGCACGTAATTCACTCTCATCAATATCATCGGCAAGACGTATTGTTTTAGAGCGATTTATGAGGGAAAAAGTAACATTAACATTAGGATACAACCCCCAAATCATCTGTACCATAAGAAGCTTATAAAAATCCGTATCGAGAAGTGAACGAATAATGGGATCAAGTTTCCAAGTATGATTGTAAACACGTCTAGCAATATCCGGATGATTCATAACCTTTTTCTTTCAGTTTCATAAAATCTAAAATATTATGCACCAACACGGACAATATAGGCGGTGCAATATAACAACTCTACAGTTTTGGGCGAGAATAAAAAAGTCTGCTCTCTTTTTCATCTTTCATCTCTAAGATTTAACAATACGTATAATTTCATGCTGACCTGTTTTGTGTAACTTTATCCCCGCATGAACTTCGGTATATTTTTTGCCATTAACATGGAGCATATTTTTAGGTCCCCATTTTACTTTAATGGTATAAACGGCATCATAAAACTTCATTGTTGCTTCATATTTTGGCCAAATAGAGGGTAAATGTGGCTGTAAAAACAACAGATCTCCCTGACGCTGTATTCCAAGAATAGCTTGTGTTGCAGCACGATAAAACCAACCGGCTGAGCCTGTATACCATGTCCAACCGCCTTGACCACATCGTGGTTCAACAGAATAAATATCTGCGGCCATCACATAAGGTTCAACACGATAAGTTTCAGGATCTTGTCCATGGGTAATCGGGTTAATCATAGAAAATAAAGCGTAAGCTTTATCGTTTTGTTCCATTTCAGCCAATGCTAAAATACTCCAAATGGCACCATGCGTGTATTGACCACCATTTTCTCGGATTCCCGGAGGATAACCTTTTATATAACCGGGCTCAAGTGTGCTTTTATCAAAAGGTGGCCAAAAAAGGCGAATGAGTCCGCCTTTTTTATCATAGAGATGTTCCAACATTGATGTCATTGCTTGCTTTTGATGTTCAGGCGACGCCATTTGAGAAATGACAGCCCAAGATTGAGCAATGGTATCAATTTGGCATTCATCATTAATTTTAGAACCAAGAGGTGTTCCATCATCAAAATAACCACGTCGATACCAAGCACCATCCCAACCGTTTTCCTCTAGGGATTTTGTTAAGCGTTCAAGGTATGTACTCCATATTTGCATATGGCTGTTATCACCACGTTTTTTGGCCAAAGGAATAAATGCTTGTAATGTGTACCCAAGAAACCATCCTAACCAAATGCTTTCGCCTTTTCCTTCCACACCTACCAAATTCATGCCATCATTCCAATCCCCACCTAAAATAAGAGGGAGACCATGGGGCCCGCAGCGTTTAATGGCAAGGTCTAAAGCTAAAGCACAATGTTCATAAACTGTTGCAACCTTTGAGGATTGGATAGGTTGAAAATAAGCATCCTGTTGCCCACTTTTGAGAACATCACCTTCAATAAAAGGAATGAGCGTATCAAGAAAAGCGTCATCACCAGTGGTAGTGACATAAAGAGCTGTTGCATATGCAAGCCAAACGATATCATCAGAAATGTATGTACGAACACCAGCATTTGTGTCAGGCAACCACCAATGTTGCACATCCCCTTCAAGAAATTGGTGCGCTGCTGCATTTAATAATTGTTCACGTGCTAATTGTGGTTCCAGCAATAACAAAGACAGGCTATCTTGTAACTGGTCACGAAAACCAAATGCACCACTCGCTTGGTAAAAGCCTGCACGTGCCATGATGCGGCATGCGTAGATTTGATAAGGAAGCCAATGGTTGACCATAAGATTAAAAGAAGCGTCAGGTGTTTTGACTTGGAAAGGAGAAACAAAATCACTCCATTGCTGTTTTTGTTTTGTGAGCAGAATTTCAAAATCACTTGCATGTACTTGATTGAGTAATTTTTCAGCTTCTTGCCTATTTTCAGCACTGCCAAGATAGAAGATGATTTCTTTTGTTTGCCCTGGTTGAAGATCAATATCATAGGCGAATGCTGAACAAGGATCACATCCTGCTTCAATGATATTCGAAAGAGCACCAGCTTTACGGATCGCAGTTGGATGCGTTACGGTTCCCGTTGCACCAATAAATTCAGCACGATTGGTTGTGGTGCTGGTTGGCATTTCAGATGCCGATAAGAATGTGACTTGTTGAGATTTTTCAATGTGATAAGGATTTTGAATAAAATGTACACCCCTTTTGTCCTCATAAGAGGAAATAATGAAGGGGGCATATTTTGTACGGGTATTTCCCAAAACCCATTCAACATAATTATAAAGGCGTAAACTGCGTGGTTTTGTCCCTTCATTCGTGAGGGTAAGACGTGAAAAGCGAATTGGTTTTTCCGGATCGAGTGTATGAGTCAGTTCTAATGCAATTTCTGAATGTGTCGATTTAAAAGTTGAAAATCCAAAACCATGACAAGCCTCATAGACAATATTTTCATCACATTCTACAGCAGAAACGGGTGAAAAACGTTTTAAAGACTGGCGATCAACTAGATAAAGTGCTTCTCCTGGCCGGTTAGATGTTGGATCATTTGCCCAAGGAGTTAATTTATAATCGCGGCTATTATTAACCCAAGTAAAAATTGCACCTTCAGCAGAGACATGAAAACCAAATTTGTGGTTAGCGATGACGTTAATCCACGGGTGCGGTGTAGTTGTACGTCCATGAAGACGTATTACATAATGGTTATACTGGTTAAAACCACCGTAACCATTCCAATATTTTAGATCTTCTCCATTTATGGGAAAGGAGGAGGGTTTTTGTTGGCTAATAAGACCAATGGAAGCAAAAAAATTTTGTTCAGTTTGTATTGTAACTTGCCTTCCTTCGCTATACTTTGGGGAATCTAATTGATCATGCAATTCATGATAATTTTTATGAACTGTAAGATCAAAATCACTCTCATCAAGTCGTTTAAGCTGTTCAGATAAAGAGCCATTTTGGGCATCAAGAATGATGCGCGCTGATGCAAGAAGCGTTTTAAAACTCTGTTCACTCATTTGATCGCGTCGAAGCATGAAAATATGTTGGCGTTCATCTGCTTTTTGCGTGTGGTGATAATAAGATTCACAGACCCACTCAAGAGCGCGTTGTGTATTTTGTATGTAGGAAAATGTTTGTTCATTAAGAATGACCAAATCAACAATGAGTCCGCGCATACGCCAATATTCATGTGCTTTAAGGAGCTCGCGCAGTACAGAGATATTTCCCTCGTTATTTAACCTAAGAAGACAGAGTGGATTGTCTCCTGAGATAGACATGGGCCAAAGATCCGACTGTTTTCCTAGCGTTTTTGCTAATATTTCAGAAGGAAGACGCCATGTTCGATCAAGGTAGATAAGCGGTGTTGCATATTTTTGATAGACAATAGCCTCTTTAAGCTGGGTTCCGCTCTGATACAGTGCGACTTGTGAGCGCGTCCATGCCATTGAAAGTTCTTTTTGAAACATATCAGGTTGTCGATAATGTTTAATATGATTATTTAGCGCTTCTTTTGTATGAGCAGCAAAAGTCCAAAAAATAAGTTCTGCTTTTTCATGGGCTGAAATTTTTATACGGCATCGCAATGACATAACAGGATCAAGAACACAACCTTGACTGTTACTGAAACGAGCATTTCGGTCAAATGCAGCGGGCCGATGAATGGATCGCCCCCGACCAATAAACAGAGAGCGATCTGTTTCAGCTTCTGTCTCTTGGAGAATATCTGTTGTACTAGAGACAAAATGGGCAACATAGATTTCAGGATCACTAGGCGAGCGTTTGCGCCTTTTGGCAAAAATTGTTTTACCTTCCTCAGCAATTTCGGTCTCTATAAACATACGGGAAAAAACAGGATGAGCTTGGTCTGTATCCATTGTGGCAAGCGCCAATTCACCATAAGAAGTCACTTCAATGAGGCGCTCTTTATTTGTCGTATTCGTCAGTTGAATACGTCTACCTTCGCCACATCCTTCAGATGTAATAAGACATTCAAGCGTTGATTTTATACCATCAACCATTTTTGTATATTCAGCCTTTTCATCTGTAAAAATGCTGACAGCTTCTTCTTCAATAACACGTGTTGGCTCACTAGTAACAGACCACCACCGTCCACTATGCGTATCGCGTAAGAAGAATAAAGTACCTTGTTGATCTTCTGTTGCATCAGGAATAAAACGCGTAATCGCATAATCGTGCCACCGACTGTAACCAGAACCATTCGCTGTTAGCATGGTAAAATAAAAGCCATTAGACAAAAGTAACGTTTCTCGTGGTTTGAGCAACGGGTTTGTAATAATGCGCAAAGGGGCGGCGTCAAATGCTTGAGACTTATTGCGCATACGATTAACAGCTTTGGTATGAATAATAGGAATGAGATGAGGCGCTCTTTCCTGTAATAGCAATTGCGTTGCTTCAATAATGGGATCACGGTGAAAACGGTCACGCATTCGCCCTTGAAAAATAACATTGTTAAGAGCAAGGATAGACATGCCATGATGGTGCGCATAATAATTGCGTACAACAGCGTATTTTTCCCCTGTTTTCACGCGTGAAGGGGTAAAATCGACAGAGTCATAATAACCATATGTTCCTAAAGCTCCAAGATCACGGAGTCGTTTTAAATTAGCGACAGCGCAAGCAGGAGCATATTGTGCCGCTAGAAGGCTGGCATAGGGAGCAATGACAGCATTGCGTGAAAGACCACGTTGGAGTCCGAGGTTTGGAACACCAAAATGAGCGTATTGGTAATTCATTAAATGATCGCGAGCGTTAAATGCGGCCTCTGAAATACCCCATGGCAATTCCCGTTTATGAGCATATTGTATTTGACAATGAATAATCAATCGATTTGTTTGATCTAGGAGAGATCCTAAAGGTTCATGCATTACGAGAGATGGCATAAGATATTCGAACATCGATCCAGACCATGATAGGAGCGCACCTTTCCAACCTATGGGTACGAGGAGTCGACCAAGACGAAACCAATGTTTAAGTTTTATGTCTCCTTTTGCGATAGCAAAAAAACTTGCAAGACGTGCTTCTGAAGCAAGTAGATCATAACAATTTTCATCGAGTTTGTTTTCTTGAACACGATATCCAATGGATAAGAGATGCCGTTTAGGCTGTTCTAAAAAGTCAAATTTCATATCAAAGGCTATTTGCCGTGCTACTATAGCCAACCTGTTTAGTTTTTTACGTAATTTTTCAGTATCACAATGAGCAGTCGCATCATGATGATAAGCGTTACAGGTATCGATAAGGCATTTAGCCCAAGAAAGCGCACGAGCAGATTCTATCGTTTGAATTTTGTGGTCAAGTTCACTGACTAAGTGCACAATATCGTGGGCTGCATGTGAAAGGTCTATGATGTGAGAAGGAATCGTATTTTCTTGTTTTACAAAAGTGAAGACAGAGTCATGAAAACGAATGATGTTTTCTTCGATTTTTTGACGTAACGAGCGTAAATTGGGTTGATGATCTGGAATTTCTTTGACAGTTTCTTCAAGAATAGCAAGAACATCCGATAAGCCTTCTCGATCACTTTGAAAAAAAAGAGGCAGTTTTTCAGCCCATTCACTTAAGGCAGAAGAGAGTGTTATCAAATGACCGGCAAGATTTCCTGAATCAACGGTTGATACATAAGTAGGTAAAAGAGGCCTGAGTGTATCCGTTTCATACCAATTATAGAGATGACCACGGAACTTTTCCATTTTTGTAAGAGAGCGTAATGTACATTCAATACGGGTAATGGTCTCTTCAAAACCAATCCAGCCAAAATCACGTGCAGCAATAATAGAAAGGAGATAAACGCCAATATTCGTAGGAGATGTACGTTGAGCAACAAGAGGTTCAGGATCTTCTTGAAAATTATCGGGAGGCAAATAGTTGTTTTGTGCATTGACAAAGGTTGTATAATAAAGCCATGTACGCCGTGCAATAGAGCGAAGTTTTTTTTCATCTTTTGAAGAAAGATCAAGACTATCTTGAAAGGTTGAAGGTTGACTCACAATCCAAGCAATGAAGGGTGAAAAAAACCATGCTATCCCAAAAGGAAAAGCAATCAAGCTTGCAAAACTATCAGAAAAAAGAGAAAGTGCTACAGTAAGGACACCAATAAGCGATGCTGGTGCCATTATAAAAACATAGAAGCGCAAACTATTGGGCATTGATTTTGTTGCGGCAGAAGTTTTCCATTCAAGAAGATGCTGTTTTGAAATCGTCATACGATAGAGTGTACGAATAATCGCATCGGTCATAAAATACGCCGAATGAGCAAGAAACGTTGTTTTAAGAAATATATCAGCGCTTGTAAGAGCAGTTTTGTTCCAAATTAATTGAAAATGTCCACGCAAAGAATGATCTATATTGGACGAGACAAGCGTTTTTAATACACATAGAATGGAAGAAATGAAGGAGCTAAACAACAAGAATATTTGCCAGACGATTGCACTCTTGAAAGACAAAAAAGTCCATCCTGCAAATGCTGCGATTAACCACATAAGTGGAGTAAGAGAACGACGTAAATTATCCTGCATTTTCCAACGCGTCACGGAACTTATTTGACGGTGGAAAAAAAGATAAGGCAAAAGCTGCCAATCACCGCGAATCCAGCGATGATAACGCATAACATCAATATTATAAGCGGTTGGATAGTCTTCAATGACTTCTATGCTACTTACCAGAGCAGTACGAGCATAACCTCCTTCTAAGAGATCATGACTAAGAATAGTATTTTCTTTAATTTTGCCATCAAGCGCTTGTTCAAATGCATCAATATTATAAAGACCTTTACCGATAAAGGTACCTTCTCCTAAAAGATCTTGATAAGTATCAGAAACGGCAAAAACATAAGGATCAATGCCACGGTTGATAGAAAAAACCCGTTGGAGAATTGATGTTTTTTTTCCTGTTGTAAGAGAAGGAATAATGCGTGGTTGTAAAACGCTATAGCCTTTTACAACCTTTCCACTTTGCGGATCAAAAATGGGATGATTGAGTGGATGGTTAAGCTTTCCAACAAGTTTCGCGACGCTCTCTGGAGTAAGACGTGTATCACAATCCAGCGTCATAACAAAACGGCAATCCATAGGAAGGTGTGGCTTGGGAGGATAAAAGCTTGTGTTTTTATCGCCTCTTAAGAGCCGATTGAGTTCATGAAGTTTTCCTCGCTTTCGTTCCCATCCCATCCAACATTTTTCGCTTGTATTATAAAGGCGTCGGCGATGTAAAAGGAAAAAAAGAGGAAGTTCATCACGATGATAACGACTATTGAGTTTATCAATACTCTTTTGCGCATAGTGCAATAAATCAAGATCATCTTGCGTTTCTCTCAATGGAGCATCCACCCAATCTGTAATGAGCGCAAAATGAATGGCACCTTTAGGATTGGAAAGATAGTGCACTTCAAGATTGCGCACTTGTTCATCAATATCATCGCGTGATGTCATCAAAGTAGGTACAACAACCATTGTCCGTGCATGTTTTGGAATACCTTCTTTATATTCATAGCCAATGAGTTGTCTTGATGGGACAAACCATGAAACAACAGTGTTAAATAAAGCAAAAGCAGCATCAATAGCAGGAAAAAGCGCTAATACAGTAAAGCAAAAAGACATCCATGATGTCATGCCAGATATTTGTAAAAGGGCGTAAATTACAAGCAAAAGAGCGAGCGTCAGAAAATAGACAGGAATAGCGATGACTCTCAATTTTGAGCAACAGGAAGCTCGTGTCCATTTTATGAGAAAGGGCGGGATATATCCACAAGCCTTTTCAAATATGCCACGACCATCATCAACAAGGTACCACCCCACACAAGAATGATGAGGCATATCTTTAGAAGTGGAATTTGCCATTTCTACAACTTTATGTGCAATTTCCAGCTCACTAAGAGGCGAAAAGCGTGCAACTTTTTCAATGACTTGTCGATAAATATTGCGTGAGTGAGAATCAATTTCAGAAAAATCACTATTTTTACGCAAAATAGAATCGACACAACTCACTGTTTCAAACCATGCTGTCCAATCAACATCATCTATAGCTTTAAGAGCACGGATAATATTTCCCATGGTCACACCATCTGCTGCTTGTCGGGTATGTTCATCAGCTGTTGCAATTTCTAAGCTACTGCCTTGGCTTTTCAATTGCTTTTCAAGCCAAGTTAATGCTACGGTTGAATCGACAGATGCACTGCGTAGGCGATAGAATAAATGTGCTGAAAACGTTGGATCAACAGTAAATGGTTTATACTGCGTAAAGAGAGAGTGTAGATTTGTTTTATTTTTTACAAGAGAAATTTTATCAGCCACTTGACTAGCAAGATGGCGCATATGTCGCGCTTTTTCGATACGTACTGAAAGACGACGGACATTTTCAATGAGCAGCATTTGCATAACAGAAGGAAGAGCCCACAATTCACCAATTGTGAGCGCACAAACTTCTTGAAATCCATTGGTCATAGCAGTGAGTGTTTCTTGTGAAAAGCTGCTATCAGTATGCGCAATATAAAGCCAAGTTAAAGCAAAAATTCGTGGTATTCCCGCTTTGTGTGTAGAAAGAGGAAGTTGCTTTATGAAGGACTTAGGTAGATTACGACGTAGCTTTTGTATAGTTTTATCAATGGTGTAATGATTATCAATGAGCCATTGAGCAGACGGTGCGATAGTCTCATCATTTCGGGCTGCAAAATCACTGGTATGAAAGGCATTAAGAATAAGTTTCGCATTTTCATTCAATCTCTTGCGAAAATCTTCTACTCCTTCATATTCAGGGAGTAAAATTTCTTTACCAGAAGCTATATCATGCCCTAATTTATAAAGATCTTCCCGTACCTTATAAATTGCACGAAGAGGAAAATCCGTATTAATAAAATGTTTTTTTTCTCTTTTTGAGAAAAAAAGCACTTTATGAAAGGTATTATGCACGTCATAATGTCCCATTGTTATTCAATTACATCGTTTTTTATTTAAATTGTAAGCATTTTATCTGAATAGTGAACCGTTGATAGACAAAAAAACAAACTTTTTGTTTTTAGTTGCAAGCAGTTATAATTTTTTACGCAATAATTAGAAAATAAGCAGACAATTTTTTTAGAAAATAAAAAGGTCACCCTAAAATGAGTGACCTTAATAACACCGTCAACTTTAATGATTGATGATTAATCTTGTTCTTGTTTTTTCAAAGCAGCACCAAGAATATCACCAAGAGAAGCACCTGAGTCTGTAGAACCATATTGTGCAACAGCTTCTTTTTCCTCTGCAATTTCTAAAGCTTTAATCGATACTGAAATTTTACGTGTTTTTTTATCAAATGCTGTGATGCGAGCATCAACCTTTTGCCCAATTGCGAAACGCTCAGGACGTTGCTCATCACGATCACGCGCGAGATCAGCACGCCGAATGGTTGTCTCAAGGTTGTGGTCAATCAATTTCACACCAATGTCATTGTCGTTAACAGCAATCACTTCGCATGTTACAACAGCACCTTTTCGCAATTCGCCAGAAGCAGCTGCTTCTCCAACTTTATCGCTGGAAAGCTGCTTAATTCCAAGAGAAATGCGCTCTTTTTCAATGTCAACATCAAGGACCACAGCTTTAACGATATCGCCTTTATTGTAAGTATCAATGACTTGTTCACCAGGACGGTTCCAATCAAGATCAGACAAATGAACCATACCGTCAACATCGCCTTCAAGCCCAATAAACAGACCAAATTCTGTTTTATTTTTAACCTCTCCTTCAATTTGCGAATTGACAGGAAATTTATTGGCAAAAGCTTCCCATGGATTTTCAAATGTTTGCTTTAAGCCAAGAGAAATACGCCGTTTAGAAGGATCAATCTCAAGAACAACCACTTCTACTTCTTGTGATGTAGACAGAATTTTCCCAGGATGAACATTTTTCTTCGTCCAGCTCATTTCAGAAACATGGATCAGCCCTTCGATTCCTGGCTCAATTTCAACAAAACCACCGTAATCAGTAATGTTGGTGACAGCACCCGTAATTTTTTTACCAATCGGATACCGAACACTAATGCTTTCCCAAGGATCACTTTCAAGCTGTTTCATTCCAAGAGAAATACGGTGTGTATCCTGATTGATGCGAATAATCTGGACTTTAATCGTTTGACCAATTGTGAGGACTTCAGATGGGTGGTTAACACGCCGCCATGCCATATCTGTAACGTGCAAGAGACCATCAATCCCACCAAGATCAACAAAGGCACCATAATCTGTGATATTTTTCACCACACCTTCAACGATTTGGTTTTCTTCAAGATTTTGTACAATTTCTGAACGTTGCTCGGCGCGACTTTCTTCTAAAACAGTACGACGTGAGACCACAATATTGCCACGACGACGGTCCATCTTCAAGATTTCAAAGGACTGAGAATTATGCATGAGAGGTGAAACATCACGAATGGGACGAATATCAACTTGGCTGCGCGGCAAGAAAGCAACAGCACCATCAAGATCGACTGTAAAACCACCTTTTACTTGGCTAAAGATCACTCCATCAACGCGTGCACCAGCATTGAATTTTTCCTCCAAACGGACCCAACTTTCTTCGCGCCGTGCTTTTTCACGGGATAAAACAGCTTCGCCCATCGCATTTTCAATGCGTTCAATGTAAACCTCAACTTCATCGCCAACTTGCAAAGAACCGTCTTTTGCTTTAGCTCCAAATTCTTTGAGAGGAATACGTCCTTCAACTTTAAGACCAGCATCAATAATGGCCATGTCTTTTTCGATTGCAATAACACGACCTTTAACAACAGATCCTTCATTAAGATCATTGGTTTGAAAAGATTCTGTTAAAAGGGCTTCAAAATCCGCTGTTGTGGGATTGTATTGTGACATAAGAACTCCTAATATATACCTTGTGTTATAAGGTATGAGCGCTAGGTTAGTGTTAACATAAGCAACTCCCTGCCTTTTTCCTTGAATAAAGGAAAAAAAGTTAGCGCGAGGCTGGAAGTCACCTTAACGAATTTATCCAATTATATGCATTTTTATGATTGGATCAATAAAACTACATGCAATTTCAAATGTTGCTTCTATACTCAATTCTGACGTATCAAGCAAGTGGGCGTTTTTTGCTGGTTTTAGTGGACTTTGTTTACGGGTTATATCGCGACTGTCGCGCTGTTCAAGTTGAGCTAGGATTTCATGATAATTTGCTTGAACCCCCTTTTTTAAAATCTCCTGGTAGCGACGTTTGGCGCGCGTTTGAACATTGGCTAAAACATAAAACTTGATATCGGCATCAGGACAAACAATAGTTCCGATATCACGTCCATCAAGCACACAGCCAGGCAAAACTTTAGCAAAGTTGCGTTGTTTTTCGACAAGAATTTTGCGTACAGCAGGGTTAATCGCTATTTTTGAAGCCGCTTCACCAAGTTCATGAGAAGAAAGAAGGGCAGGATTTAAGGTATTAAAATCAAGTTCTTTAGCATAAATAATAGCATTTTTTTCATCATTAAGAGCTAAATTTTGTTGTAAAAGCGTATGAGCAACACTACGATAAGTAAGACCCGTATCGAGATGGCGAAGACGATAATGTGCAGCAATTTTGCGTGCTAAGGTTCCTTTGCCTGAGGCTGCAGGTCCATCAATGGCAATAACAAAAGGCTTCAAGCAATTTTCCCCCCAAGTTGTTTTATAAAAGGAATAAATTCTGGAAAGCTCGTAGCGATCATTCGTTTATCATCAATGGTAACAGGTTTTTCTGATATAAGCCCAAAAATGAGAAAACACATAGCAATTCGATGATCAAGATGTGTGGAGACATGTCCACCACCCAAACCTTTGGCAGAACCTTTCCCATAAACAATAAGAAAATCTTGACCTTCTTCACAGTCTACGCAATTAATTTCGAGTCCTTGAGCAACAGCAGACAGTCGATCTGATTCTTTTACACGCAATTCTTCAATTCCTAACATCACTGTTTTGCCTTCTGCAAAGGCTGCTGCTACTGCCAAAGCAGGATATTCATCAATCATTGATGGAGCACGTTCTTTGGGCACCGTAACACCTCTAAGAACCGATGATTTTATCCGTAGATCAGCAACATCCTCTCCACCTGTTTGACGTCGGTTCAAAAATTCAATTTGAGCACCCATTTCCCTCAATGTTTCGATAAGTCCTATTCGAGAGTTATTTATCAAAACATTTTCAATGGTGATATCAGAGTCTTCTACAAGAAGGGCTGCGATAATTAGAAAAGCAGCAGAAGAAGGATCACCCGGAATATGAATCGTTTGTCCAGTAAGATGGGGTTGACCGTTAAGATGAATCAAACGCGCACCTTCATTATCTTTTTCTATTTCAAGTTGTGCACCGAATGCTTTTAACATTTTTTCCGTATGGTCTCGTGTCAGAACTGGTTCAATAACAGTTGTAATGCCGGCGGTATTGAGTCCAGCAAGCAGGACTGCTGATTTAATTTGGGAGGAAGCTATTGGAACACGGTAACGAATCGGATTAGCCATTTTCGGACCATAAAGCGTTAAAGGAAGGTGATCGTCGTGCGTTGCTTCAATTTCAACCCCCATGAGACGCAGTGGATCAAGGATACGTCCCATTGGACGTTTAGAGAGAGAAGCATCACCAATAAAGGTTGTTTTCATATGATATGGACCAACCATTCCCATAACCAAACGAGCACCTGTTCCAGCGTTTCCAAAGTCTAAAGGTTTTTGTGCAGCTAAAAGGCAACCATTCCCTGTTCCTCGTATGGTCCATAAGCCATCTTTTTTAATAATACAGGCACCCATAGCTTGCATAGCAGCAGCTGTATTGAGTACATCAGCGCTTTCAAGTAATCCATGAATATGTGTCTCACCACTTGCTAATCCTCCCAATATAAGAGAGCGATGAGAGATTGATTTATCTCCTGGTATTTTAATTTTTCCAGAGAGACTACTCGATTTATAGGTGGTTATAGGGATTGCTTTTTGCATGGAAATTCTATTTAATTCTATCTAACTTTTATGAAATTGTGCATCCTTTAGCACATGCTTTAAAAGACGTCATGAAAAAATCACTGTGAAACGGTGTATTTATCTTTGACAAAGGCATTATTTTTCGATTAAGCACCATAGAATTTATCTTTTAATGGAATAATAGTTAATCAAAGAGGCACGGTTTATGGCAAAAAAAGAACTTGGAACTAAACGTGTTGATCCAGAAACGGGAAAAAAATTTTACGATCTAAATCGCGATCCTATTGTGTCGCCCTATACAGGAATTTCTTATCCGCGTTCTTACTTTGAAGTTGCAGCAGCTGAGGCAAACAATGAAGAAGACGTTGATACTGAAGAGCTTGATACAGCACTTGAAAAATCTGCTTTTATGCTTCTTGAAGAGGATGATGAGGATTCTAAAGATGACGATCTTCCTGATTTAGAAGATAGTGATGTAGATCTTGGTGATGACGATGATACATTTTTATCTCATGATGATGACGATGAAGATGATGACGTTACTGATATTCTCGGAGGCGGTGTTTCTAATGATGACGATGCTTAAGAGAAGTAAAAGAGGACATCTTTTCCATTGAATGTAAATTCTTCTTGATCTTCAATTTTGATCGTTCTAGAAAAGCTGAAACTGTATACTTTCCTTTTGGGAAAAATTGTTTTTATAGGGGCTATAGCTCAGCTGGGAGAGCGCTTGCATGGCATGCAAGAGGTCAGCGGTTCGATCCCGCTTAGCTCCACCAAAAGGACCAGCTATTCTATCAAGGGAAATCAATTATAATAGAGAATGTGTGCATCAATTTAAAAGGTTTATGCGCTATTTAATCATCATTCCAATAGCGCCTGTTGCTTGCATTTTAGCGGTATTATAACACGTTTTTAATCATTTGTTGGATTATAAAATTTTACTGTCGTAACCGTGAAAGTAGATAATTTTTTATGCTTTGCACAGAAACAGAAAAAGAGCTGTTTAACTTACGCCTTGTTTTAAAGGACAAAATTTGAATTACCTTTATCACAATATTTCCACAAAATCATAATATGTTGGTTATCGATATCTTTTTAAAAGGTACGAAGTACCTAAACAAAGATGAGGGAATAAAATATTAAAATATTCTTCTCAATTATTGCGAATCAGAACTTTTTTCGAGTATTTTTAGCTTGATCAAATGTCCTGCCAATTAAAAAATTGCCTACTTTGAGTAGCATCTACCTACTCAATACTAAGGTGTATTAACGCTCAAATAACATATTGAATCAATTAATTTTGTTTCCTTGCACGTCACAAAAAAGGTTGAGGTGTGAAAGCGACGTGCGCCATCATTATATGTGCTAATTCCCAATGTTGCCAATAATTCTTACATTTGAGAATGTTCATAAGAAACATTTTTAGTCTTTTCTTTCACAGTTTTTATCCACATGCCAATTGCGCTTGTTATGTGCAAGCCAATGGTTTTTATTGATTCAACCTCAAGAGATCTGAAATGATAAAACCCTACGCCATTCGAGATTCTTACTTTAATATGATGCTCGAATTGCATTTCTTTTGATTGCTCTTTTATACGCTAACAAAGAAAATATTCATGTAATAATCAGTCAGCAATACGCATAATGAAAATAAAAAATAATATTAAATTTTAAAATTTTTATTCAATAATCTCTGGTACTTAGCCCTGTGAGAAATGTCAGAACCAAATAGAAGATAGTTTTCATTGTAAATTTTTTAAACAACAGAGGTAAAAATATTGAGAGTGCTCTCAAAATATTGTGCATTGCAAAAGCTTTCTGTCTCTTTGGTTTATTCTAAAAAATAACAATTTATTTCATTTAACAATCAGAAAAACGATACAGCCTTATCACGCCATAAGAAATTTGGCTCTCAAATAATTTTACCAAAACAATTCTCTAATTGAGATTTTCAAAAATCTTCCCTAACGCCATCCACATCTCTTTAATTGCTGTTCATAGAGCCTCGATATCCTTGCCATGCGCTGTGCTGCCTGTGAAAGTGCCGCAGAGACATGCCCGCCACTACGCGCATAAGCACCATGTCCCATATGATAATTTAAATAAAGGCTATATGCATCATCAAATCTCACCCCATTGCGTTGAACACTTTGGCGATGGTACCAAGCAATAAAATCAGCAGAATCTGCAAAATTCGTACGCCATGCAAAAGATCTGCCCGTAGAGCGAAGATACATTGCCCATGTACTGTCAAGCGCTTGAGAATAACCATAGGCTGTCGATTGACGCTTCCATGGAATAAAACCAAGTAGTTTTTTACGTGGAGGACGTGCATTGTGACGAAAGCTCGATTCCATATTAATGGTTGCAAGAATAATAGACATAGGAATCCCATAGCGCATTTCTGCACGTTTAGAAGCCTTACCCCAATTGTCAAAAAAACCATTTTTTTGTGCTAAAATAGCACACGCATTGTTCGTGTGTATGGGAGTGGTTGTTGCACACCCATCTAGCAGAAACACCAGTGCCCCTAAAAACAAAAGGTGTCGCATATTCCTATTCCTCTCGTTTAAGAAATAAAACAAGATAGAGATACTAAAAAAGTATTACCAATCAATAAAGAACATGATCTGACTTGTGATATTTAAGAAGCTTGCTTTGCTTTATTCCTCGTCAGCAAAACGCAATGTTTGCGACTGAGCCAATGTTGTCATTTTTGTTGGTTCAGAATGATTCTCTTTTAATTCGACAGTTTCAATGCGATTTGCCCGTTTCATAATTTTGGAAGACGATATCAAAATTCCCTCTATATCTTCACCTGCTTTGTGAAAGTGCTTCTGTAACGCACGAACACGTATATCCATTCGTCCAAAATCTTCCATCAATTTTGCTACTTCTGATTGAATTAAGTGCGCTTGTTCACGCATCCGTGCATCTTTCATAATGGTTTGTACCACTTGGACAGAGAGCATCAACAAAGATGGTGAAACAATAATCACATGAGCTCTATTGGATTTTTGTACCAATGCCTCAAAGTCCTCATAAATTGTTGCAAAAATCGATTCAGATGGCACAAAAAGGAAAGCAGTGTCATGGGTTTCTCCAGGAATCAAATATTTTTGTGCAATATCACGAATATGGACTTCCATATCGGTACGAAATTGGCGTTCTGCCTCTTGACGCTCTTGCGCTGATTCTGCCTTACGCATAGCATTCCAAGCCTCCAGAGGGAATTTAGCATCAACAACAAGAGAAGGGGCTTTATTGGGCATATGAATGAGACAATCTGGGCGTTTTCCATTGGAAAGAACAGCCTGAAAAACATAAGCATTTGTTGGTAAGGCATCGGCAATAATTGCTTCCATCCGCCCCTGACCGAAAGTACCACGTGTCTGCTTATTGCTTAAAATGGACTGCAACTGAACAACTTGTCCCGTAAGCGATTGAATATTATTTTGTGCCGCGTCAATCACTGCTAAACGCTCTTGCAAACGATTCAAATTTTCATAAGTGGATTTGGTCTGTACCTGAAGTGTTTGGCCTAAGCTTGTTGTCATCCCATTGAGTTGCTCACTGAGTGATTTATTCAATTCAGCCTGCCGTTGACCAAAAATTTCCGCCATCGTTTGCATTCTCCCTTGCATTTCAGCTTGTGTTTTCAGCAAGGTAGCCATCTGCATTTGTGCCTCACGTGCGCGTTCAGCAATTTCATTTTCCAAAAATGCTTTTTTTCGATGAGAATGTATCAACATAAAAAATGCCCAACAAACAAGTATAAATAAAAGCAAAAGCATTAGTTTAGAAAAAAACTCTCCAGCGAGTATGGAAAAAAACGAATCAAACATAAATTGTAATATAACGCTCTTATTGTAAAAAAACGCAAGAATCCGTTATTCAATATTGACCAATAACAAACCATTGATTAATCTCTACTTATGCCAATGAGATCTTTAGTTACTTTACCTGATCCGATTTTACGGGAAGTGTCCAAGCCCGTTGATCAGGTCGATTCAGCTCTTCAAAAACTTGCGGATGATATGTTGGAAACCATGTATAGTGCTAAGGGCGTTGGTCTTGCTGCTATTCAAATTGGTATACCGCTACGTATGTTGGTTATAGATGTCTCTGGAAATTCTGAAGATGAGCAGAAAAAACCATTTGTTATTATCAACCCTGAAATTTTATGGCTTTCAGATGAGCGTAATATTTATAAAGAAGGTTGTCTTTCTATTCCTGACTATTTTGCAGAGGTTGAACGTCCTAAACGCCTTTGTGTTCGCTACCAGAACCGTGAAGGAAAACAAACAGAAATTGAAGCAGACGATCTCTTGGCAACTTGCTTGCAGCATGAAATTGATCATTTAAATGGGCGCCTTTTTATTGATTACATTTCAAAGATCAAACGCGATATGGTGATACGAAAATTTAAAAAACGCGCAAAAGAAAAAAACATGCAGGAAGCAGTTTTGTAATGGCTTTACGATTAAGTTTTATGGGGACACCAGATTTTTCTGTTCCTATTTTACGTGCTTTATTGGATGCAGGTCATGATGTTGTTGCTGTTTATAGTCAACCCCCTCGCCCAGCAGGACGTCGAGGACTTAAATTAATCCCCTCACCTGTTCACAATGTAGCAAAAGAGAAATCTATTCCCATCTTTACGCCACAAACACTCAAAACAATCGAACAACAGGAGCAATTTGCAGCACTTTCTGTTGATGTTGCTGTTGTTGTTGCCTATGGACTCCTTTTACCCAAAGCTATTCTTGAAACACCCCGTTTTGGTTGTTTTAATGCCCACGCTTCACTCTTACCACGCTGGCGTGGTGCTGCACCTATTCAGCGTGCAATTATGGCTGGCGATAAAGAAACAGGTATCATGATCATGAAAATGGATGAAGGACTTGATACGGGACCTATCGCTCTTTCTCGCTCCATCCCCATTACTGATAACACCACCACTGCTGAGCTTTCAAACAAACTTTCACATATTGGCGCAGAACTTATGATAGAAACCCTATCAACTCTTGAAAAAGACCAACTTAAACTAACCCCACAATCAGAGGAAGGCATCACCTATGCTGCCAAAATCAAAAAGGAAGAGACCCGCATTGATTGGACAAAACCTGCAGAATTTATTCAGAGGCATATTCGCGCGCTCTCTCCTTCTCCTGGTTGCTGGTGCAATATGAATATTGGGGGACGAGAAGAACGTGTAAAAATTCTTGATAGTCGCTTAACAACAGGTCCTTCTCTTGAAATTGGACGGATCGAACCAGATTCTTTGATTGTCCATTGTGGACAAGGGCGGATAGAAATAACCTCTCTCCAAAGATCGGGTGGTAAAGTCCTTGATAGCGCAACCTTTTTACGAGGTGCTTATATTTCTGCTGTTTTTTAAGATGCCACGTTTTAAACTCACTCTTGAATATGATGGTTCAAATTATGCTGGTTGGCAGCGTCAAGTAAAACTTCACACTGTACAAGGAGCTCTTGAAAAGGTACTCTTTTCCTTTAGTGGACAACAATTGACCATAACAACAGCAGGAAGAACCGATGCGGGCGTACACGCTACGGGACAAGTTGCGCATGTTGATTTCATAAAAAACTGGCATCCCCATACTGTACGTGATGCGCTCAATGCTCTTTTACGTAAACAGGGAGAAGCGATTTCAATCTTAAACGTACAAAATGTCCCTGATGACTTTGATGCACGATTTTCCGCTGTAAAACGCCATTATCTTTTTAAAATTCTTAATCGTCGCTCTCCACCAGCCTTAAATGCCAAACGCGTGTGGTGGTTGCCAAAGCCTCTTAATGCTGAAGCCATGCATGAAGCTGCTCAAAAGCTTGTAGGAAAACATGATTTTACCACTTTCCGTTCCGCACATTGCCAAGCAAAAAGCCCTATTCGCACCCTTGACCGCCTCGATATTCAAAGAGAAGGTGAAGAAATTTTCCTTTATGCGCAAGCCCGTTCTTTTCTTCATCATCAAATCCGTTCATTCGCAGGAAGCCTCATGGAAGTGGGTATTGGACATTGGACAGCTCAAGATCTCGAAGCAGCTCTTCATGCTAAAGATCGTAAACATTGTGGTGTTGTTGCTCCTCCTTCAGGACTTTATTTAACCAAAGTAGAGTATTAATTATCCTTCAAGAGTGAACGTCTTAAAAGTCATTAAGGCAGTTTATAAAAAGAACGAATTTCTTCAAAAGCTTCTGCTGCTGTATTGACAAATTTCACAAAATTAACATCAGTAGGAGAAATTGTACCTTGTTCAGATAGATACTCAAAATTGATAGTATTGCTCCAAAATTCTTTGCCAAACAATAAAATTGGTACCTGTTTCATACGCCCCGTCTGTACTAAAGTTAACGTCTCAAACAATTCATCCAGAGTCCCAAATCCTCCAGGGAAGATAGCTAATGCTTTCGCTCGTACTAAAAAATGCATTTTGCGCATCCCCAAATAATGAAAATTGAAACACAAATGCGGCGACACATACGAATTAGGTTCCTGCTCATGTGGTAAAATAATATTCAAACCAATCGTTGGGGCACCAACATCACAAGCACCACGATTTCCCGCCTCCATAATTCCTGGTCCGCCCCCCGTAACAACCACAAATTCACGATATTCTGTCGTAGCAGAATAAAATGAGCACAAACGCGCAAATTCTCTCGCTTCATCGTAATAATGTGACATAGCACGCAAATTTTTCTTTTGTATTTCATTTTTTGCAGCCCATGCCGCTTGCCCAGATTCAGGAATACGCGCACCACCAAACAAAACAACTGTTGATTGAATATCATATTCTTTAAGGGTTATTTCCGGCTTTAAAAATTCAAGACCAATACGTTGTGAGCGCAACTCTGGACGCATCATAAAATCTTGATCGATATAGGCTAAACGATAAGTAGACGAACGCATTTGTGCTGAATTAGAGATTTTATGTATTTGTTGTAGAGCATCCTTCGTATGGAGAAGTGGTGTCCAATTTTCTTGTTCTCCTTTTCTTTTTTCTTTACAGCCTTTTTTCATGCACCTGTCCTACTTCCTCATCGTTTTATTGACTGAACACATTTCTTCGCGTAGTTCATAGAGAATAAACCTTGAAGCTTTCAACTTGTTTAACGGAACTCTCGTCATGCCCCATCTCACACAACTTGAAATGATTATTCAACAAGCTTTTGACGATCGCGATTCTATCGATACTACCACAAAAGGCGAAATCCGTGAGAGTGTCGAACATACATTGAACCTTCTTGATAACGGTGAAATCCGTGTTGCAGAACGACAAAAAAATGGACAATGGCATGTTCATCAATGGTTGAAAAAAGCGGTTTTGCTCTCTTTTCGGCTTAATCCTATGCAAATTATTACTGGTGGAATCAATGGAACACATTGGTGGGATAAAGTTCCTTCAAAATTCTCTGGTTGGCAAGAGACCGATTTTAAAAGTGCTGCTTTCCGTTCCGTTCCTGGAGCCATTGTACGTCATTCTGCTTACATTGCACCCAACGTTATATTGATGCCATCCTTTGTTAATCTTGGTGCTTTTGTCGATGAGGGTACAATGGTTGATACATGGACCACCGTTGGTTCTTGTGCACAAATTGGTAAACATGTCCATCTTTCTGGCGGTGTTGGTATTGGAGGTGTTTTGGAACCACTGCAAGCAAACCCAACAATCATTGAAGATCACTGCTTTATCGGTGCTCGCTCTGAAATTGTTGAAGGCTGTATTATCCGTGAAGGTGCTGTTTTGGGAATGGGAGTCTTTATTGGAAAATCTACAAAGATTATTGATCGTACAACAGGTGAAATTTTTATCGGTGAAGTACCAGCCTATTCAGTGGTTGTGCCAGGTTGTTTCCCTGGAAAACCTTTACCAAATGGTGAAGCAGGACCAAGCCTTTATTGTGCTGTTATTGTAAAACGCGTTGATCAAAAAACACGAGAAAAAACATCCATTAATGATCTTTTACGTTCTTAGACACAAGATTAATTCACAATAATATTTCATCGTTTTTTTACTTGAATAATAACCTCGAATACAAAAATTCTCTCATTTCAAATCCTTTCATAGTGAATCTAATCACTATCATTTCCTTGCGTGTTACAAACGCAGTTGGTGTGTGGGCAAGAGACACTTTAAGAAAAGAGTAAAAATATTTTTAATGAAAATTCTCTCAAATGATAAGGACTGTCATAATATTTTGAGCTAAAAAAGAGTATGATAGATGCGCTTTGCACCTTTATGACGCGTAAAGACGGTGATGCCAAATGGATTTTATATCATTCACAGTGTATGTTACTTTATATTTTTCACAGCCTCCATTGTGAAATGGAATTTGATGCATTGAGTGATGATTCACTAAAACAAGCACACCAATATGCAACATAAATGTATTTCGTTTAAAGCATTCTGTTTTACGTGAGAAGCATGACATCATTACGCAATACACAAAAACATGAAGCACAGCGCAATTCTATTTAAAAGTGTTCTTTAAGCACCTGAATCAATTAATAAAAGCAAAAGCGCAATCAATAAGAGAAATACTCCTTTTTTCATTATTTGTTCATTTTGAGTGCTTGAATAAATGCCGATTGTGGAATTTCTACTTTTCCAAATTGACGCATCCGCTTTTTGCCTTCTTTTTGCTTTTCCAAAAGTTTGCGCTTACGCGTGACATCACCCCCGTAACATTTCGCTGTTACATCTTTACGCAAAGCACGAATTGTTTCGCGCGCTATAACTTTACCACCAATAGCCGCTTGAACTGGAATCTGAAACATATGCTGGGGAATAAGATCTTTCAGCTTTTCACACATGGAACGCCCGCGCTTTTCTGCAATCGTGCGGTGCACAAGCATAGACAATGCATCTATAGACTCTCCATTTACCAAAATAGACATTTTAACTAAATCCCCTTCTGCATAATCTGCCATCTGATAATCAAAAGAAGCATAACCCTTTGAGATTGATTTTAGCCGATCATAAAAATCAAAAACAACTTCATTCAGTGGTAAATCGTACGTTACCATAGCACGGGTTCCAACATAGGACAAACCAGCTTGTATCCCCCGCCGCTCTTGGCATAGCTCTAAAATTGACCCAAGATAATTATCAGGAGTCATGATTGTCGCCCGAATCCATGGTTCTTCGATTGAAGAAATTTTAACCACATCAGGCATATCCGCTGGATTGTGCAACTCTTTAACAGAACCATCATTCATATTCATGCGATAAACAACCGAAGGTGCAGTCGCGATTAAATCCAAATTAAACTCACGCTCTAATCGCTCTTGAATAATTTCAAGATGAAGAAGTCCCAAAAAGCCACAGCGAAAACCAAATCCCAAAGCCGCGGATGTTTCCATTTCAAAAGAAAAACTCGCATCATTTAAGCGTAATTTGCCCATGGCTGCACGTAAATCATCAAAATCGGCAGCATCAATTGGAAAAAGACCACAAAATACAACTGGTTGCGCCGGCTTAAAACCAGGCAAAGCATTTTCACAAGGACGGCGCTCTTCAGTAATCGTATCCCCAACCCGTGTATCTGCTACTTCTTTGATAGAGGCAGTGATAAAACCAATCTCGCCTGGTCCTAACTCATCAACTTGTACCATTTTAGGTGTAAACACCCCAACGCGCTCAACTGGATATTTTGCTCCCGTACCCATCATACGAATGGTTTGGCCTTTTTTTAAAATACCATCTATCACTCGTACCAAAACAATGACACCAAGATATGCATCATACCAGCTATCAACCAACATTGCTTTCAAGGGATTTGCAACATCGCCTGTATGTGGAGGTGGTAATTGTGTAACAATTGCCTCCAAAACATCAGGAACACCCAAACCTGTTTTTGCTGATATTTCTACTGCTTGAGATGTATCAATGCCTATCACATCTTCAATTTGTTCTTTAACACGCTCAGGTTCTGCTGCTGGAAGATCAACTTTATTGAGTACAACAACCAACTCATGGGAATTATCAATGGCTTGATAAACATTTGCTAACGTCTGCGCCTCTACACCTTGGCTTGCATCCACCACCAACAGAGAACCTTCACAAGCTGCCAATGAACGCGAAACCTCATAAGCAAAATCCACATGACCAGGTGTATCCATAAGATTTAAAATATAGGTTTCACCATTCTTTGCCTTATAGTGTAAACGTACCGTTTGTGCTTTAATAGTAATTCCACGTTCACGCTCAATATCCATGGAATCGAGTACTTGTTCTTTCATCTCACGTGTATCAAGTCCACCTGTTATTTGAATCAAACGATCAGCTAAAGTGGATTTGCCGTGATCAATATGCGCCACGATGGAAAAATTACGAATATAATTACGATCTATTGTCATATAAGGCGATTTAGCAAAGAATAATACAAAACGCAAAGACCAATTATGCTCCGGCTTCTATCAAAAGAATATAAACCTAAAAAGCTTCTCAAAACACAACTTTTCATAACCTAAAAAATGAGGCTTTTATTTGCTAAATTAAATCCAACGGTACTAAAATGATATTTTCACATCTTATTTTATGACTCATATGCTGGATAAACCGGCACCATCACACATTTTGCCAACCTCCAATGTTGCAACAATCCTTTACACTTGAAAGAGTTTATAAGAGATATGCCTTTCTTGTACAGTTTTTACCCACATGGACCACCTTCTTGTAACGTGTAAGCAAGTAGATTTGGATTGATTTAATATGAAAACGATTTGAAGTGAGAAAGTTTTACGGTATTCAGGATTCTAATTCAATGTGAATAATTCTATATTAATTATAAATCAATATGTTATAATATTTATATGATGGGCGTGTATATCACTTAAGCTTGCAATAAAATTCGCAGGAAGTGCTTTTTTATTTATACGCAATAACCTGCTTTTTTAGCAATCTTATATAAAATAACATGAATATCGAGGGAGTTTCTTCTCAATTTTTAAAACTTTAGAAATATGCTCTATTGAGTGATCTTTTTATGTACTTTTTATACAACTCCTTCCTCCGTCCATTAAAGATAAAAAACACCAATCCTCTTCGATTCATTGGATAATGCATTAATTTATAATGATCGTTTATTGTTTTTCAATTTAAATTAAAACTCTGAATATCGCGAGCCTTTCTCATTTTAAATCTTTTCATAATGAATCAATCAAATTTTTTGCTTCCCCATTATAAAACAGGGCTAGTATATGGATAAAAACGTTTAAGAAATGAGTAAACATGCCTCTCTCTTTTAAATGCCAAAGGCTGTCGTAATATTGAGAACTGACAAAGAAAATGCTAGTGCCTTTTATTTAAGTAAAACGATGATGCTCTGTGGTTTTTCTATACTTCACGCGGACCGTCAATGAATATGATGTATATTAAGAAAATTGTCTTTTTAAAAAACGCGTTAATATACAACATTATGGGAAGCTGCTTTAGGCGTTCTATTTTACGTGAAAAGCGTGATCCCATGAAATAACAAAAGGAATAACGTGCAACGGTGCGTAATTTTTATTATTCAAAAAAATTACCATGGATGTTTTTGAAAATTGTAAAGCTAAATTTAACAATAACAGTAAAGATGAGTGTTGTTTTTTGTCTTTACCACTTCATGCTTTGACTCAATGAAGGTTGGCTTCCCGTTTCAGAGGTTAAGCAAACAGATAAATATTATTACTCCAATTTGCTATACAAAAGCTGGAATAGCTTATAAAGCCTCCTTATCTTCATATTTTAAAAAAGCCTCAAAAATGAAAACTTTGCAAGCAAAAATCTCATGTAATAAAATCATAATAGCAAAGGTGCATAGCTAATCAATTTTTTCAATTGCTTTATTTTTTTTACGCCATTGTGAAGGTTGTAATTCAGCCACAATGATCCCAATCAGAATAAGCAAGCCACCTAATAATGCTAACGGGGATAAATGCTCTCCAGCCAAACGCCCAACAATACCAGCCCATACCGGTTCACCTGCGTAAATGAGTGTTGCACGTGTAGGAGAAATAGACTTTTGTGCCCAATTCATAGCCAATTGAATGATGGCACTCATTAATGCCAATCCGATGCCAATACTAAACCATACCCACGAAAATTCAGGAATGCTTTCACCCATCAAAGGCATACAAGAAAATGAAAAAAAACCACTAAAAAATAACTGAATAATGGTCACACGCCGACTATCAACCTTATTGGCAAAAATTCCGATGAGTATGACTTCTCCAGCAATCGCTAAAGCGCCTAACAAAGTCAAAATTTCGCCTTTTGAAAAATCAAAATTCCCCGGCTTTTGTCCTGAAACAAGAACAAGCCCAATAAAAGCGAAAACAATACCAACCCAACAAGCAAAACGGGGAGGTTTTTTAAAAACAATCCATTGCAAGATTGGAACCATCGGTACATAAAGCGCTGTAATAAAAGCCGACTGACTACTAATAATCGTTTGAAGTCCAGCTGCTTGAAAAGCATAACCTAAAAACATGGCTAAACCAATCGCCATCCCAGCGAAAACTTCATAAACCGTTATACCTTTTATAGAGCGCCAAAAAATTGCTCCACATATAAGAGATGCAATAATAAAACGAAATCCAACAAAAAACAGGGGACCACTATAGCGTACCGCAATATGAATGACTAAAAATGTAATACCCCACAATATTGTTGCAGCAAATATTGCCAATTCTGGCTTACTTAATAAAGGATATTTAAGCTGTTTTATATTTGTCATGAAAGGCTTTCTCCTCCAATTTTCCGCACAATTTATGAAACAATAAGCGTTCCAACTCCCTGTTCGGTAAACAGTTCTAGTAAAACAGAATGAGGAGTTTTACCATTTAAAATGACAACACCTTCCACACCATTTTGAAGGGCTTTTATACAAGTCTCTACTTTTGGAATCATGCCTCCTGAAATTGTCCCATTTTTGATAAGTTTCTCTGCTTCAGAAACTGTCAATTCTTTTAAAAGTTGGCCCTGTTTATCCAAAACACCAGGAACATCAGTGAGAAATAAAAGGCGTTTAGCCTCTAATGCACCAGCAATAGCCCCAGCAAAAATATCAGCATTAATATTATAGGTTTTTCCATCGCGTCCTGGAGCCACAGGAGCAAGAACTGGTATCATTTCAGAACATGCTAAAAGATCCAGCAATGTGCGATCAACTTCAATAGGCTCACCAACAAATCCCAAATCTAAAACACGTTCAATATTCGAATCAGGATCAATGACAGTTTTATAAGCCTTTTCGGCAAAAACCATATTGCCGTCCTTACCACATAATCCTATTGCCCATTCACCCTCTGCATTGATGAGAGCGACAATTTCTTTGTTTATGGAACCGGCCAAAACCATTTCAACGACTTCAACGATCCGCTCGTCGGTTACGCGTAAACCGTTTTCAAATCGTGATTCAATCCCCATTTTCATCAAAATTTCAGCAATTTGAGGTCCTCCACCATGAACAACAACAGGGTTAATCCCCGATTGCTTTAATAGAGCAATATCACGCGCAAATGCTCGCCCCAAGGCAGGATCACCCATAGCATGACCGCCATATTTTACCACAACCGTTTCATTTTCGTATTTTTGCATATATGGTAAAGCAGACGATAGAAATGCTGCTTGTTTTTCTAAAACATCTACAGCACCGTTTTTAGCATCATCCATTAATAGAGCCTCCTCATCACTTTTTACCATCTCTTAGTGGAATTTAGGAAAAGTAATAACGAAATGAAACAAGAAAACAACTTCCTCAAAAAACTGACAGCGAAAAATTAAACAAAACAGGCGTACAAAACGTTATTATTTTATGATTTTATGTATAAAATTGAAAAGCAAAGTTCTGAAAAAATTTTAAAGCTATGCCGTACATTCGACTCGTTAGTTTATGCTTATGGATACTTAACAATGAATAAGAATATATACAACCATTGATTTTGTAAGATAAAAACAAAATTTTCTTATAATAATAAAATAATAATAAAATTAACAGATCACCAAGATAAGAAGTAGATTGACTTAGCTCTGTAACCTTATCCAAGCAATTTTTAAGACTATCAAAAATGCCAAAAATAAAATTGGTTATGAGGAATTGATATTTTATTTGAAAAAGATGGATTGTCTAACAGCTTATTTAGCTACTTCTTGATAGGCTACTACCTATTTGACAGTTTTAGTATAGGGCTTTTAAAAAGACATTTTGAGTAAAACAATAAATACAAAAAATGCTGAATGCATAAAGGCAGTTATCATGACACTGGAAATTAGTCACTCAATTGCGTTCTTCTTGTATGGATAAGCCCTTTTTAAAATATCATAGATACTCAAAAATAAGACTTATCCATAAAACTCGTGAAATGTAAAAAACTATCAGCGGCAGGCACTTACTTACCCTAAATTAATCGTTTCTCTCTTTTCTTTTCAAGAAAAAAATGCTTTTCACAGATAAATAAGACTATAGAAAGCTTAATTAAAATAACCTTCCAAAAGTTTTTTCTAATCTATTCTGAGAACATTCACATATTTAACCAGAAATATTTTCAAAAAATTCCTTCATACGTGAAAAAAAGCCATGTGATTGCGGTGAATTCTCATGATTTGAAAGTTTTTCAAATTTTTGCAATAGTTCACGTTGTTCTTGCGTTAATTTTTGTGGTGTCTCAATCGTGATATGGATGTAAAGGTCACCCCTTGCTTGCTGCCGACGCAACATGGGCATACCCTTACCCTTAAGGCGGAATTGACGTCCATTTTGTGTCCCTTCTGGGATCTTAACACGTGCTTTAACACCATCAAGATCGGAAACTTCAAACTCTCCTCCTAAAGCAGCTGTTACCATTGAAATAGGAACGCGACAGTGAAGATCTGCTCCTTCTCGCTGAAAAAACTCATGCGGTTTAACGGAAAGGAAAATATAAAGATCACCATTGGGGCCACCACGAATACCAGCATCACCCTCACCAGAAAGGCGAATACGCGTTCCATCTTCAATACCAGCTGGAACATTCACGCTCAATGAACGTTTTTTCTCTATGCGTCGTGTCCCCTGACATTTTGGGCATGGATCCGTAATAGTTTCACCACGTCCATGACATGAAGGACATGTTCGCTCAATAGAAAAGAAACCTTGTGCAGCACGCACACGACCAGATCCATGACATGTTCCACAAACTTGCGGCTTAGAACCCTTTCTCGCTCCTGATCCTTCACAAACATCGCACGTAACGGAACTGGGAATAGTAATTTCTGCAGTTTTTCCTGAAAATACCTCTTCTAAGGTTATTTCCATATTATAACTCAGATCTGCACCACGTTCGCGACCATCACCACGCTTACGGTGCGCACCTCCCATAATTTCGCCAAAAAAATCTTCAAAAATATCAGCAAATCCACCACCAGCAGCAAAACCTCCAAAGGGATTTGCTCCTCCTTGACTACCGCTATTTTCAAAAGCCGCATGACCAAATCGATCATAAGCAGCACGCTTTTGGGGATCTTTGAGGACTTCGTAGGCTTCGCCAATTTCTTTGAATTTTCGCTCTGCCTCTTTATCCCCGGCGTTGCGATCAGGATGATATTGCATTGCCAACTTACGAAAAGCAGATTTCAACTTTTTATCATCACATTCACGAGTCACGCCAAGAATTTCATAATAGTCAACCTTCATCATGTATTCCTGATAATTTCTCTGTCATCCATCTTATGGATAAGATTGCTTTTAATTTATATTTTTAGCAACAAAGTTGCAACTCACTCAAATAATAAAGCCCAGCCTTATATTTCAAAGGCCGGGTTTATAAATTAATCAACACACATGCTGACACTATTTCTTCTTATCATTAACTTCTTCAAAATCAGCATCAACAACATCATCATTCTTTGCATCTGTTTCAGTGTCAGCGCCCGCTGCTTGTGAAGCTTCATACATAGCCTGTCCAAGCTTCATACTGACTTCAGCTAATTTTTGCATCTTTGTTGTTACTTCTTCAGTATCACTGCCTTCAAGCGCAGATTTCAAATCAGATATTGCTGTTTCAATCTGTCCTTTTTCTTCAGCTGATACTTTATCGCCATATTCACTGAGTGACTTTTCAGTTGAATGAATAAGAGCTTCCGCTTGATTTCTGGCTTCAACACCTTCACGGCGTTTTTTATCCTCAGCTGCATGCTCTTCCGCATCCTGTACCATTTTTTCAATATCAGCATCACTTAAACCACCTGATGCCTGAATACGAATTTGATGCTCTTTACCAGTTCCCTTATCTTTGGCCGAAACATTAACAATACCATTCGCATCAATATCAAAAGTAACTTCAATTTGAGGTATACCACGTGGTGCTGGAGGAATACCAACAAGATCAAATTGAGCCAATAACTTATTATCGCTCGCCATTTCCCGTTCACCTTGGAAAACACGAATGGTCACAGCACTCTGGTTATCATCAGCTGTTGAAAAAACTTGAGATTTTTTTGTTGGGATAGTGGTATTACGCTCAATGAGACGTGTGAAAACACCACCCAAGGTTTCGATCCCCAAGGATAAAGGTGTTACATCTAGAAGCAAAACGTCTTTGACATCGCCTTGCAATACACCCCCTTGAATGGCAGCACCCATTGCAACAACTTCATCAGGATTAACGCCTTTGTGTGGATCCTTACCAAAGAAGCTTTGCACGACTTGCTGAATCTTGGGCATACGTGTCATACCACCCACTAAAACAACTTCGTCAATCTCACCGGCCTTTAATCCAGCATCTTTTAACGCAGCTTTACAAGGCTCGATGGTGCGCTGCACTAAATCGTCAACCAGAGATTCAAATTTTGCCCGAGTCAATTTCATTGTTAAGTGCTTGGGACCTGATTGATCTGCCGTGATAAATGGTAAATTGATTTCTGTTTGCTGTGACGAAGAAAGCTCAATTTTTGCTTTTTCTGCCGCTTCTTTTAAGCGCTGTAAAGCTAATTTATCATTTTTCAGATCAATTCCTTGCTCTTTCTTAAACTCATCGGCAAAATAACCGACCAAGCGCATATCAAAGTCTTCACCCCCTAAAAACGTATCTCCATTGGTTGATTTAACTTCAAAAACGCCATCTCCAATTTCAAGTACTGAAATATCAAATGTACCACCACCAAGGTCGTAAACAGCAATTGTCTTTCCGTCTTTTTTGTCCAAACCATAAGCTAAAGCAGCAGCAGTGGGCTCATTAATAATCCGTAAAACTTCAAGTCCAGCAATTTTACCCGCATCTTTAGTCGCTTGACGTTGCGCATCATTAAAATAAGCAGGAACAGTAATAACCGCTTGTTCAACTTTTTCACCCAGATAAGATTCTGCTGTTTCCTTCATCTTTTGCAAAATCATAGCTGAAATTTGCGATGGAGAATATTTCTTACCCGCTTCTTCAACCCATGCATCACCATTGTCACCTTTAACAATTTTATAAGGCACAAGTGCTTTATCTTTTTCAACCATAGGATCATCAAAACGACGCCCTATCAAACGTTTAACTGCAAAAACTGTCCCTTCGGGATTTGTTACCGCCTGCCGTTTAGCAGGCTGTCCAACAAGCCGCTCTCCCCCATCAGTAAAGGCAACAACGGAAGGTGTTGTTCGTGCTCCTTCTGAGTTCTCGATAACCTTTGCGTTTTTGCCATCCATAACAGCCACACAAGAGTTCGTTGTCCCCAAATCAATACCAATTACTTTTGCCATATTATAATCTCCATTCAGCAAGCTACCTCAACCTTCATAAAGCATCTTTTTAAGACAGCTCCTCATAACACTCAAAGCCCATACATTGCTTCAAGCAACATAAAATAATAAAAAATTGCAAGTCGCAATAAGCCTTGCTGCCTCGTATATAAGAACAGGCTTTTATTGCTACAAGAGAATAATGAGAGAAACATCTCCAAAATAAAAAATTTATTTTAAAATAGGCGCTTTAATGCCCCATAAATACCATATTTATGAGAAACTTGAGATCATAATATATTTTTCTTGCAATTCTCAATAAATATATCTTTCTATAAAAATTAAAAAAACAAAAGAGTGATTGCACTCTCGCTCTTGATCTTCTCATCATTAATAAAATGATACTCACGTAAAAGCTTTTTAAAAGGCGAATAATTTATATCACGAATATTATAAATTTTCCTTGGACTAAAATAGTCATCATATCTAATGCTCATATCAGTAGAGGTATTATCTATCGATCTCCTTTCAAAAATTCTCCTTTTAACGGTCTCATTGTTTACTGCTATTTGAAAGATGTGTTTTAAACTCACCTAAAGCGTTTTTTCTTAACTGTATAATTTTGAACTTGAAAATATATAAAAATGCCTCTGTATAAATGCTTTAAAATACCAAGAGCTGTCGTAATATTAAAAATTGGTAAAGTAGTTGATGATTGCTCTGTGTTATATATTTATTAAGTAAAATAGCAGTGCATCATAGATTTTATACCATTTACAAACACTATTATGAGATGAACACGGAAGCGTTAAGAGGTGTGTTGTCATTGTAAACCTTATTGTCTTCCTTTAAAATCAAAGAATTCTATGATTTTTATTCTCATATTCAAATCAATTTCATTTTAGCATTTCTTTCTTTTATTTTAAATAAAAGCTCTGCTAAAATGAAAAGTTATTCAAAGTGTGAATCTTATGAAGGAGGGTAAATCAATGATGACATCTATTATTAAGAAAATAACAAATCTTATCTTTAAGAATATAATAAATACACAATATCCATACAAAAAGGTTATCATAAATATCGTGTGTGCTCTTCTCTTTGTTGGTATAACCCTGCCTGCAGGTGCTCAGCAATATCAACTTGGCGACATAGAAATTCTCAATCCTTGGACACGCGAAACACTTAGAGGTATAAGAGTTGGTAGCGGTTATCTCTACATTATTAATCACAGTAATACCCCAGACCGTTTGGTTTCTATTTCCACAAACGGAGTAAAAAAAACAGAGATACACTCTATGGCTGTCGTTAATGATATTATGAAAATGGAAAAAATGCACAATGGCATTGAAATTCCAGGAAATGGCGAAATCACGCTTAAGCCTGGCGGTGATCATATTATGTTTATGGGGCTTTCACAACCATTCAAGTTAGGTGATAAAATTAGCGCAAAATTGACATTTGAGAAAGCAGGAACGATTGATGTTGATTTCTCTGTAAACGCTATGAAAGCACCATCACCTTCTAAATCCTCTCCTAGCCACTAAGCTCCTTTTTTATAATACACACTCTTAAAATGAAGAAGCGTGAAATTTTTGTACGCTTCTTTATTTTTTGTTTAATGCCATCAGTAAAAAATTCTCCCCTTTGATGAATTAACTATGGTCAATTTCAGGAATACGTAAAACTTGTCCAGGATAAATTTTATCGGGAGATTTTAGCATTGGCTTATTGGCTTCAAAAATAAACGTGTTTTTATTACCTTGCCCTTTTCCATAAACCTCTTCAGCAATTTTCCAAAGATTATCACCAGATTTAACCTCATAAAAGCGAGAAGGTTTTCTGGGCGTTGTATCTATAACCTTTAATTGATCAACATCTACAGAAGAGATACCTTGTGAATTGCCAACAACCAGCAATGCTTTTTCAAGTGTTTCCCTGTCTGGAACTTCACCACTTAAAATAGCTTTACCGTCTTCAACTTGAATATTTACTTTTTCTGTACCGAGTTGAAAATGATCAAATGCTGTCTTAAAATCTTTTTCTTTTGGTTCATGGTCCCCAATACCTAACTTTTCCCCTACAGTTTTAATAAAATTAAAAAATCCCATTACAACCTCCTTTCGTGTAGCAGAAACAAATTTTTGTGCATATATTGCCACATTCTTTTCTTTGCTCTTAAAACACATAGGCATATTTTCTAAACTTCAACAATCAAAACTATACCTGTTCAATTATGGGACAAATACAATAATCAACTTGGTAATAAACCTTGATAAAAAAAGCCTTTATGAAAATTTTCTCTCAAACGAAGGGATCTTAATAGACGTAGAAACATTATAAATTATGAAAGCAAAACAAGATTTTACAGTAATGACAAAAGGTTTTTTACTTTGCTACAATTTGTATCATATTTGTTTTGCAAAAAAAATATGAACTCCCATATAAATAAGTGTGGGTAATTTGCTACCACAGCAATAGAAAGGTCTAAGAAACCATGAAAGATACACCAACAATCACACAAACGATTGTACTTGTTGATGATGATCGCAATATTTTGACGTCTTTATCTTTTGCGCTTGAGACAGAAGGCTATCGAGTTGAAAGCTATACAGATGGAGCATCCGCACTCAAGGGTCTCACACTTCACCCTCCACACTTAGCTATTTTTGATATTAAAATGCCCCGAATGGATGGGATGGAACTCTTGCGTCGTTTACGTCAAAAATCTGATCTTCCAGTTATTTTTCTTACCTCTAAAGATGATGAAATTGATGAATTATTTGGTCTCAAAATGGGAGCTGATGATTTTATTACTAAACCTTTCTCCCAACGTCTTCTCATTGAACGCGTGAAAGCCATTTTGCGCCGTTCTAATGCACGTAACCAACCACTTTCTACAGGAACTTCTTCCACCTCTTCTCTCAAACGTGGAGATCTTGTGATGGATCAAGAACGCCACACCTGTACATGGAAAGATAAACCTGTTATTTTAACCGTTACGGAGTTTTTGATTCTGCAAACCTTAGCACAAAGACCAGGAGTTGTAAAAAGTCGTGATGCTTTAATGGATGCTGCCTATAGTGATCAAGTCTACGTAGATGATCGCACCATTGATAGTCACATTAAACGTCTGCGTAAAAAGTTTAAACAAGTGGATGATGATTTTGCAATGATTGAAACACTTTATGGTGTAGGTTATCGTTTCCACGAGGTATAAAACTACTTTGTCGCAAAAATTTGAACGGCAATCAAATCGATGACAGACAATTCTCAACTGGAAACTTTACAAAAAACAACCGTTAATGGTACATCCTCAACGCCATTTCTTATGTTTGCCCGTTTGCATCTCCGAACACAACGTCTCTTTAGACAATTGCTTTTTTCCAGCCTCACACGTCGCATTGTTATATTAAACATTGCTGCCCTTGCCATTTTAGTTACAGGCATTTTATACCTTAACCAATTTCGCGATGGTTTAATTGAAGCAAAAATTAAAAGTTTATGTACCCAAGGAAAAATTATTGCTGGGGCTATTGCTGCTTCTGCAACAGTAGATACAAATTCTATCCTCATTGATCCCCAAAAACTCTTAGAGTTACAAACTGGTGAAAGCGTTACACCCGCCCCTCAATCAACCGATTCTTGGGATTTCCCTATTAACCCTGAGCAAGTTGCCCCTCTTTTACGGCGTCTCATCACACCTAAAACGACAAGAGCACGTATCTATGATCGTGATGCTACTCTCCTTCTTGATTCGCGCGTTCTTTATTCTAGTGGAGAAGTTTTTAGTTATGATTTACCCCCACTTAAAACAGAACAAAGCATGTGGGATCGCCTTACTTCATGGTATTCAAGCACATTTTATGGTAAAGGTATTGCTCTTGACAGAGAACAAACAAAAACCAGTGGTATTGCTGCTTATCCAGAAGTGTACCGCGCATTAAACGGATCTCTTGCTACGGCTAAAAGACGCAACAGACAAGGTCAATTAATTGTTTCTGTTGCCGTTCCTGTGCAACGCTATCGCGCAGTGGTTGGAGCTCTTCTTCTTTCAACCACTGGTTCTGATATTGATAACATTGTAAAAGGTGAAAGACTGGTTATCTTTAAAGTTTTTGCCGTTGTAGGCAGCGTACTTTTGGTTCTTTCTCTCTTTTTGGCCCATACGATTGCCCATCCATTAAGTAAATTATCTGCCTCGGCTAATCGAGTGCGTAATGGCAATAATCAGCGTGTAGAAATTCCTGATTTTTCAATGCGTGAAGATGAGATTGGTCACCTTTCAACCTCTATTCGTGATATGACTAATGCCCTGTATATGCGTATTGAAGCCATTGAACGCTTTGCTGCTGATGTAAGCCACGAATTAAAAAATCCTCTCACCTCTCTACGCAGTGCTGTTGAAACGCTCCCTCTGGCTAAAAATGAAGAAGCACAAGAGAAATTGCTTGAAATTATTCAACATGATGTGCGCCGTCTTGATCGGTTGATTACAGATATTTCTGATGCATCGCGGCTCGATGCAGAGCTTGCACGAGAAACCGCAGAGATTGTTGATATGACACCGCTTTTGGAAAGTCTTGTTCATGCTGTTCAGGAAGTGTATCGTAATACGCAAACCATTGATATAAGCCTTAATATTGTCCCACGTCCTCATGGAAAAGCCTATCTTGTATTGGGACATGAACTCCGTTTAGGGCAAGTGATTTCAAATCTTCTTGAAAATGCACGTTCTTTTATTCCTCGTAATCGTGGCAAAATTTGCATTACTATGAAAAGTCATGCTTCAACCCTTATTTTAACCATTGAAGATAATGGCCCAGGTATTCGTTCAGAAAATATTGAACGCATTTTTGAGCGTTTTTATACAGATCGACCAAACGAAGATGCTTTTGGACAAAACTCTGGACTTGGCCTTTCTATTAGTCGGCAAATCATCGAAGCTCATAATGGGACAATTACAGCCGAAAATATTATTGATCCTACACTTGGAAAGTGTAAAACTGGTGCACGTTTTATTATTATGCTTCCCCTCGCTAAATAAATCTTTTATCCAAAGTAAAAGGCATGAAAACAAAATGTGAAATACTCCACGCAAATTGCCTTCAATTGGGCGGCAAGGGGCTGTTAATTATGGGTCCATCGGGATCAGGAAAATCAACCATTACCCTTTCTTTGCTCGACCGTGCTGAGTGGTCAAAACGTGAAGCGAAGCTTATCAGTGATGATTATACAATGTTGCGTGCGGAAAATGGAAAGCTTCACGGATACACTCCTGATAATTTAGAGGGCGGTATCGAGATTCGTGGCGTTGGTCTTTATATGGTGGAATTTGAAAAGCACACAACTATCGATTGTGTTATTTTTCTCGGTCCGGAATATGAACGTTTTTCCACAAATAAAACTTTTCAATTTGAAAATTTGCACATTCCTCTTTTAAAACTTCCCTCTCTTCGTGAAGCCGATTGTACAGCCATTTGTCAAGCTATTGAAGCATTTTTATTTAGAAAAATATGGCAAAAATCTGTCTAATTTTTTTCTAAAGATAAAAAAATCACTATTTTTGCCTTTTTTTTGCAAATTTTTCTTGGCAGCAAGACAAAGCCTTGTAAAATGTGTTTCCCACCAATATGGTCGGATCTTATTAGTTAACAGGAGTTTGCGTAAATGATTGGACTCGTGCTTGTAACGCACGGTGAGCTGGCTGTCGAATTTTTACATGCCGTGGAACATGTTGTTGGAGTACAAGAAAAGTTCGCAACAATATGCGTTTATCCCGATGACGATATAGATCAGCGCCGAGGTGATGTTATAGCCGCAGTAACCGATACAGATACGGATCATGGCGTAATCATATTAACAGATGTGTTCGGTGGAACACCATCGAATATAGCTGTTCCTGCTATTGAAAAAGGACGCGTTGAAATGATTGCGGGTGTTAATTTGCCCATGCTTATTAAACTGATTTCTATTCGCAAATGTCCTGATATTTCATTATCAGACGCGTTAAGAATAGCACAAGAAGCAGGGCGTAAATATATTAATGTACCAAGTATGATTTTATAGCGGATAATAAAATACCAATGTTTTCCAAAGATACCCTCCCATGTATAAGTCGTCATTTCAATATCTGTAATAAACGTGGCTTGCATGCACGTGCTTCTGCAAAATTTGTACAAACTGTTGACAATTTTAATGTTACTGTTGAAGTTGAAAAGGATGGAAAAATCGTTGGTGGATCATCAATTATGGGACTTATGATGCTAGCGGCTTCATCCGGTTGTAACCTCACCATTCGTGTTTCAGGACCAGAAGCAACAGATGCTCTTAATGCTCTTGAAAAGCTTATCAATAACAACTTTGGAGAGGAAAACTAACGCTTTCTCACCATAAAATAAGGATGATGATTCTTAGAAAATAGGAATTGTCCATCATTATTTTGAATTTTAATTTCTCTTCCCGCTTTTATACCAATATTCATATCCATTATAGATTAGCATAATTATCATAAATGTAAAAGTTTATAGTAATTTTATTATACTGGAGTTTTTCCTTCCTTTCCTAACATTATTTGATCAATTTGAATAGTTTTGCGTATTACGGCTATTACCCGACTTAATCGTATAATTAAATCTTTACAGAAAAAGAGAACTCTTCACCTTGTATTAGAATATGCTTTATTTTAAGCTAAAGATAGATGTCAAAATAATTTAGCACATCAAAAATCTATCAACTTTTCTTATTTTCTGCTAAATTTGTAGTCTTTATAATACACAAGGAATCTTCCATTGCACATCATTGTGATACAGCTCATGAAAACGCAATTCTTATCGATATCATAACCATTTTTTAAAACGAATAAGCTTTGTACGCTCATAATTATAGTAAGCATTTTTTAGACATTCTTTTTCAATACTATTGCCTTATTTTCTATGGTACATGCCTCGCCCTTATTATCTATATTGCGCTTTGGATAGCCTCTTTCATTATAAGGAGATAATATTATGGGTCGTCTATTTAGTGCCCTTCAGATTCCTCAACAAACAACACAACAACTTGTATCGTTGCAAAATGGCTTACCAAAAGCGCAATGGATCAACCCGCAAAATTTTCACGTCACCTTATCTTTTTTCGGTGAAGTTGAAAGTGCTACCGCAGATGCACTTATGCACGCCTTTGATACAATAAAGCTCTCTCCTTTTATGCTACAAATAGATGGTTTTGATATTTTTGGTTCAGAAAATACTCCCCATTCTCTTGTAGTTCGCATTGAACCTTGTGAAAAGCTTAATCTTTTACATGAAAAGATGCAATATATCCGGAATAAATTAGAGTTAAAGCCTGATGAAAGAGAATTTACTCCACATATTACTCTTGCACGAATATTTGATATCAATCTTGAAGATCTTTCTTCTTATCTATCTTTTCAAGATGATTTTTTTATCCCTCCTTTTGAGGTCGATCACTTTGTTTTATTTTCATCGTCATCTCCCTCAAGCGAGGCCGTGTATCTTATAAAAGGAAGTTGGGCACTTCAAAGATAAAAGGGTGTTTATAACACCCTTTAAAAACTCTTTGAGAAAAGACCTCATATATGTGTAATTGCAGGGAATACTGCATTTTATGTTGGAGATTTATTATTGATGTGTTTTAAGCAGAATCAGTTTCAACAGAAGCTTCTTTTGCTCCTCCTTTGGCTACACCCACTATAGCTGGACGTAACACCCTTTCCCCGATAATATAGCCTGCCTGAACAACTTGTTGAACAGTATTATCTGGAACATCGGCATTAGGAATTTCAAACATCGCTTGATGAAAATGAGGATCAAATTTTTGCCCCTCTGGATGGATTTTTTGCACCCCATGACGTTCTAATGCTGCCATCATGGCACGTTCAGTCATTTCAACGCCTTCTGCCAATGATTTCAAACCAGCATCACTTTCCCGCGCCCCTTCTGGAATAGCTTCCAAAGCACGATTGAGATTGTCAGAAACCGATAACATATCCCGTGCAAAATTAGCAATGGAGTAAGCCTTTGCATCCGCCACATCTCGCATAGTACGGCGTCGAAGATTTTCCATATCTGCAACAAGACGTAAAAGCTGATCTTTCAGTTCTTTATTTTCATCCTGCAAAGACGCTAAAAGATCACTAACCTCATTGCTTTCTTTTTCAACGTCTTCGTGTTCCTCTGTTTTATGTGTTTTTAAAAATTCATCGGCTGCCTGTTTAAGTGTATTACGATCAGCTGGATTTTTTAAATCACAATTTTCAAATGAAGCGTCAGTAAATTTGTTTTTTTCATCAGACATAAAAATTTTATTCCTTCATAAGATTCGTTATTCTCGATATCGAAATTCTACAGACAAAAATCAAGGGGTATCGATGTATATAATACAATGAGCTTTTATAGTACAAATACTTACCTGCATCGTTTTAACGCAATAACTGTGACACAAGTTGAGCTGTATAATCAACCATGGGCACAATCCTTGCATAATTAAGCCGTGTAGGACCAATAACGCCTAAAGCACCAATGACTCTTTGTTGTGAATCACGATAAGGCGCTACAACTAAAGAAGAACCAGAAAGTGAAAATAACTTATTTTCTGAACCAATAAAAATTCGAACTCCAGAACCTTCATCCGTTAAATCGAGAAGCTGTGCCATACTCTCACGCGTTTCAAGATCATCAAACAAATGGCGTAATCGTTCTAAATCTTCTTCTGCTTTCACATCTTCAAGTAAATTGCTACGCCCGCGAACAATGAGGTGTATTTTATGATCAGCACCTTCTCCTCCCCAAAGAGCTAATCCCGTTTCAACAAGATGATGCGATAAATCATCAAGTGCAGCCCGTGTTTCTGAGCATAAACGTGCAATTTCCTCTTTAGCTTCACTCAATGTTCGCCCCTGAATATGAGCATTGAGAAAATTCGTTGCCTCCGTCAGTTGTGCATGAGTAACCCCTTCTGGCAAATGAACAATACGATTTTCAACTTCACCTTGTTGAGTCACCAAAACGGCAAGAGCGTGCTCCCTATCAAGGCGCACAAATTCAATATGTTTCAATGTTCCTTCTTGTTTTGTTGCTAAAACAAGCCCTGCCCCACGTGAAAGATCTGAAAGAACTCGGCTTGCTTGAACAAGAAAATGTTCAACCGATTGTGCATGACCAGCCTCTTTGACTTGCATTTCAATATTTTCTCGCTCTTCGTTTGGCAAATCACCCGCTTCCATAAATGCATCTACAAAAAAGCGTAAACCTGATTGTGTCGGCATTCGACCCGCAGAAACATGTGGTGCATAAATCAAACCGAGATGTTCAAGATCACTCATCACATTGCGAATCGTCGCAGGTGATAATGTCTGTCGTAAAAGCCGTGAAAGATTGCGTGACCCTACAGGTTCACCATCATTAAGATAAGCTTCAACAATATGGCGAAAAATATCACGTGAACGTTCATCAAGATATTTTAGTTCATTATCAATAGTTTTGTGCTTCATCACAATTGTTTCACTACTTTTAAAATCCTCATCTCTTATATAAGTTTTGCCAAGGTTTGGTCAAATAGTCTAAAGTAGTATAAAAGCATATTATCCTATTGAGCCGTAAAATGCTACCTTTCAGAATGATGATTGATAAATTACGCAGGAGGTATTTTTTGTTAGAGTGTGTGAAAAATATTTAAGATAAGAGTTGATCTATAAAGTGGTCTGCTGTAGGGACTTGCCAAGAGAATTTGACTAAGAGAATCTGGATTGTTTAAAAACCGCTATAAGTAGAAAATTTCACCTTTTAGAGCAAGCCGGAAATTGGAAATTTACCATAAAAGTGCTATCATCAAAAAGACATGCCTTTCATATTTTTGCAAGGTTATCTTTGTACAAGATAAAAAATTTTGTTGGAATAAAATATCATAAAACGTGTAAAATAATCATATCATGTAAAATCAAGCAGAATGTGTGTATATGAGTATTTAAGCTGGTTTTTAGCACAAAAATAGTTCCCCTTTCATTTTTGGAGAAATCTATATGAGAAGCATAGCAGATAAAAAACTTGTCATTGCTACACATAACACCGGCAAACTGCATGAAATCACTACTTTAATTACGCCTTTCGATTTAATAATACAATCGGCAAAAGAACTGGGCTTGCCAGAACCAAAAGAAACGGGAAAAACATTTGAAGAAAATGCTTATATTAAGGCTTTTTCAGCAGCAAAAAAGACAGGACTTCCTGCCCTTTCTGATGATTCAGGCTTAGAGGTAGATGCATTGGAGGGTGCGCCAGGCGTTTATACCGCTGATTGGGCAATTCAAGCCGATGGCACACGTAATTTTCCAAAAGCTATGAAAAAAATAGAAAATGAACTCCAAAAAGTCGGAGCGCGAGAAAAAAGCCAACGAAAATGCCGTTTTATATCCGTCATTTGCATTGCATGGCCTGATGCTCATGCAGATTACTTCCGCGGATGCGTTGAAGGAACATTCTTTTGGCCTCCACGGGGCGACAAAGGCTTTGGTTTTGATCCTATTTTTTTACCAGATGGATATGAAAATACCTTTGGAGAAATGTCAACAGAGCAAAAACACAACTGGAAATGTAATGATATTCCCCCTCTTTCACATCGCGCACGTGCTTTCAAACTTTTGGCAGAAAACCTTTTAGCATTCTCATGAATGAACCTTTTGGCATTTACATTCATTGGCCCTTTTGTGCAGCTAAATGTCCTTATTGTGACTTTAATTCGCATGTTCGCATCCATGGTGTTGATCAACCACGTTTTGTCACCGCCTTTAAGCGCGAAATAGAAACGCAATACCACAAAATAGGCCCACGCCATATTACAAGTATTTTTATTGGTGGGGGAACTCCTTCTCTTATGGAGCCGCAAACTGTCGATGCCCTATTGCAAGCACTTGCAAAAAAATGGGTAGTTGATGATAAAGTTGAAATTACATTAGAAGCTAATCCATCCAGTGTGGAGGCAGAGCGCTTTCGTGGATACCGTGCAGCAGGTGTTAACCGCTTATCTCTAGGGATACAAGCGCTCAATGATAAAGCATTGCGCAAACTTGGTCGACTCCATAATGTGGAACAAGCTCTTTGTGCCATTGATTTAGCACGGCAAATTTTTCCACGTTTATCCTTTGATCTCATTTATGCCCGCCCCGAACAAACCCTTGAACAATGGAAATCTGAACTCGTACAAGCAATTGATTTGGCAGCGGACCATCTTTCTCTTTATCAATTGACGATCGAAGAAGGAACTGCCTTTAAACGGCTTCATGATGCAGGAAGACTTATCCTTCCCCCATCAGAGCTAGCAGCAGATCTGTATAATCTTACCCAAGAAATAACAGCACTGCATGGACTTCCTGCCTATGAAATCTCAAATCATGCAATTCCCGGTGCCGAATCAGCGCATAATCTTCTTTACTGGCGTTATCACCAATATGCAGGCTTTGGTCCAGGAGCACATGGACGTTTCATTGAGCACGCACCGAATCATTCCTCTGCCTGTTCAAAAACATTGTCATCACACCTTGAAAACCGCGAACGTTATGTCACAATAAATGAAAAGCATCCCGAACAGTGGCTTAATTTGGTAGAAACAACAGGACATGGCTGTATTGAAACGGAACATTTAACCACTGAACAACAGGCAAATGAAATGCTCCTTATGGGATTACGCCTTTGCGAAGGCTTAGAGCTTATACGCTATGAAACCTTAAGCCCTAAACGCATCCCAATGGAAAAACTGATCGATTTACAACACCAAGAATTGATAGAAATGGTGGATAACCAACGCTTAAAAGCGACAACCAAAGGACGTATTGTTCTTGATCACATCATCAGCCAACTCGCAAACTAAAGTTTTTATAACAACATACTTATTTTAATCATAATCATCATTTTTCATAGAAAAGGCGAGATTAGAGTATCGTGAGATACTCTAATCTCAAAACTATTTATAGTAAATTAGTTACCACCATTTGCTTACACCTTAAAAGTAGAGAAGTGTATGGATAAAAGCTATAAAAAAGAAGTAAAAAGAACTCTTATGAACACTCTTAAGTGCTAAAAGCTATCGCAATATTTTGAGCTAGAAAGTGTGTGGTGGTCTAACTTTTTTTTCATAAACGTAAAGATGGTGAGGCACTGTAGACTTTATACACTTCACGGAAAATTTTATATTACACTATTCATAAGCACCGTAGTGGCACGAATGTGACAAACATTGAGAAAATTTCTTTAAAACAAGTATGCGAATACATAATATGATAATATATTGTTCTTTATGAAATCGTGGCACCATTTAAAGAACCAGAGAAATGAGCATGAAACCATGTATCAATCTCTAATTATTTAAAAAGATATTACTCTAGATAAGTTTGAAAACCGTAAAACCGAATAAAAAAGGAGAGTAAAAAAGCACACTGATTTTCACCTTTATACCTTTATATTTTCCCTCAATCAGGTTGTGGTTGTATGTCTGTTTCAGAGATTACAAAAAATAGATATACACCATACTTTTATCCTATTCTGGCATATAAAAGCTGTTGTCGTAAAAAATACTGAACCAATATTTATTTGAGATACGCGGCTGTATGATCGGTATTGATTTATAGATCACAGCAAAATCATGAGCTTTATTAAACAAATAATGCACTCAAATGGCAAATATACCAGATATGAATCGGAATTGCTTTGTTAGCGAGCGAAACGATATTAATCCCATATGATCTTACTTGCATACATACTTATGAGTGTCTGTACGCGTCCTTTAAGGTTATTTTATTAAAAAATTGAGAATAATACTAGGACAATCCTTGGCTGAAGAAGTCAACGTGCTGCTACAAAAGAATTTCTGTGTATCTTTATCATAACCAATATTAAAGCTGATTAAATAAGCTCACTTTCTATCTCGTAATGATTTTTCAATGGAAGTTTTTAGGGAAAAAAAGAAGGGGAAAATATATGAAATAAAACAAACTTAAAGCGCATTTCTATGGGCTTTACTCTAAGAGAGGCTAATTGAAACAAGAAGTATCTTTTATGAGAGTGCAGAAACCATATTAAGGCATGAGCTGTGAATGAGCATATTTATGTTGTGCGAATTTTGTACAATAGCAGCATGTTTTTGTGTGTCTTTATGGCTTCAACCTATCATCACACAATGATGATATAATATTCATTATTTTCCATATATGATTGCGTATTGACTTCCTTTCTACACTTAAAGAACGAATATTTTTAACCTAATATGGTCTGTAAACAGTTCTGCTTCTTAAAGCAGGTCCCGCTTGGCTTTCCAGTTATGTAATTCACTTAACGAAAGACTCTACAGGCAAAAATCACAACTTAAGAATATTCATCACTTATTCTAAACCCACTTAATATATTAAGTCTTACGTGCCTCATATTACCACACCTCAAATGGCAATATCTTATGGCACAACAAGATAAAGGTATTTTTGAACCAGCAATCATTTCTTCATGCAAAAAAATCAACAATAAAACGCTCATAAATAGTAGTAAGCGTTTCCACTGCATCAAGGGCTACACACTCATCTACCATATGCATCGTTTGCCCTGGTAAGCCAAATTCAACCACTGGGCAATAATCCTTAATAAATCGCGCATCTGAAGTACCACCAGAAGTGGAACATTCTGGTATATTCCCTGTTACATTTTTAATAGCATTGGATAAAGTCTGAATGAGTTTATCATTTTTGGTCAAAAAAACATCCCCTAAACTTGGAATCCATTCAAACTGATAAGAGGGATATTGATCATCATTGTTTTTTGATTGCACCAAAGCAAGACGCTTTTTAATTTCCTCCATCAGTGTTTCTTTTGTCCAAAGATCATTGTAGCGTATATTAAAATGAACTGTTGTCTGCGCTGGGATAACATTGACCGCTAAATTACCGGTATCGATGCTTGTTAGCTCTAAATTACTGGGTTGAAAATCCTCTGTCCCTTTATCTAAAGCAGTTTGTGTCAATGCTTGAATAAGCTTACTTGCTAAAGGCAAGGGATTAGCAGCCCGCTCTGGAAAAGCAACATGACCTTGGCGACCTCTCACGGTAATGATACCAGAAATCGATCCGCGGCGACCAATTTTGATGACATCCCCAACAGTTTTTACACTTGTTGGTTCCCCTACAAGAGCCGCAGTCCATTTTTCGCCTTTTTTTTCTGCCCATTTGAGAAGTTTGACGGTACCATTAACAGCAGGTCCCTCTTCATCACCGGTAATCAAAAGGCTTATTGTTCCTTTAATAGACTGTTTTTCTAGAACTCGAGCCAACGCCGCAATAAAACAAGCGATTCCGCCCTTCATATCAACAGCACCCCGCCCATATAATTTTCCCTGATCTATGACAGCTTCAAAAGGTGAATAGGTCCATTCATCCAATGCGCCTGGTGGTACGACATCTGTATGACCTGCAAACATAAGATGGGGTCCTTCATTTCCCATTTTTGCATAAAGATTTTCAACATTATCTGTATTTTTATCCGTAAAAATAGGGCGCTCAACATGAAATCCCATTTTTTTCAAAAATTGTTCCAAAGTTGATAAAGCCCCTGCTTCATGAGGTGTAACAGAAGGACAACGGATAAGTCTTTGTAATAGCTGAAGTGGATCTGTAAGAACAGGCATAAGCTCCCCTTCCCATTTTTTTATAAGTTATCGGAACTTAAGGTTATTACGCTGAATTACAAAAAAGATAAAGCAAAAACATTGAAGACACTCAGCAAACCAAGCAGGGGAGAACAATCGTGCTGAGAGCTTCAATGGCTTCCTCATTATGCATGAGCAAGTACACACACAACAAAACACTCGACAAAAAGTTCCGTTAAATATTGCCTTCATTGGAAAGCTTTTTACGCCTTTAAATTATATGAATCAAAATTAATTGCGTGCAATCTATGAGCATTTTCCTTCAACCAAGCACGATACGTTTTACTATCAGGACATAGTTCTTCACAAAGAGCCCAAAATCTTGGACCGTGATTCATTTCAACAAGATGAGCAACCTCATGAGCAACAACATATTCCACAACTTCTTTTGGTGCCATAACAAGGCGCCAAGAAAAAGAAAGACGCTTATCTATTGAACAAGACCCCCAACGACTTCTCGTATCTTTATAACAAATTGATTTGACTTTACGCTCTACTTTATGGGCATAATGTGCCACCAAAGGTGTTATAATACGTGCTGCTTGTTTTTTCAAAACGTCAGCAACACGCCTTGGCAAATATTCTAATTGACCATAAACGATAATTTGAGGGTCTTGTTCTGCATCTCCTGCAATAATTTCCGTCACCCCACGTCCTTCTCTATGCTTTATGGAATGGCAAACACCCAATAAAGGAATCGTTGCCCCCTCTTTGAGATAAGCATTTTCATGAGAGATTTGTACACGAGCAAGACGTGCCTCAATCCAAGACCGATGCTTTTCAATAAAACTTTGAATCGTACAGAGACTTATCGCTGGTGGTGTTGTTACACAAATCCTCCGTCCGCTCGCATCAATACGTAAGGTAAGACGGCGCGCGCACTTATTTTCCCGCACCCGTACAGGTACAGAGCGATCAGAAAAAATAAAATGCTGTTTAGAAATGCTCATATATTTTTATCTTCATCAATAAATGTACCCCTTATTTTGCATTAATCTGATTAATAAAAGATCTCAATACCGTTTCGAGGCAATCTAAATCTTGCGGACGAGAAAAGCGATGACCTGCATCACGAACAAGTGTCAATGTTACATCATGGAGAGGTAAATGATCAAGTAAAGTCAATGTATGCTGATAGGGAATATCTTCATCTTCCATCCCTTGTAAAATATGGACTGGACACCCAACATCAATGCATCCTTTCATAACACAATTTTCGCGTCCATCTTCAATCAATGTTTTTGTAAAGGGCATTGGCTCTGTATCATCAACTGCAGGTCGTTCAATATAGCCTTTTTCCTCCAAAATCTTCCATTCTTCTGGGCCTAATTTTGGTTCCACCAATGTTTGTGTAAAATCAGGTGCTGGAGCAATCAATATCATGCCAGCAAGCTTCTTATTTTTCTGTGCTAGCATCATAGCAAGCTTTAGCGCAATCCACCCGCCCATAGAGGTGCCAATCAAAATTTGTGGCCCCTCACAATAATTTTCAAAAACCGCTAAACTTTCTTTAACCCAGCGTGAAATCGTTCCTTGAAAAAAATCACCTTCAGATTCTCCATGTCCAGAGTAATCAAAACGTAAGCAGGACAAATCATTCTTCTGAGCAAAACTATCAACCAACATCGCCTTATCCCCTGACATATCGGACAGATAGCCATGAAGCCAAACTAAACCTAGAGAATGGCTGCCTTTGCGATAACGTACTGCAAGTGCGGTGTTCTCAAACGAAAAAAACTGACAAGGAATATTTTGATCCATGATTCTTTATCCTCCATAAAACAATTCCTTTAAATTAAGAGAAAAACTTTTATAATCTAAATCATTCCAAAAAGTAATAAATCAAATAATGAAAAAGACACGAATTATAGTTGTTTTTAGGTACATAATTGTATATTAAATTAACTGTAGTTGAATCAAAATTAAGGAGCATAAACCATTCGTAAACCGTTTAAAATGACACCTACCCAAAAAGACGGACCACGTTCAAATCAGGATATCCGAGTACCTCATGTTCAGCTTATTAATGATGAGGGACAACATCAGGGGGTTGTTGCGATACAAGAAGCTCTTGCTATGGCTGCAGATGCGGGGCTTGATTTGGTTGAGATTGTACCAAATGCGGAGCCACCCGTATGTAAAATCATCGATTTGGGCAAATTAAAATATCAAACCCAAAAAAAAGCTGCTGAAACACGTAAGAAGCAAAAAGTCATCGAAATCAAAGAGATTAAGATGCGCCCAAATGTTGATGTCCATGATTATGGAGTCAAACTCAAGGCTGTTCATCGCTTTATTGATCATGGTGATAAAGTAAAGATTACTTTGCGTTTTCGTGGTCGTGAGATGGCTCACCAAGATCTTGGATTAAAGCTTCTTCAGCGTGTGAAAGAAGATACAAGTGAAATTGCCAAAATTGAATTGGAGCCAAAGCTTGAAGGCCGGCAAATGATGATGGTGATAGCACCTAAATAGTTTTGCATTAGAATAATATTTGCATGCAACTCATCAAAATAGGCGTATGGCATTATTTAGAAGCACCACATAGAGTTTTTGTGGTGCTTTTAAGGTTTTATAAATGTGTATAAATCCTTTTAAGAGTTTAATAATGCTTTATCGATTTATAAGAAGAATTCGTTATTTTGCATATTAAATGAGAAAGCTCAAACATCGTAAGGTCTTCTTATTTCAAGCTCTCTTATCATGCAATGCGGCAAAATTGTTTGCTTACACATCACAAACGGAGATGATACATAAAAATTATTAAAAAAGCAGAAATGTTTTTTGTGAGCTATTTCAAGTGCCAAAGGCTATCACAATATGGAAATTGGTAAATACAATGGTGAAACTCGCCGTTACCTTTTATTGAAAATTAAAAATAATGATGAACAACGAATTTTCATTATACCTTTTACAGAAACTTTGCACTACATTTTTCACTCTCGCCGTCGTGAAATTGATGTGATGAACCTTGAAAGAAAAGGCTATTTTTGTAAAAAAGATTAAGGGGCTTTTTAATTAAGAATGTTTCAATCTTGCATAAAATAATGAGAGAATATGGAAGCACTTCATGGCTAAAAAACAAATTTCCTCTTTTGATAAACATCTTATTATCCGCCTTTTGCGAGAAAATTTTCGTAAACATATGCGTTGGTACAGTGCGGCTATTTTCTCAATGATCATCATTTCTTGTACCACAGCAACCAGTGCATGGATTATGCGTGATGTTGTTAATCAGATTATTGATGCACAAAATTTTCCTATAATTGTTTTGATTTCTAGCTTCATTGCTTTTATCTTTATTCTCAAAGGAGTTGCAACTTTTTCCCAAACTTACTTTCTAAACAAAGCAGGCAATAGTATCATTGCTGAACAACAGCGTAAAATTTTTGCACGACTTATGGAACAAGGAGTCTCTTTTTATCATAATAACACTTCATCTGATCTTCTTGTTCGTGTAACTCATAATGCGACAGCTGTACGTAATATAATTGATACTATTATCACAACTTTTGTACGTGATTTGCTTTCCGTTAGTGGTCTGTTGCTTGTCATGTTCATTCAAAACTTTGTGTTAATCTCCATTACTTTAATCGTAGGACCACTAGCTTTTTTAGGCGTTCGAATGGCTTTAAAACGCGTTCGCCGCCTGATGGAAAAAGAGCTCCTTTCACTTGGTGAAATTATCAAAATCGTACAGGAAACGGCTGTTGGTATTCGAATCATAAAGGCCTTTTCACTAGAAGAAGTCATGAAAAAACGAATGGACAAAGCCATTTGTGATGTTGAAAAACAAACAAACAATATTGCAACACTCGAAGCTATTACCAGTCCGATTATGGAAACACTCACGGGTGTTGCCATTGCAGGTATTATTTGTTTTTCCGGTTATCTTGCAACCCAACGCGCAGGTGTTCAAGGTGAATTTATGTCCTTTATTGTTGCTTTACTTTTAGCGTATGAACCCGCAAAAAGGCTAGCAAATGTACGTGTCAAAATTGAATCTGGCTTGGTCAATATCCGTACGATGTTTGAAATACTCGATTGTCCCCTTACAGTTATAGAACATAAAGAAGCTAAAGATCTGAGTAAAACGCAGGGAACTATTCGTTTCGAACATGTTTCTTTTGCATACACTAATAACAAAATGATATTGAAAGATATCAACCTAGAAATAGAAGCCGGAAAAATGACAGCATTGGTGGGACCATCCGGTTCGGGAAAGTCAACCCTTATCAACCTTATTATGCGCCTCTATGACCCCACAAAAGGACGCATATTGATTAATGATCAAGATATTCGCTACACAACATTTCGCTCTCTGAGAAACCTGATGGCCTATGTAGGACAGGATACTTTTCTCTTTCAAGGAACTGTTAAATATAATATCGGGCTTGGAAAAGAAGGGGCTAGTGATGACGAAATTATCGAAGCAGCAAAAGCAGCAAATGCTCATGACTTTATTATGAGTTTGCCAAATGGTTATGATACACAGATAGGTGATAATGGCTGTAACCTTTCAGGGGGGCAAAAACAACGACTCGCTATCGCTAGAGCAATGATTCACGATAGCGAAATTCTGATTCTTGATGAAGCAACGAGTGCGCTTGATTCACACACCGAAGCACAAATTAATGAAGCCATTCAACACCTTACCAAAGGACGCACAACGATCATTATTGCTCATCGCCTTTCAACGATTGCTCGTGCTCATAAAATTGTGGTCATACAAAATGGACAACTGATTGAACAAGGTACTCAGAAAGAATTGCTAGCAAAAGAACATGGGTTTTATAAAAAACTTCATAATATCCAGTTCAAAAACATACCTCCTAATTTCTAGATTCTTAAATAAGATTTGAAATAAAAATGGATAGAAGGTAATGCTCCATTTATAAAAAAGTCTTGTTACCAAGCAAAAGTATTACTTCAATCAAGAATTGGCAAAGAATTTATGGTTTATTGAAAATAAACTTCTTGGATTTAGATGAAAACTTTACTCGTCATTTTGTTGAATGCAATTGACTTTAACAATGAAACTTCAAAAACCCCTTCCCTTCCTCAAATAAGTGTTGAAACATTCATAAATGTTGCGAATCCTAAAAGATAGAGCATCAAGGTTTGAAAAAATTGCCGCGGATTATGATGATGAATCTGGATTAATACAATCTTTATCCGTGTTTATCCCTGCACTGACAATTTTTTTCTCCACACATCTTAAAGAACAAAGATTCTACCCAATCGGATCTGTAAACAATCCAGATTTTTATTGAGTTCGTTCCACTTGATAACAACTTATGTGATTCACTTATACAAGGCTTACCCTAAATATTCACCACGTGCTTTCAAAATACTTTGTCAAAAAGACTTACATGCCTTACATTACCGCACCTCAAATGTCGGTCTTTTATGGTACAACAGGATAGGCTGACAATTATAATTATGCTGCAAATTATAGATACACTCAGCATAAAAGAAAAACATTGAAAAAATAAGAGAAGATTTATTATAAAACTTTTTTACTGTTGTAGCTTGCTTTAAAGCAAGCTTTGCTGTTTTTTCTATATCTAGAAACTAAAGTGATATTCCTCCAATACCTTAACTTCTTGAAGAGTTTATAAATGCACAACGTTAGTGCTTATATAAGGCTATGATTTCAACATGCAAAAAAACAGATGAAAAGTAAAATGACATTCCTCTTTCTTTTAACCGCCTAAATAGAAAAATATGACATATAACTCTGATAAACATTTTTACAAAAAATATCTTTTGACCTGCATTTTAATACTTTGATTTATAATCATAATTTATTACTTTACATCTTAAATAAAAGATAAGATGTAATTTACTTATTGCAAATTTTCTTTATATTTATGATGAATTAATCAAAAGCACTTGTTGTACGTCATAAGAGATATTGGTGTATGCATAAAAACTCTTAAGATAAGCAATAAAAATACCTCTACATTTTCAAGTGAAAAGATTGTTAGCAACATGAGAAGCTGGAAACTAGAATGATAATGCCGGCTTATATCTTTAATAAATACTTATACCTTTATTGACAATGGTAGTATGGATTTTATACCATTCATAAGGGGTACTTTATATCATTTCACAAGCAATCTTATGAAATAGACTCAAGCGCACACTGAGAAATGTTTCTTTAAAACAAGCACATGAACTTGCAACACAATAGTGTTATATTTTGGAGTGTTCTGTTTGGGGGCTATTCATTATAAGAAAAGTGATCTCATTCAAAAACACAATAAACAAAAATCGAATATTTCAGATATATTTCTTCACGCCTCAAAAAATCTTCTTCTTTTATAGGACTTTTAGCCTATGTCTTCTTCCTAAGATTTAGAAATGAGAGACAAAAAACGAAGAATTTGTTTTTTAAATTCAATCTTTAATAATCTCTTTCATAAAAGAGACCAATACTAGAATTTTGTTCATTTCCTATGGCACCTTTAGCTTTGAGATGACGCGAAATATCTAAATTAATTGTCCCTTTCGTCGTTCCATCGGACCCTGCTTCAAAGCCCAAATAAATATTATTGTGTATGTAGCGTCCAATACGTAAGCCTGTATTACCCTTCTCATTAACGATAACATCAAGATCATCAAGCCCAATTTTAGTTCGTAAAGTATTCAACAAAGATGTATTAGAAGCACCTGCAAGATCAGCCGCTGCTGCTGCAAGTTGAGCAATCTGAAATGGTGATAATTCATTAAGAGAGCGATTAAAAATCAAACGCGCCAAAATCTCATCCTGAGGCAAATTCGGTTGTGAAGAAAAATTAATATCAAGATTATCAATCGTCCCACTTACAGTTACAGTGACTTGAATATCACCACTGTTATTGTTGGTTACAAAATAAACCGTAGGATTAAGATTACCGCTAAAACTCGCTTGTCCTTGATCAAAATTAAGACGTTGCGAAAGAATATCAAAACGTCCACGAATCATTCTAAATTCACCAACTGGATGCACATCATTCAATGGACCTGCTAGATTAATGAGTCCTCCCAGTTCAGCATCTAACCCTTTTCCGCGTACAAAAAATTGATTGCGTGCTGTAATGCGCATATTTGATAGCACAACAGATGAAGATTCTTGTGTAACAATCCGGCTTTTGCTTTTGTTCGTGTTCTTAACATCAGCACGTTCAAGTGTTGTTTGAATCGATTTAGTTAAATTCTTATTTCTGATATCAAGAAACTTGGCACTTTTAAAATGATCAGGAATAAAAACTTCAGCTTTTTCAACGATGATATCACCACCAAGAACAAGATCATTTAAAAAATGACCTGTCATTGTCATCTCACCTGATAATGTTGCTAGAATCATAGAACCATCATTATAATTGGCATTATCAAGATGAAATATCAAATCTGTCTCTAGACCATTAGAGATACGACCTGAAGCAGAAATTCTCCCCCCCTCAAACGAAGAAGCTGAAGCTTTCTCTATAAGGATATGATCACCGTTCAATTTGCCTTCAAGCGTTATATTATTCAACCCTACATTTGTTTGTGAATCAAAAAAGCTACCGTCGCCTATAGAAATATTTCCTATCAATTGTGGTTTTGATAACGCCCCATTAAGAGCTGTATCAATTCTTGCTGTACCCGTTATATGTGCACCACGCTTAGCTAATAAGAGATTAACAAAATCAAGAGGCATTATCCCTTTAACGTTTAATTTTGCCTCTGAACCGTTAAGAGATACAGGCCCATGGACGGAAAGATCTAATCCTTTATCTCCAGTAGCTATCATATTTTCAATATGAAAAGTCGATTTTTTATAAGAACCACGAGCATTTATATTGATTGACATCGGTCCTTTATACGTCATAGCGGTTAAACTTTGACTAGAAAGCTCAAAATGAGCAGATGGATCCTTCATTGTTCCACTAATATCAACTTTGCCTATCACTGTCCCATCAAGCGCTTGTCCTGCAATAAAACCATTTGCCAAACGTGCAGATAAATTTTGCAAATTAATATGAAGATCAAGCTTATTTTTCTCTAGAGATACACGCCCCTGAGCTTGTGCTTGTACTCCTTCTCCTGTTAAATTTGCATTCAAAGTAAGATTTTGATCTAAGGTTTTCCCCGTAGCAGAAAAAGAAAAAGGCATAATTTTTTTATCTTGAAAAGCAACGGTTGTCAGTCCCTCACCTTTTATATCGTAAGTTATATCAGGTTTTGTTAAATGACCACGAATCATAACCTGCCCTGTTACACTCCCTGCTGCTCCAAGATCAGCTTTCCACAGATTAACTAAAGTAGCAGGAAGCGCATTCATTGTAAGTTGCAAATTCAGGGTATCTTGAATATTCCCTGCTAAGATGATGTTGCCTCCATTTATTGCAATTCCTAATTCATTGATTGCCATTCCATCTTTATCAAAAGCAATTATGGATGGTTTCAGCAATTTTGCATGAAAAGTGTGTTGTTTTAGATCCACAGTTTCAATTTGCACTTCTCGTTTTATACTTTCTGGAAGTTCCTCAACCATTAAACGACCAGAAAGCTGTGCATTGAGAGTATCATGCAACATCGCTTGGACAGTAAAAACCGTTTGTCCATTATTTCTATCAGCGTGAGCATTTAAACGATTGACCATTATCAAAGGTGTTTGAATATGTTCTGCATTGATAACTCCTTCAAACTGTGTCATGCCAAAAGGATCGAATATATCAGCATCTATTGCCAATTTTTTTATTTTATTCTTGGAAAAATTCAAATGGTTAATATGCGCCTTCACATTGGTTTTTTGTCTGCCGTTTTGTTCATCAAAAATAAAATCTCCTTTTACTTCTCCACTACCATCCTGCAAAAATAACGCTGACAGTACGGAAATATCATCGGCATCAATATGCAGCGCTCCTTTCAAAAAACCGCCAAGTTGTTGAGAAAGAGCACCCGTTATTTTTGCACTTCCCCCTCTAATATCGATATTTTCAAGTTTTCGAATTTTATGAGAATCTTTAAAAGAGGCCGATAAATGCAAAGGTTTCTTAGCAAAAATCCCTTCACCTTTTATCACCCCCGTTAAAGCAGTAACTGGTGCTGTATTATCTACAAGTGCATCTATGTTAAATGTTGTATTTTGAAGTTTCTTCCCTACGATTAATGCTTCAGCAATATGGGCACGTGTATTTAGTTTTATATGGCTATTGCGCCCTCTCGCCGTACTTTCAATTGTAAGCGCACCGCTTATCTTTGGATCTAATTTGGACAAATCAGATATTTCAGCAGATAGATCCATTTTAGCGCTTTCATCTGAAAAATAACCATTAGCCTTTATGTTTGTATATTGATTTTTCAAATTAAAATGACGAAAAATGAAACCTTTCGTATTTCGCGTAGCACCACCTGAAAGAGTGATGTTTCCTTTGAATAAACGATCAAAAGACTGCACGCCTATTTTCATATCGTCAGCCATTCCTGATAATTGGAGATCAAAAATGCCACTCAATAAATTGATCGTTCCTTTGGCTTTAATATCGGCACTACCAGAAAGTGATTGTTTACTGAACACTTCCAAAGGAGTTAATGTTTGAGCTTTTAAACCGAGGTCGCCTTTAAAAACAAAACCCTCCATTGTCCCTTTTAACCAAGAAGAAAAACCCTGAGCCGTAACACTCAAATCATGAATCAAAATTGGTTTATTCGAAACAATATCCGTATCTAAATGCACATGAACCGCTTGGCTTAAATTTTCTACTAACGCTCCCTTAATCTTTTTAACCCCTTGAAGCGTCCCTTTAACCTGAACACCAACATGACGAGAAGCTGAATTATCAAGATTTTCGCTTACTCCTCCCATATCAAAAATTGCATCGCGAATATAAATATTTTTATTGCTTAAATGACCTACAACCAACCGCCCATTCCAAGATTGTTGCCCTTCGCGACCATAGTCAATGTTCAGAGCAAGAGTATTGGCAGGTTTTGGCACTTCTGATACAGGTAAATGAACAGACTCCTGTTCGTTATCAAGAGCCATTTTACCATCAACAAAAAGCCGCCGCAAAAATCCATCGGCAGTTATTTCAGCATTGGCTATAACATTCATTGCTTTGCTCTGAATAACCATCTGATCAAGGTGTGTCACACCTTCTTTTGTTCTTCTTGCCTTTGCTTTTAATGTTATATCAGATTCGAAGAGACTATGATATTGAGAAGGCATTAAAGGGCTCAGTGTTCCCTCTAATTTCGTAGAAAAACTGTGTCCTTCTGGAACACTTGCAAGAATAACATTACCATCTAAAATAGAATGATGATCAGACTCTAAAGAAAGTTTGATAACCAAATCATCAAAAGTACCATCACCTTTCACGACGAGATTTAGTGCTGGACGTTGTTCAATGTTAAAAATATTCGCCAAAATACCATTTTGTGGTTCGTTAGCAGAAATATCAATTTGAGCTGTACGATTACTATCAGATATCTTGGTGAGAACAGAAAAAGAACCCGGTGCATCTAAACGATGCGCCGCTATATCGACATCAAAATTACCACTAGCTAAAGTGAATTTGCCTTTTAGGGACATATCAGCAGAAAAACCAAAAAGATTCTGTTCAAATATCACATGTTGAGCTGTAAGCGTATTGATAGAAAGAGCAAGCGGCAATTTTGGTAAAGAGAACTTACCCGTCTCAAGGGAAGAAACAAAAGAAGAATTGCCTTGCGGTTTGCGTAAAAATGTAACCTGTTCTGCCGAAAGCTGGTTAATATCCATCCGCCCTCTCAGCAACGCTAGACGATTCCAATTCATTTTAGCATTGGTAATTTTAAGCCAAACCCCTTTTTTATCACTGACCGTAATAGCATCAATTGATGTTTGAGAAGACAGTGTCCCTTGCATATTGTGTAAACGAACTTGACGATTGGGCGCTGAAAGCTTTCGTTCAATTAAAGAAACAAACCATGAGCGATCATCTGTTTTCATTTCGCTAGAGGGAAGAGTATCTCCTCTTTGCGCAAAAACAAAACCACCCACCCCAAAAAACAAAAATACAAAGAAGAAAGCTGATAAATGTACACCTTTTTTCATTAAAATGCTTGCCCTATACCCACATAAAAACCAATGCGAGGATCACCCTTCTCTCTCTTTAAAGGAAAGGCTAAATCAACGCGTAAAGGACCAAGACCCGTCATATAACGACCTCCTATACCGGCTCCCCATTTAATTTTTTGAGAAAAATCAAAATTCGCCTTTTCCCCTACTAAACCTCCATCAAGAAAACCGACAAACCCTATTTTGTCATTTAAAGAAACACGCAATTCTGCCGATCCCTCAACAACTGCCCGTCCACCAACAACCGCATCATTTTCTGTTTTGATACCAATATTACGGTAAGCATAACCACGAACAGAGCCCCCACCACCAGCAAAAAAAAGCGTATTCGCGGGGATTTGTGCTGTATCATTCCCAAGAATTGTACCAAGCTTTGCCCGCGTAGCAAAAACAAAACGATTCCCTTCATCCAACGCCCAGTAAGAACGACCTTCTGCTGTTACTTTTGCAACAAAGTTGCTAAAACGCATCTCATAAAAAGGCTCAATGAAAACTTCACCATATAAACCTTTTGTTGCATTAAGCTTATTATTACGACTATCGTAAATCAAACCACTAGGGAAACCTATTGTTGTAAAATTACGGCTCCCAAAATAAATATCACGTGAATAACCATTTGAAACTTCTACAGCAGCCTGTCCCGATAGATTACCATTGAAAATATGCGTAATCCCTAATCTTCCTTTGATGGCTTTTGTCGTATAATTTTCTAGAACATCTTGTTGTATTTTTAATTCTGACCTGAGATCTGTATCTGGCGTGAGTACACCAGGCTTTATAAACGTGCCACCGAAAAGATAATCAAAATTTTTAAAATTATACGATTGCTTTTTATTGCCACCAACACCATTTATTTTTGTTTCAATTTTAAGAACCTCTGCATGACCAAAAAGATTGTTATGCATCCAATAAGCTTCAAAACCAGCACCATCTAATGTTGAATAGCTACCGCCTACACCAAAACGACGCGGTTTACGTTCTTGTACAACAAGTGCAAGCGGTAAACTGCCATCTAGATTAGTGGTATCAGCCTCACGTATATTGATAGCACGAAAAACACCAAGGCGCGCAAGACGTTCATTTGCCTTAGCTAACGCATCGGAATCGTATTTCTGACCTGGCTTCAATCCGGTCATCCATGCGATATAAGCTGAATCTACACGTGGTTTCTTACTTATATTACGCACACTTAAAGGACCATAATAAGCCTTTTGTCCAAGATCAACAACAATCCGTCCTTCAACACACAACGTAGCATGATCAGCCACGACCTCACTCTTCATAACTTTAGCTTTGGCATAACCTTGTTGACGCCATCCTTCTACCACCCATTTTTCTGCTTTCAAAATGGTTTCAGATTTAGCAATAGCCCCAACTTTATAGCCTAATTCTTCAATTGTGGGCATTTTATGCGCTTTACGTTTTTCAAACGGAGCTACTTTATCAATATCTGCAATACTAAAAACATATTGTGGACCGGCATTAATTGTAATAACAATATTGGATTGTGCTGGAAGTTGAGTTACCGGACTTAAATCAGCGACTTCTAAGCCATTAATTTTAATACTAATAACACCACCGTAGCGTCCATCAGCATAAAGAGCAGAAAGAATTGCTCGATAATCTGAACGCGCCTTGGCTAGCAAACCAGAAGAACTGGCGGATGCTTTCTCTTTATCAGCAACAAGAGAAGAAACAGATTTAACTATTTTTATACCTTCTAATGGCGCGCCTGGCGGTGCAACAACATCAACTTTATAAAATCTCTCTGTACTTTTGGCATAATTTGAAGGAGAATTTGTTTTCTTTTGACCAAAAAAAGGTATGCCGAAAAAATCAAATGCAGCAAGTGGCTGTGGAAAAGCAAAAGCGAAACACAAGCCTATAAATACACAGCGCACAGTCCCTGATTTTAACAAAATTCTTGCCTGGTATACCATAAAATCAGATACCTTATAATACACTTTGCATCTACTATACTTTAAATAATATAAAAATAAGAAAGGTAAATGTAATTACTTTGCACATTTTACACGTTTTATCACATCAAATAACACTCTGCGATACATAACGTCACCCTCCCCTTATATTTTCATAAAATTTTGCACTGTTGTATAACACGAACAGCCTCATTCTTTTTCCTTAACATATTTATTTAGCTTATTATAAATGTTTTATTGCGTCCCATACTATCATGGTTAAATTTGTACAAATGACTTTCCATGAGGACGCTAAAAAACTGCCTATGTATATAGATCTCTCTATAAAAAAAACCATAGAGATGCTTCTTGATTTTTATGCATAGATATGATTGTCTCTACAAAGTCTAAAGGGGAAAATAAATAAATGATCGCACGTGTTACAACTGTTGCTTTTCGCGGTCTAGAAGCAGTCCCTGTCGATGTACAGGTTATGATTTCGTCTGGTAAAATAGGAATGGCTATTGTTGGATTAGCTGATAAGGCAGTTGCAGAAAGCCGTGAACGTGTGCAAGCAGCCCTCCACGCTTGTGGACTTTCTATGCCTACTAAACGGATTACGATTAATCTTGCACCAGCTGATTTGCCTAAAGAGGGCTCGCATTATGATTTGCCAATCGCTGTAGGCTTAATGCTTGCTATGGGAATCCTCCCTCCTGAAGTAGCACAAGACTATATCATTTTGGGAGAATTATCACTGGATGGTTCACTTACCGCTGTTAATGGTGTTTTACCAGCTGCCATGACAGCTTTATCACTCGATAAAGGACTGATTTGTCCCTTCCAATGTGGACCTGAAGCTGCTTGGGCAAATGCAGAAATAAATATTCTTGCCCCAGAGACTCTGCTCACTATAGTCAACCATTTCAAAGGAACCCAAATTCAAAAACGTCCACAACCACGCCAATATACTATCGAAACTGAACTCCCAGATCTTTGCGAAATCAAAGGACAGAAAACAGCCAAACGTGCCTTAGAAGTTTGTGCTGCTGGACGCCATAACCTTTTGTTTGTAGGACCTCCTGGTGCTGGGAAATCTATGTTAGCGCAACGCTTACCTTCCATTTTGCCACCTCTTGATAGCCGTGAGCTTTTAGATGTCTCTCTGATTGCTTCTATTACAGGAGAAACGGTTCATAATACCATTTCACTTCATTGCCCCTTTCGTTCCCCACATCATTCTGCTTCCATGGCCGCAATGATTGGTGGGGGACTTAAAGGACGACCGGGAGAGGTCTCTCTTGCCCATAATGGTGTGTTATTCCTTGATGAATTGCCTGAATTTTCTCCGCAGGTTCTTGATTCTCTTCGTCAACCCTTAGAAAGTGGGGAATCGGTTATCGCCCGCGCTAATCACCATATTAGCTATCCTGCTCGCTTCCAACTCATTGCCGCAATGAATCCTTGCCGTTGTGGTATGGCAGGCGAAAAAGACCATGTTTGCGCTAAAGGAATACGCTGCCAAATCGATTATCAGTCCCGTATTTCTGGTCCTCTGCTTGACCGAATTGATTTACGGATTGATGTCCCTGCTTTGACAGCTATGGACCTTATGCAACCAGAACAATCAGAAAAAAGCTGCGATGTTGCCAAACGCGTCGCACGATGCCGTACCATTCAAGCTAAACGTTTTGCAACAATGGGGTTTGATCATATTCGCACCAATGGCGATTGCCCTGCCAAAATTATAGAACAGATTGCCATTCCTGATAAAAGTGCGACCATACTCTTACGAGATGTGAGTGAAAAAATGCACCTCTCTGCACGCGCTTATCATCGCATTCTCAAAGTTGCACGCACAATTGCTGATCTTGACGGATCAGATAATCTTTCACGCTATCATCTCGCAGAAGCTATTTCCTATCGACTAGGCGCAGAAAGATTAACAGCCCTTAACTAAAAAACTATTCATCAATAAAAACTTATTGGAAAATAACGCAAATAAAGTTCTGTAAGTTTACCATCCTCTTCTAGAGATTTCAGCGCATAATTGAGTATATCAACCAATTTTTCATTCTTTTTTGCAACAGCAAGCTGCATTCCTTGTCCCAATAACTGTGGCGCCATATATGCCCCCCCAACAAAATGGCAGCAATCAACAGATTTTTGTTTTTTGAACCATAACGATAAAGCAAATCCATCATCAAAAATAAGGTCAATTTTACGCTCTTGTAATGCTTTATAGAGCTCTTCTCTCTTTTTAAATTCTTGCCATTTTGCTTTAGGAAAATAATGATGAAAGAGCTTTTCGTGAATACTTTTAGACAAAACACCACTGGTTAAATGTACCAATTGATCGCTTATTGGCTCATCGAGATCTAAAAGTCGAGAAGCAACAAATCGCGCTGGAAAGCGCAAATATGACTTTGTAAAAACAAGATCTTGCTGGGTTTTACTTGTTTCTTTTAAACCCGCAATAATGACTTCTGCACCACCATTTTTAACATATTCTACAAGCTCTTTCCAAGGAATTACTTCTACTTCACAAAGCTTCTCTAATTTTAATTTTGAGCAAATAGCGCGCAATAAATCGATATTATAACCTGCAAGATGCCCCGTTTGATCAAGGAAATTAAAAGGAGGAAAATCAAAAGTTGTTACAAAACGCAAACGAAGAATATCCGTCGTATCAGGTTGTACCAAATGTTCATGCGAATCAAAAAAAGAAGGCAACCTTTCAGCTTCTGCGTAAGAGGAAAATAGAACCCCCCCTGCTACAAATAAAATACGAATAAAAATATTGTATGGATTATTGAATAAAAAATACCATAAACGCAATTGAAGATGTTTTATATATATAGATTTTTTTATTTTCAAAATCTCTCCCCCATTTTTAAAGCTAAGATGCAACTCTTCTCGATTATTATCTAACGCTCTTCACCAAAATATCTGGCGTTTAATAAATAAAATTCTTGCTATTTTTAAAAACCATTGAAAATGCCTAAGCTTTTGGTGTTAATTTTCCCAAATGAATATATAAAAAGTAATTTGAGAGAAAGGCGATTTGATTTTTTAAATATAAGAAATAAGCTGTACATACTTTAGTGGCACACTCCATTTTATCAAAATATCCCACGTATTTTAAAATATTAAGACACTGATTTGTAATGATAATTTATTATTTATATGTTGAATAAAAAACTTTATTTCGAATCTATTTATATTGAAAATATCAAAACCATTTTCTTGCGTATCACAACCAGAGGGAGTATATAGACACTATTAAAGAAAAGAGTAAAAATACCCTTCAAATGCCGAGGGGTCTCTCAACATTAAGGTTGTGTCAACATTTAAGAGCTGGAAAATAAAATGATGCTGCTGGTTTGCATCTTATTGTCAATATGGGCAAGATAGGGGACATGAATCTTGTAGTATTCACAGGGTATTGTGCGTTATACTATTTAAACATCGTTGTAAAATGAGTTTAGGAACATTGAGAGATGTTTCTTAAAAAAGCGCGTGAATAACAGCGCAATGGGGCTTTGTTTTAAATAAGGGACGTAACCTCCATTACAGGAATGAGAAAAACAAAAGCGTAAGACAATGCGTCATCACCCCCATTCTTTAAAAACATCGCCGTAGACGTTTTTAAAAGTTGTAAAACTGAATAAAAGAACGATAGTGGAAACGTGTTTTTACATTTACGCCTTTATATTTTCCACATTTTAAAGATGCCACAAACCAATATACCCAATATTTTCGCCTCAATCTAATATATAAAAATTTGAGCTGCTTAGAGAGCTCGTAACCTTTGTTTTAAATATACGGCAGCATTAGAATTGAAAATTGATTTATGGATAAAACAAGTAAGACCTTTGTTAGTCTAACACAAAAATGTATAACTAATTTTGAAACATTACGCATATGCAAAAATAAACAAAATAAATAGCATCATTATTGTAAAGCTTAATTGACCTCATTCCCACACCTCAAAGGAAAAGGATTCCTACTAGCGTTGACGTCTAGACAGTCCTGCTTCTCTCGACTAATTCTTTGGGGCTATCCACTCATGCAATTTACTTAACTAAAGGTTATACAAATAAACCCTGCTCCGAATATTCACCACACACTTTAAAAATACTTAATGTATCAAGGTAGTGCTTACTTTCCTTATATCACCATATCACCGCCCTAAATGACGGAGTTTTACGACATAACAGTACAATCTCATTTCATCATTCTCTTCATTATATATCGACAGATATTGAATCTAGTTCTGATATACGGTAAATGTTTAATGTGGTTATTCCATAAATAACTGATCAGAACATTAAGCTTTAAAAAAGCAGATAGAATATTGTAAATTGAACACAGGAATGGACTAACTTATGAGTGATGAAATAACCTCAGCGGCACAAAGTGATGATTATGGCGCTTCTTCTATCAAAGTCCTCAAAGGCCTTGATGCTGTACGCAAACGTCCTGGTATGTATATCGGTGATACTGATGATGGATCGGGTTTACACCATATGGTCTATGAAGTTGTAGACAATGCTATCGATGAAGCTTTAGCCGGTCATGCTACTCTTGTAAACGTTACACTCCATGCTGATGGTTCTTGTTCTGTTCGTGATAATGGACGTGGAATTCCGACAGATATCCATCCAACAGAAGGTGTTTCTGCAGCTGAAGTTATTATGACACAGCTTCATGCCGGCGGAAAGTTTGATCAAAACTCTTATAAAGTTTCAGGTGGATTACACGGTGTTGGCGTCTCTGTTGTGAATGCATTATCCGTTTGGCTTAAATTGCAAATCAGACGGAATGGTAAAATTCATGAAATATCATTTACCCACGGAGTGGCTGATGCTCCATTAAAAGTTATTGGCGATTGCGATAGAGAAAGTGGAACAGAAATCAGATTTTTACCAAGTTCTGAAACTTTTACTATGGTTGAGTTTGATTTTGAAACTTTGGAGCGCCGTTTACGGGAATTAGCCTTTCTAAATTCTGGCGTTTATATTCTCCTTGTTGACGAGCGTCATGCTGATACTAAATCAGTTGAATTACATTATGAAGGTGGATTAACGGAGTTTGTCAAATATATTGATCAATCAAAAAAAGCTCTGCTTGATAATCCTATTTACATTGCAAGTGAAAAAGATGGTATGAGCGTTGATGTTGCCCTATGGTGGAATGATTCCTATCATGAGAAGGTCCTGTGTTTTACCAATAATATTCCTCAGCGTGACGGTGGAACTCATTTGATAGGTTTTAGAAGTGCCCTTACGCGCCAAATTAATGGCTATGCTGAATCTTCAGGTATTGCTAAAAAAGAAAAAGTAAACTTAACCGGTGATGACTGCCGTGAAGGATTAACAGCTATTCTTTCTGTGAAAGTTCCTGATCCAAAGTTTTCTTCACAAACAAAGGATAAGTTAGTCTCTTCTGAAGTGCGTCCTATTGTTGAAAATTTGGTCAATGAAGGTCTTTCAGTATGGCTGGAAGAACATCCTCATGAAGCAAAACTTCTCATTAGTAAAGTGGTAGAAGCTGCAACAGCACGTGAAGCAGCACGCAAAGCACGTGAACTCACAAGACGAAAAGGGGCGCTTGATATCACTTCTTTACCAGGAAAACTTGCCGATTGCCAAGAACGTGATCCTGCAAAATCAGAAATCTTTATTGTCGAGGGGGATTCGGCTGGCGGTTCAGCAAAAAGTGGGCGCTCACGTCAAAATCAAGCAATTTTACCCCTTCGTGGTAAAATTCTCAATGTTGAACGAGCACGTTTCGACCGCATGCTCTCATCTGATATGATTGGAACACTTATTACAGCTCTTGGAACGTCTATCGGTAAAGATGAATTTTCACCGGATAAATTACGTTATCATAAGATTATTATCATGACAGATGCGGACGTTGATGGAGCCCATATTCGTACTCTGCTGCTCACTTTCTTTTTTAGACAAATGCCCGAGTTGATTGAACGTGGGCATCTTTATATTGCTCAGCCTCCTCTTTATAAAGTATCGCGTGGAAAATCTTCCCAATATATTAAAAATGAAGCAGCATTTGAAGAATTCTTGATCGATACTGGATTAGAAGAAACAACGCTTGAGCTTTCAACGGGAGAAGTTCGTGCAGGGGCTGATTTGTATCAACTCGCTAAAGATGCTCGTATATTACGTCAACTTTTAGATGGTCTTCATACCCGTTATGACCGTAATATCGTTGAACAAGCAGCAATCGTTGGCGCTTTTAATCTTGAAGTCTTTGCAACACAAGAAAAAGCGCAAAAAATAGCAGATACTATAGCACACCGCCTTAATCTGATTGCTGATGATATGGAACAAGGTTGGAGTGGACAATATACAGCAGATGGAAACTTATGTTTTGAGCGTATTTTGCGTGGTGTTAAAGATGTTGTTACGCTTGATGTGGGACTTATAAATTCAACTGACGCACGCCAAATTGATCGCATTTCCCAAAATTTTATCGACATATATCATCCTCCTGTTCTTTTACGTCGCAAAGATAAAACAGAGCGTATTTTTGGTCCTATGAGCCTTTTAGAGAGCATTTTTACAAACGGTAAAAAAGGTATTACTCTTCAACGTTATAAAGGTCTTGGGGAAATGAATGCTGAACAGCTTTGGGAAACAACGCTTGATCCTAATGCACGTTCTCTTTTACAAGTAAAAATTAATGATGCAACCGATGCAGATTCACTCTTTTCTCGTCTCATGGGTGATGAAGTTGAACCTAGACGTATTTTTATTCAAGACAATGCCTTAAGCGTTGCCAATCTTGATATCTAAAGGTACTCTTCTGTTTTTAGCTGTGTAAATGTCGCAGTTTTATACGTTGTTTTTTCGTATTTGAACATTCCCTCTTTATTTCATTTACGATAAAAGAAAAATAAGGAAGGTCATACACATGGCAGTTGAAACAGAACGTGTAGGAGCCAAGGGTGGCATGGAGCACTCTTTTGGTTTTACAAGAGTAGATGAAACACAAAAACAATCCATGGTGGATGGTGTGTTTCATTCTGTTGCTGAAAATTATGACAAGATGAATGATATCTTATCATTAGGGTTACACCGTGTGTGGAAAAATTCCATGATTGCTTGGCTTTCCCCACCAGCACTTTCTCATTGGAAAGTTCTTGATGTCGCTGGCGGTACAGGTGATATTGCTTTTCGTATTCTCAATGCTTCACGCCAAAAAGCCCATGCTACAGTGCTTGATATTAACGGCTCAATGCTCAACATTGGCAAAAAGCGCGCACAAAAAAATGGTCTTGCCCCTCTGATTGATTTTGTTGAAGCCAATGCAGAAAATCTACCTTTTGAAGATCAAAGCTTTGACGCTTACACTATTGCTTTTGGAATTCGCAATGTTCCTCATATTGATCAAGCTCTTAGAGAAGCTTTTCGTGTTTTAAAGCTCGGTGGACGTTTTTTATGTTTAGAATTTTCAAATGTCGAGACGCCTCTGCTGGATAAAATTTATGATCTTTGGTCTTTCCATGCTATCCCTAAGCTTGGTCAATTTATTGCAAATGATGGTGATGCTTATCGTTATTTGGTTGAATCTATCCGCAAATTTCCTAAGCAAGATGATTTTGCCCATATGATCAAGCATGCAGGATTTTCGCGGGTATCGTACCGCAATCTCACCGGTGCGATTGCAGCGCTGCATTCAGGTTGGAAAATTTAAAAATGGTGCAAATTTCCCCTTACCTTCAATTGATGCATGCAGGATGGGTTTTAGCACGTGAAGGTGTTTTAAGTGCTCTTCCTCATGATGATCTTCAAGGATTTCCAGCGCTATGTCATCGTATAGCGAGTGCATTAGCACGACGCAAAACGAAAAAAAAACAGCGATCTGAAAATATTTCGTATGCCATTAATAAGCTTGGACCCTCTTACATAAAACTTGGTCAATTTCTTGCCACAAGACCTGATATTGTTGGGCGTGATATTGCGGAAGATTTGTCACAACTACAAGATCGTGTCCAAACATTTTCTTGCACTGCTGCTGTTGCTCAAATTGAAAGTTCTCTTGGTCGCTCTATCGATGATTTATTCATAAATTTTTATCCCCCCATTGCTGCAGCTTCTATTGCTCAAGTTCATCCAGCTGAATACAGTGATGAAACTGGTCATACGAAAAAATGTGCTGTAAAAGTTATTCGTCCTAATATCAGAGCACGTTTTTCTAAAGATCTTAGAGGATTCTATCTCATTGCTCACTTACAAGAGCGCTATATCCCTGCCTCTCGAAGGCTTCGTCCTGTTCGTGTGGTAGATACTTTAGCACAAACAACACGCATTGAAATGGATTTACGTTTAGAAGCAGCGGCTATATCTGAAATGGCTGAAAATATTCAACATGATACAGGCTTTCGGGTTCCACGTATTGACTGGGAACGGACAGGACGTAATGTTCTTACAATGGAATGGATTGATGGTATCAGAATATCCGAAATTTCCAAACTCAAAGAAGCAGGATTTGATTTGCAGGCGCTTGCCATTACGCTTATTCAATCTTTTCTTCGTCATACATTGCGTGATGGTTTTTTTCACGCTGATATGCATCCTGGTAATTTATTTGTAGATGCAAAAGGATGTATTGTTGCTGTTGATCTAGGCATTACAGGAAGGCTTGGCAAAAAAGAAAAGCATTTCCTTGCTGAAATCCTTTATGGCTTTATTACCCGTGATTATCATCGGGTTGCACGCGCCCATTTTGAAGCCGGTTATGTTCCTTCACACCATAACATTGAAAGCTTTGCGCAAGCCAACCGCGCTATTGGCGAACCAATACATGGACAATCAGCACAAAGTATTTCCATGGCTAAATTGCTCACTTTATTGTTTGAAGTCACTGAATTATTTGACATGCAAACGCGACCTGAACTTTTATTGCTGCAAAAAACGATGGTTGTCGTGGAAGGTGTTGCCCGCACATTAGACCCCACTTTTAATATGTGGAAAGCTTCTGAACCTGTTGTCAAAGAATGGATTAGTAAAAATTTGGGACCTGTAGGCGTTGCAAAAGACTTTAGTGAAGGAGCGCAAGCTCTCCTTTCGCTGGCACGCAAAACACCACAATTGGTTCAAAATTTCCAACGGATAGAAGAAGATTTCGATCAAATGAGAAAAACAGGTTTTAATCTTTCTCCTGCCACCATCAAACAACTTGCTGTCGAACAAAGTCGTAGAAACCGTTATGGTCGTTATAGTCTTTTCATCATTGCGCTTTGTTGCGTTTGTCTCACTTTTTACTTTTTTCATCTTTTCTAATTTCCTTAATATGCTAAAAATATCAACGATGAAATCATTGCAATCATTTTATTTCTTGGAGGTATTTTATGGCCAGTATTACTATTCGTAACCTGTCTCCTGAAACCAAAGAAGCTTTGCGCATACGTGCCGCGCAAAATGGTGTTTCTATGGAAGAAGAAGTCCGACGCCTTTTAAGCAATCCCACTCCTCTCACCACACAACTCTCTCATACTAGTGCTGTTGAAGTGCAATCATTGAAATCAAAATCTCTCCTTCTTATTATTGGGGGAAGTATTGCATCCTATAAAGCACTTGATTTGATTCGCCGTTTACAAGAACGTGGAGCACACTTAAAAGTTGTGATGACAAAAGCAGCGCAAAAATTTATTACGCCTTTAGCTGCTGAAGCTTTAAGCAGTGGTACTGTATATACTGATTTATTTTCACGCGAAGAAGAACACGATATTGGACATATCCGATTAGCACGTAATGCTGACCTTATTATTTTAGCCCCTGCTACAGCCAATCGCATTGCAAAAATAGCCAATGGCATAGGAGATGATCTGGCTGATTGCATCCTTTTAGCGGCACGCTGTCCACTCTTAATTGCACCCGCTATGAATCCGTCCATGTGGGCGCATCCAGCCACTATTCGCAATGTTGCACAACTGCGCGCAGATGGCGTTCATATCATTGGACCAGAAATCGGAAATATGGCTGAACGTGACGAGATAGGATATGGGCGCATGAGCGAACCTTTAACGATTGTCGCTACCATAGAGGCTCTTTTGAATGTGCATGAAAAACCTCTCTCTGACCGCCATTTCATCGTTACCTCTGGCCCTACCCATGAACCAATTGATCCAGTGCGTTATCTTGCTAATCGGTCTTCAGGTAAACAAGGTCATGCCATCGCAACTGCTCTTGCGCATTTGGGTGCAAAAGTAACACTTATTTGTGGACCTGTTAATCTTGAAGACCCACAAGAAGTAAAAACCATTCATGTTGAAACAGCACAACAGATGTTACAAGCCGTTCAAACCGCATTGCCTGCTGATGGTGCCATTTTTGTCGCCGCTGTTTGTGATTGGCGCAGTCAAACGCAGTCTTTACACAAAATTAAAAAGAATGCTCATAAAATACCACCATCCCTTCATATGGTCGAAAATCCTGACATTTTAGCAATGATTGGACACGCTCCAAATCGCCCCTCATTGGTCATTGGTTTTGCTGCTGAAACATGTGATATCATTGCCAATGCGCAAAAAAAATGTGTTGAAAAAGGAGCTGATTTCATTCTTGCTAATGATATTTCTCTTCAACTAGATGGCACAAGTGTCATGGGTGCTGATACAAATCAAGTTTATCTCGTGAGTAAGGAAAAAGTTGAACAATGGCCCCATATGAGTAAACAACACGTAGCGCAAAAATTAGCAAACATGATTGTATCATTTTTTGCCCCCCAGACACCTACTCCTCATGAGGAAAATATACCCCATTTCAAATAATAACTCTTCAAATGCATTCATATTAAAACACCTTATAAAATAGAACTAACAATAGGTGTCTATCTATCTCGATTAGTATACAATATTTTGAGTTATAATGATCATCTAGCGTTGTTCATATTAAATTAGAATCCTGAATATCGTAAGATTCTCTCATTTCAACTCTCTCTCATGTTGAATCAATAAAAACCATTTTCTTGCACGTTGCAAAGAAGGATAGCCGTATGAATACAAAACGTTTAAGAAAGAACTAAAAACGCTTATAATGGACCGTCTCAAGAACAGAGCTGTCGAGCAATACTGAGAGAATGATGGTGCCCGCAGTGCTCTTTTATTAAGTGTAAAGATAGTGGTGCCCTATAAGTTTTATATTATTCACGAGAGCTTTACCCTTATACCATTCACAAGCACTGTTGGGAAATGGGTGTGACGAGCGTTGGGAAATGTTTCTTTAAAAAATTCTATTTCACCCATAGCCTTCATAAAAAATTGGATCTATTGCACCTCTGTTTCCCCAGCTTATAAAAAACAAGCTATTATTTACTTTGCCTACCATCAATTTTGAGAAAGCTCTTGCACTGGATAAAATTTATAAAAGCATTTTCTTTCTTCAATGTTTTTATCCCCATATTAGTCCTATTTATGATGTGCAAATAAATGCTTTTGATTGTTTCATGATGAGAGCAGCTAATAAGAAAATATGACAACTTTACTTGGGGCTCTTATTCACTATGAAAAATAATGTATAAATCAATGTATTATAACATCTCAATGCAATTTGAAGCATATCTCACACTGATGCTCATAAAGAATGTAAACAAAATTCATTGCACCACTGTCTATAAGTTTATGAAACTGACGCCTTTATTATTTTCCTCAGTGATCGGTCTTTAAAATTAAATGTGTGTGTCCTCTCTCCAGCATACCAAGACCACAAAGACTAGGATTTGATCCATGATATCCTCACATTGTAACGATTCATGAGAAGCATTTTTATTCCTTTATCGAAAGCTTTGTATCCATACACTGGTCTCGCCTATAATGTGCAAGTAAATAATTTTTTGATGTTGAATAGAGGCTTTAAAATGAGAGAATATTTCTATATTTTGGATTCTTATTCAAGTTGAAAATGATCAATTCTCTTCATAAATTAGTGGTGTTATTATCTAAAAATTATTTGATACAGTGCACCACTTATATGAAAAGTGCTTCAATGAATTCTTACTTCGTTGCACTTATAGCTTTTAAAATTCAAAATCTCATCATTTTTAATCATCAGTGGTGTCTCCCACTCTTTGCTTCTTCTCAAGAAATTACCCTTCCATGGGATATGGACAGTCAATCGCCTAAGCTTATTTTTTCCACTTCTATCATATTAATCATTCTGTTGCCCAAATCAGAATATCTACAAGCTACTACGTTACTCCTATTCCATTGAACTCAATATGTTTTGAATAAAAGCGAGAGGCAAAAGCATGCCGCCAAATAGTATAAAAGTACAGAGTATTAGGAATTGTGCAAAACAATTAAGCACGTAGATAAACGAAATTAGACAACTCTACTGAATAAATAGAAGTCAACAACTTTCCTCCCAAATAGTTCTTATTCCTTAATTTTTACATATATCATATAAACGCAATAACCTACACTCTGTACAAAAATATTAAAAATTTCTTCTACAACAGCTGCTTTTTAAATTCTTCTTGATTTTTAAAAATCAAAATTTCTATCTATTCAAACTTTATTTTAAACAAAGAAGCCTTAGCCGTTTTTTATAATGTTCTTGAAAAGAAATCTTGTAATTCAAAAAAGAAAAAACTACACCGTACATTCTTTAAATATATTTCTTGTTTTTTTTGCTTCTTTCCTTAGTTTATTAATTTATGATTTTTACTGCTGCCTATCGTGCTTTACAACGTCTTCTGACCTCGCAATATAGTATTATGATACTGAAAGCATTGGGGATTACTTTTTTCATTCTCGCCATTTTATGGTTATGTGTGCACCAACTTTTTATGTCTTACTTTTGGCCTTGGATTGCTCAGTTTTTTCCTGAACTCCCTAGTTGGGCGGGATGGATTGGTTTTAGCATGCTTATCATTTTTAATCTTGGTTTGGCTCTTTTGTTGGCTTTTTTGATTGCACCAATCGCAGCTATGATTGGTGGTTTTTTCATTGACTCTGTTGCTGAAATCATTGAAAAAGAGGATTACCCAAACGAGCCTATTGGACAAGCTTTGCCGTTTCAGCGTTCTCTTATCATTTCCTTTAAATTTGTTATTTTAAGCCTTCTTGGTAATGGAATTGCTTTTATTTTATTCTTCATACCAGGTATTAATTTAATCGCTTTTTACGTTATTAATGGTTATTTGCTTGGTCATGAATATTTCTTGTTTGCTGCTTATCGTTTTCGAACAGAGCAAGATGCACGTGCTTTTTTACATACTCATTACACAACGGTTTTTGGTGCAGGATTATTAATAGCGCTTTTTGTTTCGATTCCAATTCTTAATTTAACAACACCGCTTTTTGCAGCCGCCTTTATGACATATTTACACAAAATGCTTTCCCAAAAGACCATGGCACGCATTACACAAAAATAATGTTACTTGACTTTAAGGCTAATAAAACTTGCCAGCCAAAAAAGCATAATATAAAATTTTATGCTTTATCTTTTATTAAAGTAATATATTGATTTATAACGATAATTTATTGTTTCACAACATGAGTGAAAAACCTAAATATCATGAGGCTTTCTCATTTTAATCCTATTCATATTGGATTAATTGAAATCGTTTGTTAATATGTCATAAACGGAGGTGGTGTGTGGATAAAGGTACTTTCAAAAAGGCGTGAAATATCTTTTATGAATCCTCTCAATGCAAACATTATCGTCACATTAAAACTGGAAAAGAGTATGATGGTGTCGATTTGTACCTTCTATTTCAGTAAAAATGAAGAGCATAATGTATTTTATACCATTTACGGAGAGTATATACTCTTCTGAGGACAGTCATTAAGAGAGTTTTGGTGATTATTGAAAAATGTCTTTGTAAAACAAGCACATGAATGAGTAATATAATAGCATTTTTGAGGGTATTCAATTTTAATTGTGAAAAGCGCGCGCTTTAAAGAAACCTTTTGAAAAAAATCTTGCTCTGATGATAACGTTTCGCTAATATGGTGTTATCATGTACATTATCTTAAATGGATTGTTTTAGCCTTGTTAAAGCCTTATATTATAAGGTTTCTTTTCTTAAAAACTGTTGATACGAATGATTAATTGGATTTTCATTTTTATTAAAAAATAAGGGGTTTGTTAACCATCGCAAGGAGTGAATTTTAATACCAAAGTAAAAAAATAAAAATTAAAAAACAAGCTATACGTACACAGATAAAAGTATTAAATAGACTCCTTTGTTCCACCGGTAAAGCAAATGTGACTGCTTAGGTTCATATTCTTTCAAATCATGCGAAAGATGTGTAATATTTAAAGGAAGGTTATAAAGATGAACTGGATTACAAATTATGTTCGTCCTAAAATTAACTCTATATTGGGGCGCCGTGAAATTCCAGAAAATCTATGGGTTAAAGATCCTACCAGTGGTGAAATGATCTTCCATAAAGATCTGGAAGCTAATCAATTTGTAGCTCCCAATTCTGGCCATCATATGCGTATCAGCGCTAAAAATCGTCTCATGCATTTTTTTGATGATGGTGTTTATACAGCTCTTGAAAATCCAAAAGTTGTAACAGATCCTTTAAAATTTCGTGACGAAAAACGCTATATTGACCGGTTAAAAGATTATCGTTCTAAACTTGGTGTTGATGATAATATTTTAAGTGCACGTGGTACGATTGAAGGCTTACCAATCATTGCGACCGTTCAAGATTTCGCCTTTATGGGTGGATCACTCGGTATGGCTTCAGGAGAAGCTATTATTAAAGCTTTTGATACTGCCATTGCCGAAAGGCGCCCGTTAGTTCTTTTTTCTGCTTCTGGTGGCGCACGCATGCAAGAAGGAACACTCTCGTTGATGCAAATGCCTCGTACAACCGTAGCGATTGAAATGTTGAAAGAAGCAAAACTTCCCTATATTGTTGTGCTGACTAATCCAACCACCGGTGGTGTTACTGCTTCTTACGCCATGCTTGGTGATATTCACATTGCTGAACCTGGCGCTATGATTGGTTTTGCTGGTCCACGTGTGATTCAACAAACTATACGCGAAACCCTACCAGAAGGTTTTCAAAGTAGTGAATATCTGCTCGAACATGGTATGATTGATATGGTTGTATCACGTTTAGAAATGAAAACAACAATTGCGCGTCTTTTACGTTTGATGATGAAACGTCCTGCTGTTTTTGACCCTTCCAATCCATCCCCAACAGACTCTCAAACATCGCTTTCTACAACAAAAGCAGCTTAAATTTATGCAACAAAACCAGATACAAAGGGTGGTGGATGATTTACTAAAAAATTATCCGAAAAAATTTGATCTTTCTTTAGAGCGTATTATTCACCTTTTAGAGCGTCTTGGTAATCCACATTTAAAACTTGCCCCTATTATTCACATCGCTGGAACAAATGGCAAAGGATCTGCCTCAGCGATTTGCCGTGCTCTTTTAGAAAGTGCAGGATACTGCGTTCATGTCTATAGCTCACCTCATCTCGTCAACTGGAATGAACGCTGCCGGTTAGGTCAAAAAGGAGGTGGTCAACTTGTTACAGAAAACCAATTGGCTGAGACAATCCGTGAAATTATAAAAGTAAATCGTCAAGAGCCGATTACTATTTTTGAAATTTTTACAGCCGCTGCCTTTATGCTGTTTAGTACACATCCAGCTGATGTTGTCATTTTAGAAGTTGGGTTGGGAGGGCGTTTTGATGCTACCAATGTCATTAACAAACCAGCTGTATCGCTTATTATGCCCATTGATTATGATCATGAGAACTTTCTTGGAAACACAATTGCTCAAATCGCTTTTCAAAAGGGGGGAATTATCAAACCAAATGTTCCAGTAGTCATCGGGAAGCAAAATTATGAAGAAACTCTTGCTACTTTAATACCCCTTGCCGATAAAAATAAAGCACCTTATTCTCTATTTGATCAAGATTATCAAAGTTATAAAGAACATGGACGTATGGTTTTTCAAAACAATCAAGGTCTCATGGATCTTTCACTTCCTAACCTTATTGGAGACCACCAAGTTGCCAATGCTGGCGCATCTCTTGAAGCAGTTTGTCAAGCAGGTTTTCAACTTTCAGAACAAACCATAAATGACGCTTTGAAAAATATCTATTGGCCCGCACGGATGCAACATCTTATCCAAGGACATTTGGTTGATCAACTGTCTCCTAATATTGATTTATGGTTAGACGGTGGTCACAATCCTGCTGCTGGAAAAGTTATTGCAGCAGAACTTACACAATGGAGAAAAAAAACAGATCGTCCCATTATTATGATTGCTGGCATGCTCAATACCAAAGATGCTGTCGGTTATTTTCGTTCCTTAGCGAACCTTGTCGATAAAATATATACGATACCGCTGATTAACAATAATGCCAGTATCTCTCCAATAAAATTAGCTGAATCAGCGCAAAAAGCAGGAATCTTTGCTACTCCACAAGCACATCTACAAGATGCTTTGCATAAGATTAGAGCCGAATATAAAGAGGCAATTGTCCTTATTAGTGGTTCCCTTTATCTTGCGGGCGATATTTTACGTGACAATAAAACACCTCCATGCTAGAAATTGATTATTTTAAAGCTTTGAAAGATAGACTTTTTAATCATGCAACTTGATTGTGCACTTTATCAACATCCTAAACTTATTACTGTTTTTGGCGGATCTGGTTTTGTAGGACGACATGTCGTTGAAACTTTGACTAAGCGGGGATATCGCGTTCGTATCGCTGTTCGTTATCCACAAAAAGCTTATTACATGCTCCAAATAGGAGAAGTAGGACAAACCCAAATGCTTAAAACGGATATCAAGCATCGTGCCTCTGTTGCACGCGCGTTGCTTGGAGCTGATGCGGCAGTGTTTTTACCTGGTAGCTTAAAACAAGCAAATCAATCGAATTTTAAAAACACACAAATTGATGGTGCTTACAATGTTGCTGAATTAACAGCACAAGCTGCTATTCCACTCATCTATATGTCCACACTTGTGGCTAACGAGAATACTTCATGTCTTTATGCACGTGTTAAGTTTATGGGTGAACAAATCATTCATAACAAGCATCCTCAAGCAATTATTATCCGTCCATCCGTTATCTTTGGACCAGAGGATTGTTTCTTTAACACCTTAGCAGATTTGTCACGTTTTTTACCAATTATGCCTCTTTTTGGGGGTGGGCAAAGCAAATTGCAACCCGTGTATGTTGGTGACGTTGCTGAGTTTATCGCGCGCGCTTTAGATGAACAGGTTGCTTGGGGAAAAAATTATGATCTTGGTGGTCCCCAGATTATCACTTTCCAAAATACTCTTGAAAATATACTCAAAATTATTCACCGTAAAAAAACAATCCTATCCATGCCTCTTTCTGCTGGTCTATTGATTGGAGGAATTTTGGGAACTATCGGTAAATTTCCTTTTGTACCAACACTCGTAACAGCCAATCAAATACGTTTTTTGCAAATGGATAACATTGTTTCTAAAGAGGCTATAGAGAATGGATATACTCTAGAAGGTGTGGGAATTACCCCCAGAGCAATGGCTGCATTCTTGCCAAGTTATCTTTGGCGATTTCGTCCACATGGTCAATTTTCCAAAAACTTACTCGTCTAGAATAAATTTTTCCAGAAATGAGTTAATTATTTGATTTATAATTTATAGCTCGTTGTTAGCGGTTTTAAAATCAGAGTGCTCAATAGAGTAATGTCTTTGCATTTTTAATGCTCTATTCAGTATCACAAAAAATGTTTAATCGTATATCTATAGTATTTTGATAAAAATCGTTGAAAACAGGAGAAAAGCACTCCCTATAAACTGTCTTTATCCAAGAACAGATGCAACATTGGAATCCTAAAGAACCGATTCTGAATTGCCTATTCATAAATATGATAACCTATGGCTTTGCATTATATTATTTTGGTAGAAAGCTTAATAATGAGATTAAAGTAAGGTAATACTTCCTTTTTCAACAACCGCATAAGCGAGTAGAATACTCGTATACTACTTTCGATATTATCCCATAAAAAATCGATATAAAAACTGTGAAGCAATGCACAATTTTTATTATTTAAAAGGTATTCTCTCTGGAGATTTTTAAAAGCTTTAACGTTACGTGAAAAGGATAGAGTTTTGTTTATATAATAAGACTTATCATGGAGATCTCTTATTCTGTCAGTAACATCATCACTCAGATTCATAAATGCATATTTGTTGCACAAATTTATGAAGATTTTAAAAGAGCTTTTTCACATAGAGAAGTCCTCTTCTTGTCTTGCATTTTTTTTTAATTTCTCCTACCGTCTTGGAAAAACTTATTTTAAAGGGATAAAGAATGGCAGCTCAAGATTTTGTTGTCAAAGATATTGCACTTGCCGCTTATGGTCGTAAAGAACTTGATATTGCTGAAACTGAGATGCCTGGTTTGATGGCTTGTCGTAAGGAGTTTTCCTCTAATCAACCTTTGCGCGGGGCGCGTATTTCTGGCTCATTGCACATGACAATTCAAACAGCTGTTTTAATTGAAACATTAAAAGCTATTGGCGCCGATATACGGTGGAGCTCTAGTAATATTTTTTCTACGCAAGACCATGCAGCAGCAGCTATCGCCGCAACTGGTATTCCTGTATTCGCCGTTAAGGGTGAAACATTGGAAGAATATTGGACTTATATAGATGCAATTTTCCAATGGCCAGATGGTAATCCTTCCAATCTTATTTTAGATGATGGAGCTGACGCCACAAACTATATTTTAATGGGAAGTCGTGCAGAACAAAATAAAGATATCCTATCGCATCCCAAAACAGAAGAAGAAGAATTTTTTTTCAAACAAATACAAAAGCGTATGGATGCAACGCCAGGATTTTTTACACGACAGCGTGCAACAATTAAAGGTGTAAGCGAAGAAACCACAACAGGTGTAAACCGTCTTTATCAGTTACAAAAAGAAGGGCTTCTGCCTTTTCCTGCTATTAATGTCAATGATAGCGTCACTAAATCAAAGTTTGATAATAAATATGGATGTAAAGAATCATTGGTCGATGGTATTCGACGTGGAACAGACGTGATGATCGCTGGTAAAACTGCCATTGTCTGTGGTTATGGTGACGTAGGAAAAGGTTCAGCAGCATCTCTTTCTGGTGCTGGGGCTCGTGTTAAAGTAACAGAAATTGATCCTATTTGCGCTCTTCAAGCAGCTATGGATGGCTATGAAGTTGTTAATTTGGATGATGCTGCTTCCAGTGCTGATATTATCATCACGACAACAGGCAATAAAGATGTTGTTCGTTTAGACCATATGCGACAAGTAAAGGATATGTGTATTCTTGGAAATATTGGTCATTTTGATAACGAAATCCAAGTCGCAGCCCTTAGAAATTTGCCATGGACAAATATTAAACCACAAGTTGATATGATCACCTTTCCCGATGGAAAACGCATCATTTTGCTCTCTGAAGGGCGTTTGTTAAACCTCGGGAATGCGACTGGGCATCCCTCTTTTGTCATGTCAGCCTCTTTTACTAATCAAGTTTTAGCGCAAATTGAACTTTTTACCCGTGCAGAACACTATACAAATGAAGTCACTGTTTTGCCTAAACATCTTGATGAAAAAGTTGCACGTCTACATCTTGACCGGTTAGGAATAAAATTAAGTGTTTTATCAGAAGAACAAGCCGCTTATATTGGAGTCACACCACAAGGACCTTATAAACCAAACCATTACCGTTACTAAACATTTCCTTGGGTTAAAAAAGGGAAAGATGTCGTGCGCAGCTTTGGTGACTATAACCCCAAAGAAAAAGCTCAAAAAATGATTCGAATCTATGCGTATATATTTTGCCTTTTTTTCTTTTTTTCTCCAACATGCGCTGTTGCTCAGCCACTGGAAGGTTATCTACCATTTTTCTTCACTTTACTAGATGGTCCATGGCTGCTTTTAGCGCTGTGTGGAGGAATTTCTTGTGCTTCACTTCTCACGTGCCTAGCTGTTATTATGCGTGCAAAAAAAACTGCACAGAAGCCTTTGAAGATAATTCAGGCAAATTTTTCTGAAAAACTTAAATATTATGAATGGCTTCTGGAAGAAACCGAGCAATTCCTTCTTATTTGGGAAAATCCAACAACCTTACCCCGTGTCGTTGGTGCCCTTTCTGCATTGCAAAAAATAGGAATCGATCAGAAAGATTTTCAGCGTTTTGAGCTCTGGGTTGAAGAAAATTCTCTGCGAGAACTTGATTATGCATTGACTCAACTACGTTGTAAATGTCACCCTTTTGATATTTCTATCACCACCACAAACAATGTACTGCTGCAAGTTACAGGAGTTATCGCAGGAACAGTCGCTATTGCTCGTTTTCAAGATATCTCAAAACAACAGAGTGAAAATGCTCGTTTACAGAAAGATATCGCCCGCCTTCTTACTGAACTGAGAATGCAGCGTAATCTTCTTGATCTTATTCAAGAGCCCGTATGGATAAAAGATTGTGAAGGAAAAGTTTGTTTTATAAATCGCGCCTTTAGAGAAATGACAGACTTTCGTGAAGACAGTGATGAAGTGGGGGATCTTTTCAATGAAAATACACAACGTAAAACAGATGAAACAGAAACAATTTTTCAAGAACATGTTCACACAGTTATTGATGGAGAACGACATCGTTTTCATCTCACACGTATTACAACAGCCGAAGGGATGGCAGCTTTTGCGCGTGATGACAGCGCATATGAAAATCTTGCTCATGAATTAAGTTATGTTCTTCAAAGCCATTGTGAAACACTTGACCAAATTTCAACAGCTGTAGCTATTTTTGATACAAACCAAAAATTAAAATTCTGTAATCATGCTTTTAAAATTTTATGGCCGTTGGAGACTTCCTTTTTAGAAAGTGAACCAAGCCATACATTATTTCTTGAACGTTTACGTGAAAAAGGGCTCATTGCTGAACACCCCGATTGGCGCGCGTGGAAAGAAGAACTTTTTAAAGCCTATCGACAAACAGAATCGAACCAACAAATTTGGAATCTTCCAGATGGGCGTACGGTGCGTGTTATCTCGAACCCTCATCCACAAGGAGGTGTCACTTGGCTTTACGAAAACCTTACAGAAAAAATTGATCTTGAACGCCGTTATAATACACTTATTAAAATACAAGGTGAAACACTTGATAAACTTTCCGAAGGCGTGGTTGTTTTTGGTACTGATGGGCGCCTTCGTTTATCGAATCCTGCCCTGTCGAAATTGTGGTCGCTTCCCTATAATTTACTGGTAGAAGGGACCCATATTACACAGTTACAAAGCCATTGTTCAGCCTTAACCTTAGGACAAGAATGGGATCAATTTACCAAATTCATTACCGGTTTTGCTGAAAAACGTGAAACATATTCAGGTCGTATAGATCTTAAAAATGATATGATTATTGACTATACTCTGGTCCCTCTTCCCGATGGACAAACGATGCTTACTTTTGTGAATGTTACGGACACTGTCCATGTTGCGCGTGCTCTTCAAGAAAGAAATGAAGCATTAGAAAGTGCTGATCGTTTGCGTAATGAATTTGTTCAACATGTTTCCTATGAATTGCGTACACCTCTCACCAATATTATTGGATTTTCGGATATTTTACGTGATCAAATTTTCGGCTCTATCAATAAACGTCAACAAGAATATCTTGGGCATATTCATTCAGAATCAGGAACTCTTTTAAATATTGTTAACGATATTCTTGATCTTGCTACCCTTGATGCAGGCATTATGGAGTTGGACATAAAATCGGTTAATATTGCAGATGCTATGATACAAGCAGTAACACGTATAGAAGATCGCCTTAATGGACGCCATATTACGCTTTTACAACAAATTTCTCCTTCCTTAAATTCCATTTCTGCTGACGAAAAACGCTTGCATCAAATTTTTGTGAATGTGCTGAGTAATGCTATTAATTTTGCAACGGAAGCGAGCACTATTGAATTTTGCGTCGATGAACAAGATGATAATATTGTCTTTAGCGTTCACAATGAAGGCTCTGATATTCCAAAAGACGTCCTTGATCGTATTTTTAAACGTTTTTCTTCTCATTCACACCATGGCGGGCGTGCAGGAGCGGGTCTTGGCCTTTCCCTTGTGAAGAGTTTCGTTGAACTACACGGTGGACATGTTGAGATTCTTACCGGTTCTGGAAAAGGAACAACAGTTAAATGTTTTTTCCCACTTCCCAAAGGAGATAAGATTTTTTAATTTCAATCTTTATTATAACAAAAATTTTTCATCCATTTCATGGAACTCTTAATGAATTTTAGTTTTTTTCTTGAAAATGAAGAGGCAACAAAGCTTTTTGCACAACATTTAACCCTTTCTTTAAAGCCGGGGGATCTTGTAACGTTGCAAGGAGATCTTGGAACTGGAAAATCAACTATTGCACGTACAATCATCCAAACACTTGCGAATGATAACACTATGGATGTTCCAAGCCCTACTTTTACTCTTGTGCAAAGCTATCAACTTCCACAGTTTGAAATTATTCATGCTGATCTTTACCGCCTTTCTATGGCAGAAGAAATTGATGAATTAGGGCTTCATGAAGCTCGTGAGAAAAATATTTTGCTTGTTGAATGGCCAGAAAGAAATACAGCTCTTTTAGAGCTTGCCACTTTTGCACTCACCTTACACTATAAAGAACATGGGCGTCATGTAACACTCAGATCAGCACAACATTCCATTGAACGTTTGCAACAGTCTTTTGCAATTCGTACATTTTAAAAAAACATCGACATGAGCATGGACCTCATCATTTTTTAATTGATAATACCTCTAATACGTACCGAAATTTGAAATGATGAACAACATAAAGAAGTCCCTCATAGCGGATCAACCATGAAGATGAGACGAAATACTGACTCTTTTATATAACAATGACATAAATTGCAAAGGACATCCGTTAATTTATAGGAATTTATCAATTTATTTTAGAGAATGTTTTTTGCCTTTCATATTTTTGGTAAAGGCTCCAAAAAAATCTTTTGATTCTAGAGAATAGTACAAGAGAATTTTAAATTGAAGTGGTAACCCTTTAGAAGAGCATTATATAATCTGTAGTGAATTGCTTACTTCTTTCTGCTTAAAAATTGTGAACTTCAGAAAAGTAATTTGCAAAGTTTTTTCTTAAAATCTCCTTATTTCTAGATTGATATTGCCTTTTTATGTGTTGAAAGCACTATCTATCTCTATAGTCTTATCCAAGAAGAAAATACCTCTATGAAATTATCATTCACCCAATATTTTTAACGCGCATATAAGGAAAGAATTGCCTATATTCTTCATACAGGACAATTTTTTATAAAAAATAGTCAATTGAATCATGCATAAAAGTACGAATTCTTAAATTCATTTAACATTTTGATTTTATTATCTTTTTATTATAATGTAATGCAAAAAAGAATGTTAAAAAAATCAAAAGGAGAGACAAAGCTTCTCTCCTTTATAGTGATTATATGTGGAATTAACTAAGCCCATCTTTTATCCATTCAGAAAGACGTCCTTTAGAGGTAGCGCCAACCATATTCGATGAAATATTTCCATTTTTAAACATTAATAATGTAGGGATAGAACGTACTCCGTATTGGGTAGCCAGTTCTGGATTTTCATCAATATTTACCTTAGCAATTTTAACTTGATTTTGCATTTCTATTGAAATTTCATCCAAAATTGGAGCAATCATTTTGCAAGGGCCACACCATTCTGCCCAAAAATCAACCACAACAGGGGTGGAAGAGGTTAGAACTTCACTTTCGAAATTGTCCTTATCAACTTTTATACACGTCATTGATTTATCCTTTATATTCACTTTTTATAACTTGGTATGATAACAATTCATATCAAGTTATTGCAAAGATAAATTATTAAAGGACTTTTTTACACCAGAGATTGTGCATTGTGTTTGTTTGGGCGATTTTATGAAAGTAAAAAAGTGTAAGGATACTTTGAAGGAAAGGAGTAACTTATAAGGCAACTTCACCAAGAAATGCCTCGAGTTTTTCTGGAGAAAGTTTAAAAATTTTGGCTTCTTTACTGTAGATAAGCAGAGCTTGGATATCTTTATCGGGATGAATAGCTTGCAACAATTTTCGGTAAAGAGCCATTTGCAACCAGTGATGGGAAGCAATAGCAGCTTCATTTTCTGGCGGGGTTCCTGTTTTAAAATCAGCAAAGATAATGCTGTTTTGCGTGATGTAGAGACGGTCAATTTGACCAGAAATTGCTTGTTCTTTTCCACGAATTTTCACTATACCCATTAAGGAGACCTCAGCACGTGAATGCTCAGAAAAAAGGGGCTTGAGGTAAACGTGATCTAATATTTTCCAAACATGGCGAAGAGCATCTTCTCTTTGGCTCTCATACCAATGAGAGGCTTTGATATTGAGATAGTTTCGAGCATAGTCTCGACGTTTTTGTAGGGGATAATCGGGTAAATATTGTAACAATCGGTGAACGATATTACCATATTCAATGGAAAAAGCTCTGTTAGTATTTGTTGCTCCTAAAACAGGGGAGGTGGTAAGCTGTTTTGGACTTGAGGACAGCTCTGTATCAGCTTCAATGGAAAGGCTCGCGACTGAGGGTTTTAACGGTTTTGGTAGCACTGGTTCTTCTGGTACTTTATGGGAGAAAAAAGCAGGCAAAGGTGGTAAGGTTTGGCATTCAGCGCAAGGGACTTTTGGGTTTATAGAAGCAGAGGAAGGAGATGTAATACAATAACGCCAAGCTGCAATATCTTCCGCAGGACCTTTTATAGCTACCGCATGCGGTTCGAGAGCTTTCTTTACCAATTGTAGCCACGTATGAGGATTATTGCGTTCACCGCTATACCCGCAAACAAACAATCGATCTTCAGCACGCGTCATTCCCACATAGAGAAGGCGCCTATACTCCTCTTCAGCACGCTCTTTTAAACGCAAAGTTGCTTGTTTAGAGGGCATTGTATCAAATTCTGCATTAGGGCGCCAGATAAAAGCTTGTTGGTCACTCAAATGTGCATTGTTCAAGGGAACTTCAAGCAAGTGAGGTGAATGCTGGGGATGCCAGATTGCACTACCAGGATCAACCAGAAATACAACGGCAGCTTCCAGTCCTTTTGCAGCATGAACAGTCATGATGCGAATTTCTTCATGGTTTTGGTCAAACTCACGTTTAATTTCTGGTTCACTGACACTTAATGTTTCCAAAAAAGCTTGTAATCCTGGTAACCCCGTTTTTTGAATCGCGAGTGTGTAGTCCATAAAAGCATCAAGCACATCATTGGCTTCCGAGCCTAAGCGCGCTAAAATTTTTTGTCGTCCCTTATCATTATTTAAGATATGACTATAGAATTCGAAGACTGGTATTTTATCCACTAAAGTACGATACTGACTCAAGCTTTCAAAAGTATCTTTAAAAGGAATATGCGACGATGCCTGTTCACAAAGGCTTTTCCAAAGAGAGCCTGTACGGTGAGCGGCAAGTTGATAAAGTTCCTCTTCGCTAAGCGCAAAGAGTGGACTTTTTAAAACACAAGCAAGAGACAAATCGTCTTGTGGTTGCAAAACAAAACGTCCGAGTGCCATTAAATCACGCACACTCATATGTTTTATAAGCTGTAAACGATCTGCACCAGCGACAGGTATATTGCGTTGTTTAAGGGCACGAGAAAGCGCTAGGGCAAATTGATCACGCTTACGAACCAAAACCATAATATCACTAGCACGCAATAACCGCCCTTTTGCTGGAAGCATTTCTCCTTTGTGTAACCAGCCTGCAATAGTTTCAGCAACTTTTTCTGCCAAACGTATTGCTGGTGTATCTAAATGATCAACAGTTACATGCCAATCATCAGGAAATTCGTCTTTTTCTTTAGAAATGGCATCCCATAAAATAACTTCACCTGGACTGTGAGTACGGATAGCTTCGTGTATGGTTTTTGTATTTTCTGCTGAAAGCCCTTTATAATTCTCTGGTGTTTCAAAGACAAGATCCACACTTTTAAGAACATCGGCTGTGGAGCGAAACGAGTAATTCAATTGTATTTTTTCAAATTTCTGCTTTGCTTGTTGTGCTTTTTTTTGAATAATTTTGCCATTTGCAGCAAAATTTTCTGGTGCAGCGCCCTGAAAGGAATAAATAGACTGTTTTTCATCTCCAACAGCAAAAAGAGTACGTATATTGTCACGTTGACTATGACCTGTAAAAAATTCTTGCGCTAAAAGTTGAATAATTTTCCATTGATCAGGGTTCGTATCTTGTGCTTCATCAAGCAAAATATGATCAAGACCCTTATCAAGTTTATAGTGCACCCATTGGCTTGCACCTTCACGTTGCAACAAATGGAGTGTGCGCTCAATGAGATCATCAAAGTTTAAAAAACCATTGGCTTTTTTTAAATTTGCATAAATTTTGAGATAAAGGGCACAAAGCTGAAAAGCCGCCATATTGAGTGCACAGACTTTTACGCACTGATATTTCTCTAAAAGAACAGAAAGCTTGCTTTGTTTATCTTTAATCAATTGTTGAATAAAAGGCCAAATTTCATCTGATTTTTTAGACGATATAAGTGCAAAATTACGAGGTTTACCTTCTGTTGTAAAATAAATATTTGAAACAATATCAATGATAGTTTCTTCATCACAAGCGGTTTCTAATTGGGGAAGTTTTTCAATGATACTCTTGGTGTTTTTATTCCCATGGGTTTGGCAATGGGTAAAAGCATAAAGAGGAAGACGAGCAGTCTGTTGAATTTTTTCTAGTAATTGCTGATTTGTATCATCAGGTGCTAAATTAAACAGCGCCCGCAATTTTTCTTCTCCATTTTCAGACAGAAGAGAAGACAAAAAATCAGACAGTTTATGTTGCTTTTCAGCTGCTTCATACAGCAATTGGTTAAAAGTATGTTCACTGATAACCTTAAGCAGCTGTTTTAGAGCGGGTTGTACATCATGATGCTTTAAAAGTTGGCAGCGGGCTTCTTGTAGTAATTTCTTGCGGTTGACATCATCTATGAGTTCGAAATGTCCAGCAATATTGGCTTCTAGCATAAATTGATGCAAGAGAGATTCGCAAAATGCGTGAATAGTCTGTATTTTCAAACCACCAGGTGTTTCTAAAGCACGAGCAAAGAGTTGGCGCGCATAGGTTATTTTTGTTGCACTGATAGGTTTGTTTTCAAGCTTCGATAAGATTTCTTTAAGCTGCGCATCATCGAGTTCATTCCAGCTGGAGAGTGTGCGAAAAATCCGCGATTGCATAACAGCGGCGGCGGCTCTCGTGTAAGTAAGGCATAAAATACGTGCTGGAGGAGTACCGTTTAAAAGCAAACGAATAACGCGTTCGGTTAGAACATGGGTTTTTCCAGATCCTGCATTTGCAGAAACCCATACATGTGTTTTTGGATGTGTTGCTGTTGCTTGTGCATCAATGGCTGCTTCAGGAATAGAAAAAAGAGTCATGATTGATCTCCTTTATGAAATCCATTTGACCATTCCCATAAGCGTGCCAGATGATCATAGTCACTTTCATATTGTTTTAACATAGGGACTGCGTGTGAAAGATAGCCTTGTTGTGGATTTTGATAATACTCCATTAATGCGATAAGATGTTCCCACACCCTTTCACCAAGATTAATAACATTTTGGTGATCTTTTTCCGCTTTTTCTGAAAGAATTGATTGAGGAGTAATCTTACCTTTTCCATTAAGAGGGATATAAAATAAATTTGAGGGAGTAAAATCTTGAAAATCTGTAAAAGCTCCTCTCATTAATAGAGCGGTTTCCAATGCTAATTGTGGAAATAATAAATCACGAACTTGTTTTGATGAAGGGGGTGTACTCGTTTTAAAATCAAGTATTTCAACCGTTTTGTTTGGCAATATATCAATACGATCAGCACGTCCTGAAAGAATTACACCTGTTGTACCTATGGGTATTTTTTGCGATTCCACTTCCGAATGTCGTATTCGGGGTTCTAGACTTTGTTCCCATTGCAGAATAAAGGGAGCAAGATTTTCAAATGTATTCCACCAGATTGTTTCAACATCAGCAGGTAAATTAAACTTATCAAATTCTTTACGTCCAAGAGTGAGGAGTACATTTAATGCATTGTCAACCTTTAGATTTTTTACTTTTGTGCAAAAAGCAGCAAGAATAGCGTGATAAAGTGTTCCACGTTCTGAAGCGCTAGGATCATGAATAAGTTCTTTAAGTGGTTTGAGCCGTAAGATTTTTTTAGCATAAATAGCATAAGGATCATACCGCAATGTTTCTATTTCAGTGACTGAAAAATGACGCGGACGTATATCAAGAGGTGGAGCAGGGCAAGGACGTTCCACCTCAGAAGTTATGCTTGTATGATCAAGCATCTTTGCCCAATGGCGTAGTATTTCACCTCGTTCACGGATTTTTTTCCAAACCTGTTTCCCTACAACTGTTTCCATGCGTTGTAGCCAGCGTGAAGGAATGGAGGGTGTATGATTAACGCGCAATGCGCGACTCATCACCACTTTATCCATTCCCATCGCCCATTGAAAATCATGCGCGGAAAGACCAATACGCTGCTCTGGTGGCTCCAGAGTTAACATCATTTTCATCGGTCGCGATAAAAAAGCATCATTTCGGGTTGATATCGGCCATGACCCTTCATTAAGACCGCCGATGACCACTGTATCAACTGTTTGCAAACGTGATTCCAAAGTACCCCAGATGAATAAACGTGGATGTCCTCCAGGCGAAGGTGTGACGGAACGGGTTGCTATTATGGCAGAAAACATAGCGGGCCATTCGCAAAGATGAAATGTTAATCCTGATTGATCACTGACCAATTCACGTAAAAATTTTGATAGGGCTTGTCCTGCTTCGTGTTGATAAAGATGTGCAAGAGAATTATCTTCATTGCGACCAAAATTTTCAAAAACCTCAACAGTTGCTATCGCAGCTTCGGTGATGGTGCATTCTTTCTCTTTTTTCATAAGAGATGTTAAAGGTTCAACAGCTTTCCTCAAAAGATGACAAAGGAAACGTGCTTCTTCACATTTCTGCTGATCAAGAGCGTTGATTTCAGAACTATTATGAAAGTGCGTTTCAATCCATTTTTCAAGAAATTGATCACATTCGCAAAGATTGATGCGCCCTGTATTCCCTCGAAGAATAAAAAGTTCAAAATTTTCTGCCATTTCGCGTAAACGATGACGGTTTTGTTGGAGTGTTGTCAGAGGATGTTTAAGAAGAGAAAGAAAAGCAATGGGATCATCGGGTTGCAACACATTTTCTAAAATAAGCCGTAAGAGAGTTACAGGCAATGTTTGTGCAAGTGGTATTCCGCTTGAATCATTTGCTTCAATTCCAAATCTCTGTAATTCCACAGCAACACGGCGTGCTAAATTACGGTCATTTGTAATAAGGGCCGCAGTTTTTTGGGGTTCTTCAATAGCTTTACGTAAGGTAACAGCTATAGCGAGAGCTTCTTCACGTTCATTTATAGCTTCAATAAATGACCAATCTGCACAAAGATTTTCATAATCATCACGGACAATTTGTATCCATTTATCTGTTGTAGAAGCTGGTCGGAGTGCTTCTGATAAAAGAGCCATTCGTCTTTTCTTTGTTATACTTTGTTGGCCAATTTCGCAAACATGATGACGTTGACACTCCATGAGAGTTAGAAGTTTTTTTAAATGATATTGAGGATGGCTAAAAACATTTTCTGCAGGATCAAAAAAATCACAAGCTGTTTTTTCTTTATGGCTTGTGCATAGTGCATTCCATTGTTCTTCATCCATATGAAGATCAAGGCCAGGAAGAACAACAGCCCCTTTTGGCAGAGAAGCTATAACCTTTAAAAGATGAGAAACTGCGGGCATAGAACCTGACACACCAGCTGCAATGACCGGTTTATCAGGCGGCATACGTCGTAAAGTCTCTGCGTGCATTGTGAGTGCTTGATTACGCCATTCAGCGGGATTACTTCGTTGTCTTTCTGTCAAGATTTTTGGCCAATTTTGCGTAACAATAGTCAAGAAATCGAGCGTTATTTGCCACCATTCAGCGACCATATCAGGTGCAATATTTTTAAGTTTTGACCAGTCTGCTCCTTCTGTTTCAATTTCGTCCATCAAGTGTGCTAAATCTTGCGCAAGCCAAATCGCATCAGCACTATGAGCCGGAATAAGCACATCTTCTGTGCCAAACATGGCACGCAGATGCGCAGGTAAATTTTCACGCCATGGACGAATAAGGCGTGCTAAAAGTAAAAGACGTTCGCTTTCTCCAATAGGCGGATCGAGAGTGCTGGTATGATTTTCAACAAAAAGGAAACTGTCTTCATCTACATCTCCTAGAGCACGAATGGTTGGCAAGAATGTTGATTGTGTATCACTTCTTTCAACAAAGGCTAAACGCAAAGCGCGAGCAGCACGACGTGTCGGAACATAAATAAGGCTATCGGCAAGGGCAGTTTGAATATCTCCACTAGAAGCGAAATTATCAATAAGGCTACCAGAGAGTAGTGCATCAACAAAGTGAGGCAAAAAAGCAGTTCCCGGAGAAATAGAAAAAACACGCGGTTTATAGGTCATATGATCTCATCTTTGGGATAACAAATTTCAGCTTATTGATTATTTGTATTATTTGTATTATTTTGACTGTATACAATATTTATACAAGGAAAAACTGAAAAGCTATATTTATACAGCAGATTTTTTATTTTAGATTTAAAAAATCAGTTTCATAAATAATATTTTCCCATAAAAAGCTTGGGAAAAAAATAATATTTCCACCCTTCACAGCGAAAATAGATTACTTTGATGGAGAGAGTTTTGCAAAAGTTTATCGTGCAAGCCTCTATTTTGCTAGGATTACATCCCTTATGCAAAATAGAATGCCCAAAAATATCATTATGTTGCAATTTTATATGTTTGTTTTTAAAGAGACATCTTTCATTGTACTTGAGCTTACCTCGTAATGTCGTCCCGTAAATAATATAAATGAATAGTATAACTTAAACTTCCGTGAATGGGATAAGATACACCACACACCACCATCGTTACATCATAACGCTACAAACCACCATCATCACTTTTTTACCCTCACCCAATATTTTGAAAGCTCTTGGCTATGGAGAAGATTTATAAGAGGCTTTGTATTTCTTGCTTCCAGTGTTTTACGCACACATCAATCCTACTTATGACATGCAAACAAACGATTTTGGTTGTTTCAATATAAGAAACTTATAATATTCAGATTTTTAACCCAATATAAAAAATGATAAATTATCATTATAAATCAAATTATTGTAGAAAATATTTTTCTTTATTTTAAGAGCGTACTTGGTAATCTTTAAAAGCAGAAAATTTTATTTTAGGAGCTCTTTCTGCCTCATAATTCAATGAAAAATGATTCTCCGCTAAAAAGACTGGATCACCTTCTAAATCATACGCAATAGCAGAGCGGTGATTGCTGAGAAACTTTTGCAACTCATCTTTGCTCTGCGCTGAAATCCAACGACATAAATTAAAACGCGCAGACTCAAAATTCACTGGCAAAGAATATTCTATTTTTAATCGTTCTTTTAAAACATCAATTTGCAAAGCACCAATAACACCAATGAGAGAAGGCGACCCATCATCAGGAATAAACAATTGTACAACCCCTTCTTCAGCCATTTGTTGCAAAGCTTCTTTGAGCTTTTTTGCTTTCATTGGATCGCCCAAACAAACACGACGCAAAATCTCTGGTGCAAAATTTGGTACTCCCTTAAAGAGGATATCTTCTCCTTCAGTCAAAGTATCGCCAATACGCAATGTTCCATGATTAGGAATCCCTACGATATCACCGGCATAGGCTTGATCAGCAATTTGGCGTGAACGCGCAAAGAAAAATTGTGGAGCCGAAAGTGTCATTGGTTTTCCTGTTCGAACCAACTTTGTCTTCATACCACGTTCAAGTGTTCCCGAACATACCCGAAAAAATGCAATACGATCACGATGATTAGGATCCATATTTGCTTGAATTTTAAAAACAAATCCCGTCATTTTAGGTTCCATGGCTATGACATTGCGCTGATCTGCACTTTGGTCACGAGGACTTTGACCAAAATCAATAAGCGCATTGATCAAATCACGAACACCAAAATTTCGCAAAGCTGAACCAAAATAAACCGGAGTCATATGACCTTCACGGAAAGCTTGAAGATCAAAATTCTTGCAAACACTTTGAGCGAGTTCTACCCCTTCAATAAAAGTTGAATGTTGATATTCAGGAAGTAAATGGACAACCTCTCTGGGATTTGAAACTATCTGCTGTGTTATCTCATCATCTTTTTGACGAAAACGATTATGATAAAGGTCATAGGTACCAACAAAATCTTTACCCGTACCAATTGGCCATGTTATAGGCGCAGTATCAAGAGCAAGCTTTTCTTCAATTTCATCTAAAAGCTCTATAGGATCACGTGCCTCACGATCCATTTTATTGATAAACGTAACAATAGGAATATCCCGCATCCGACACACTTCAAACAATTTTAATGTTCTAGGCTCAATTCCCCGTGCCGCATCCAAAACCATGACAGCACTATCAACAGCTGTGAGTGTGCGATAGGTATCGTCCGCAAAGTCCTCATGTCCTGGAGTATCTAGGAGATTAAAAATATGATTTTCATATTCAAACGTCATCACCGAAGTTACAACGGAAATACCACGATCACGCTCAATATTCATCCAATCAGAACGGGTTTGAATACGATCTTTTTTGGCTTTTACTTCTCCTGCAAGTTGAATAGCACCACCAAACAATAAAAGCTTTTCTGTCAATGTTGTTTTCCCAGCATCTGGGTGAGCAATAATTGCAAATGTACGGCGTCGCTTTACTTCCTGCACTCTCTTTTCCATTATTCCTCCGTCGGCCGTGCAAGCGCTTCAGCAATCAGTGCACGCATTTCATTAATCCCATAAAGCGCTATAAATGATCCCCATCGTGGACCTCGCTCTTGTCCCAGAAGGACTTCATACAACATTTGAAAAAAAACATTGGAAACACCAGGCCCACCTTCAGGGCTTTTTTTGCTATGATCTTGATAGCGTTCCGTTAACCGCGCAACATCAAGAAGCATATTTTGTAGCATATTGCCATCAACAGTTTCAGGTAAATTAGCTAATTTTTCATCAATTTGTGCTAATGTTGCTCGTTCGCTATCATCAGGGAGCCGGAATTTTTTGTTTGGTTTAACAAAAACATCAAAATATCTAATGGCAAACTTCACTAATTGATTAAGTTCTGGATAAGTTTGTGCATTTGCTCCTTTAGCGTAACGAGAAATAAAACCCCAAAGAACTTCTGCATTCTCCGCATTTGAAGCACTTACCAAATTTAAAAGCATCGCAAAGGAAACAGGCAAATCAACCTGCGGAGGACAACCATTATGAATATGCCATACAGGATTATTCAACCGCTCTTTCCATTCTTGGCGACCATAGGCTGAAAGATGCGCATAATATTCATCAACCGCTTTAGGAATGACATCAAAATAAAGCCTTTTTGCTGTTTTAGGCTTTGAAAACATATAAAGCCCTAAACTCTCTGTTGGGGCATAAGTAAGCCATTCATCAATGGTTAAGCCATTTCCCTTGGATTTGGAAATTTTCTGCCCCTTCTCATCTAAAAAAAGCTCATAGTTGAATCCTTCTGGGGACTTCCCACCTAATACTTTACAAATTTTAGAAGAAAGATTTGTGGAATCGATAAGGTCTTTTCCTGCCATTTCATAATCAATGCCAAGTGCTGTCCAACGCATTGCCCAATCCACCTTCCACTGACACTTAACCTTGCCCCCCGTAACCTCTGTTTCTATGGTTTCTCCTGTTTCTGGCTCAATATAAGTGACTGTACCTTTTTCAACATTACGTGCAATCATCGGTACCTGTAATACTTTTCCAGAAAAGGGAGAAATTGGTAAAAAGAGCGAATAGGTCGCTTGCCGCTCTGCACCCAATGTTGGTAAAATAATTGCCATAACCTTGTCATAACAGGCAAGGATTTTCAAAAGTGTTTCATCAAAACGACCAGAATGGTAATAATCCGTAGCACTTGCAAATTCATAATCAAAACCAAAACGATCAAGGAAAGCCCGTAGCCGCGCATTATTTGCTGCCCCAAAAGAAGGATAGTCATCTCCAAAAGGGTCGGGTACACGGCTCAACGGTTGACCAAGATAATGTTCCATCCTCTCGCGATCAGGCACATTCTCAGGAACCTTGCGCAAACCATCCATATCATCAGAAAAACAAAGCAATTTTGTTTTTACTTTATTCTCCGTAAGAATATGAAATGCATGACGCACCATGGTTGTACGTGCAACTTCCCCAAAAGTACCAATATGCGGTAAACCAGAAGGTCCATAACCTGTTTCAAATATCACACTGTCTGGATAACCCGTCTTTTCATACCGTTTGATAATCTTACGTGCTTCTTCAAATGGCCAAGTTCTCGATTGAAAAGCCGCATCTTTTAATTCAGGCGCAAGGTTAAGGGTATCACACTGATCACGCATCATTATTTGTCCTAAAAATTACACTCTTTCAAAATAGGGTGTATGGTTCTTGAATTTATTCGTCAATAATAGCAAGCAAAAAGATGAAAATTTCTTTATACTCTTAAGTCACAATACAAAAATCGCCCTCGCTATAAACATATTTTGTTCTGATAAAAATCAAAAACATTCAATATTATAAAGCAAAATTGACTTGTTTTGATTATCAGAGCCTTCATTGCTATTATTATCATGAATTTTGCTTATTATACTGATTTAGTACAAAAGCGAAGCCTCTAACATTGAATGAAAGGACTGAAAAAACCAACAGATAAAAATGCTTAAGTTAGGCATTCCATACAAAAGTACTTCCCCTACTTTACACTTGTCACTGTAATTTTCTATTTCTTTTTTTGTCACCTTGATGACGCATTGCTAATGTACGCAAACGTAAAGCATTTAATTTAATAAAACCAGTTGCATCTCTTTGATCATAAGTACCTTGATCATCCTCGAAAGTTACCAACTCACTCGAATAAAGTGATTTTTTACTTTGGCGCCCTTCAACAATCACGTTTCCTTTATAGAGTTTTAACGTGACTTCACCTTCAACATGTTCTTGAGATAAATCAATAGCTGCCTGCAGCATCTTACGTTCCGGCGAAAACCAAAATCCATAATAAATGAGTTCTGCATAACGTGGCATCAATTCATCTTTCAAATGAGCTGCACCACGATCTAGCGTTAAAGATTCTATAGCTCTGTGAGCCGTTAAAAGAATGGTCCCCCCTGGTGTTTCATAAATACCCCGCGATTTCATACCCACAAAGCGATTTTCTACCAAATCTAACCGACCAATACCATTATCGCGCCCATAATGATTTAATTCTGCAAGTAAAGTTGCAGGAGATAAATTTTTTCCATTGATTGAAACAGCATCACCTTTTTTAAAGCCAAGAGTGATTCTGGTTGCTTGATCTGGAGCATCTTCCACCGAAAGAGTACGCATATGGACATATTCAGGAGCAGGAAGTGCTGGATCTTCTAAAATCTTTCCTTCTGATGAAGAATGCAATAAATTTGCATCCACTGAAAAAGGTGCTTCGCCTTGCTTATCCTTTTCTACAGGAATTTGATGTATACGAGCAAATTCAAACAGATCTGTCCGACTCTTAAAATCCCAATCACGCCATGGAGCAATAATCTTTATATCAGGGTTAAGAGCATAAGCGGAAAGCTCAAAGCGTACCTGATCATTGCCTTTGCCCGTTGCCCCATGAGCAATTGCATCTGCTCCTGTTTCCTTAGCAATTTCAATAAGGCGTTTTGAAATAAGTGGGCGTGCAATTGATGTTCCTAAAAGATAAGTTCCCTCATAAACGGTATTGGCTCGAAACATCGGAAAAACAAAATCACGCACAAATTCTTCGCGCAAATCTTCAATATAGATTTCTTTAACACCTAACATTTCAGCTTTACGACGAGCAAATTCTAGCTCTTCCCCCTGCCCCAAATCCGCTGTAAAAGTTACAACTTCAACGCCTAGCGTACTTTGCAACCATTTGAGAATAATTGACGTATCCAATCCCCCTGAATAAGCCAAAACAACTTTTCTAATATTTTGCCACTTCTTCATTTCAAAATTCTATATGAGCTGCTCTTTTATCTCTACCTAGAAATCAAAACAATGCAACAAATATAAAAATAAATTCTCTTTAAGCAACATTAAAAAGACGCAAAAAACGTAAATAAAAACGCTTTAGAGTGTAAATAATGAATACTGCTTAAAAATAAAAGGAGATTTACGTGTCATTTCTACCGGAGTGGTCTATTGTTGTACAATTTGCTTTAGCATCGTTGATTTTAGCACTTATTCCAGGACCTGATATGATGCTTTCTGTAGGACGAACCATTACACAAAGCAAAAAAGCTGGAATTATGTGCGCCTTGGGTAGTGCAACAGGGTTTGCCATTCAGGTTACCGCTGTAGCACTTGGCTTATCAGCGCTTATTTTTGCTGCGCCACACACTTTTATTCTTCTAAAAATTGCTGGCGCCTTTTATCTTTTATGGTTTTCCTTTCAAGCGTTACGGAGAAATCCAACTTTTTCCTTCGAACAGACATCTTCTAAATCTCAAAGCGCTAAACGCAACTATCTTGCTGGTATTGGAATCAATCTTTTAAATCCTAAAGTTATACTCTTTAACGCGACATTCTTACCACAATTTATCAATGCGGATGATCCTATGGCAACACAAAAGCTACTCTTTTTAGGACTCTCTTATATTCCTATTTCTTTTCCCATTACAATTTCTATCGTTTTTACAGCGCATAAACTTACCAAAATTCTCAAGAAAAATCCTCTTTATATTCGCTTTCTCGACTGGCTTATTGCTGGTACTTTTACTATCTTTGCCCTCCATCTCCTTATAGTTACAAAAATTGATTTATAAATGTAATTTATCGTTTTTAATTTAAATGAGAACCCAAATATTGTAGGATTCTCTCGTTTCAAACCTGTTTATTTTAAATCAAACAATATCTTTCTCTTGTACGTTATAAGCGAATCGGGAGTTTTCGTGTGTGAAGCGAAATCTTTTTAAAGAACGTAATAAACAAAAGAGTGAAGCAATACACAATCTCCACTTTTTAAAAGATATTACCGTAGATGCTTTTAAAAGTCATAAAATAGAATTAAAATGTACGATAATAATATGGAAATTAGTTAAGCCACTTAAGACTTCATATTCCCTCTAAATGAGGTTTCCTCTTTATTTTAGAAATTACGCAAACAGACTGCTATATACAATATTTCTCCCCATTGAGCATATAAAAGCTGAAACTGTTCGTCTAGCAATTATCCATCTTAATCTCTGTCTCACACATGCTATTATATGCTGATTTATTGAAAAAAGCATAGGCTTTAATATCGCAGAAAGTTGCATTAACTAATGACCAATGGCATTTTCAAGTCGCAAACGTTCAGATTTCCGTAAACGCTCTGAAGCTGATTTAAGTTGTCCACATGCCGCTAAAATATCGCGTCCACGCGGTATCCGAATAGGAGAAGCATAGCCCGCTTGATTAACGACATCAGCAAAACGCTCGATTTGCTCCCAATCAGAACACTGATAATTGCTCCCTGGCCACGGATTAAAAGGGATTAAATTGATCTTAGCAGGAATCCCTTTCAATAACTTAATCAATCGCTTAGCATCATCTAAACTATCATTGATATCTTTCAGCATAACATATTCAAAAGTGATTCGTTTTGCATTGGAAAGACCAGGATAATTACGGCAAGCCTCCATTAGTAAAGCAAGCGGATATTTTTTATTAATGGGAACAAGCATATCCCTTAATGTATCGTGTACTGCATGGAGTGAAATCGCCAACATAACACCAATTTCTTCTCCGGTTCGGATAATTCCAGGAACAACCCCACTGGTTGAAAGCGTAATCCGACGTTTTGATAAAGAAAGCCCATCGCCATCAGAAGCAATTAATAAAGCTTTTTTAACAGCTTCAAAATTATAAAGAGGTTCTCCCATCCCCATCATAACAATATTGGTAATTTTGCGACCTTCAATGGGAACTATTGCCCCATCAGGGGTATTTTTATCAGGAAAATCACCCAAACAATCACGTGCAACCAATAATTGTGCCAAAATTTCTTCCGCAGTCAGATTGCGAACAAGCATCTGCGTTCCCGTATGGCAAAAAGAGCAAGTTAACGTACACCCTACTTGCGATGAAAGACATAAAGTACCACGTCCTTCTTCAGGGATATAAACCGTTTCAATTTCAACAGGCCTTCCAGCTCCACGTGCAGAAAAACGTAAGAGCCATTTACGCGTACCATCTTTTGATATTTGTTCTCCAACAATTTCTGGGCGCGCAATGGAGAAATGACACTTAAGTGTTTCTTGCATTGCTTTAGAAATATTCAGCATCTCATCAAAATTTGAAACACCACGCACATAAAGCCAATGCCAAAGCTGACGCACACGCATACGCGTTTGATGCTCTGGTACACCAACTGTCTTTAAAGCCTGCACCATCTCATCTTGCGACAAACCAATTAAAGAGAGCTTAGAACTCTCCTTCACGACCACATTATCTGTTTCTCGCGCAAAACATGAACCAACTGGTCTAAGGTCATAGGAAATGGCCATTGCTTTCCAATTCACATCACTATTTTAGAAATTATCGAAACCTTAATGGCACTTTTGAGCTGCATTTAATGCAGCAGTAACCCCTTTTAAGGAATAAGTATAAGTGGTATGCGTTCCTCGTTTTGATATCGCTTTCACTGTCATATTGCTTCCAGCACGCATAGCAGAAACAAGCTGCTTTTCTAGCTCTGATGAAGCCAACCAAGCTGAGGAATCTTTCGTGAAAAAATCAAAGTCCTTACCTCCAATGGTCACTGTCACTCTCGACCCTTCTTGAAGGGTATAACCAGCCATAAACTGCGGTTCAAACGAAATAGGTGAATGAGAACGCTTGGTAACCAAGAAAAAGTTATCACCATGATTAACTGTCGTTGGAAGAGCCTTCAAAGGTACCGATAACACATAGCAAATCGTATTTTTGGGCGATTTATAAGAATAGGCTCCCCACGCTTCAAATTGATTTAAACGGCTTGGCGTTTGTGCATATGCCACGCCCGCTGTAACAAAAACCATTACAGATGCAGCAATAACAGTCTTTTCAAACATCTTCATTTAGCTCACTTCTTTAGTCTCTAACAAGATTCTCTTCATTGGAAAAATTCAACAAAAACTCCTCGATATCCATGTGTTATTGTCTTAATTCCTTCAATAAGCGAAATATTTTCACACTAACCAGAATAGATTTCCACGTTCCATTGTGACCTTTTAATCGTTACCAAAACATAAACTTCTTATTCAATAACCACATTAAAAAATAACATCTTCATTTTATGCTACTCATTTCGTTTTTGTATAAAAAACGATTTCTTTAAGCTATAGAACTTCAAAACGAGATGAAAATATACCCCATACTCCCCGCAAAAAAGCTTAATCGCCTTACGGATATCACTTCTCGACTTTATGCATTCAATACATTTATGTTCACAAAATACTCCATCTTTCACCCATTATAGTGCATTCATACTTCGTATTCAATATCGTCCCGATAACACTTTTTCTCAATCTTCAAAATATCTTGTAAAAATAATAAAATATTATCAATATATTAATAATAAAACATAAAGAATTCAGATTCTATCTCAATAATCACATACCACTTTGTTTCTTTTGATCTTATTTCCCTATATATTTTATCTCCAATTATTAATTTCTAAAATGATTTTAGTAGCTTATAATATTATTTTAATGTATTAGACGATATTTTTCTACAGCAATTTTAACCTTATCGTTTTTTAACAACATTTTAATCAATTAAAGTGGATCTGAATAAATCTTCCCATGCACAAAGCTGTTTCACCCAACCTAAAGCTATAACTTTCATTTTTACCGTACAAAATTGTTTTTTAGCATGGGCTCTATAAAACAGCTGACATCTAAATCATATCTATAAAATAGTTGACCTCTCCACTTGTGAAGAAGCAAACCGGCACCATAACACTATTTTCCAGCTCCCAATGTTTTGCTACAACCCTCGATACTTGAGACGATTCATAGGAAGCATTTTTACCCTTTCTTGTACAGTTTTTATCCACACGCTAATTCCGTTTATAACGTGCAAGCAAATGGTTTTGATTGATTCAACATAAACAGGTTTGGAATGAGAGAATCTTACAGTATTCGCATCTCTCATCCAACATGCAAAATAGTGAATTATATTTATAAATCAATATCTTGCTATACTGAGGATACACTCTTATTTCTTCTTGAGCATTAAAATATTATCCCTAAACACTCAAACTCAATTTACGAAAAAATTCGATGCACAAATAAATTTTTCTGTTGATTTCTTTCCCGCTTTCAAAGGACAAAGATTCTTAATCCAATCTGGACTGAAAAAGTTTGGATTCTTGTCGAGCGGTCTCCTCTTGTCTTCCCACTTATGTGATTTACCTAACCAAAAGCTCTACAAACAAGTCCTGCTTAAGAATATTTACCACACATTCTAAAAGCATTTAATGTATTAAGAAGACTTACATGCCTTATCTCTCCACACCTCAAATGATGGCTTTTTACAGTACAACAGGATAAATTAACCCACGAAGCATAATGATTAGATGCTTTAATATACAAGAGCAAGTAACAAAAACAAGTACTTCGTTTTTGTTACTTGCTCTTTAAAAAGAAGGTTCGCTTAGAAACGATTTCTCAAAATTGCATGACATAACCTTTTGTTATCAGTCTTTTAAGATAAAAATTATATTATTTTCTACGTTCCGTGGTGTATACCTTGCAACTTATACACTCATAATATCTTCTAAGCTGCATTTGATTCTGAAGTTTGAATCAGTAAAGCATAAAGCGCATTAGCATTATGCGTATTGCGCAATTTTTGCACAACATCAGTGTGACGCAAAACACGTGCGATCTGTGATAAAGCTTTTAAGTGATCTGCACCAGCATTTTCAGGTGCTAAAAGGAGAAAAACGAGATCTATAGGTTCGTCATCAAGAGCTTCAAAATCAACAGGACTTTCAAGACGTGCAAATATACCAATGATCCGATTAATATCAGGTAATTTTCCATGAGGAATCGCAATACCTCCACCCAAACCCGTTGAACCAAGCTTCTCGCGTTGTAAAACAACATCAAAAATCACATGCTCACTAAGACCTGTTAGCTTGGAAGCTTTTTCGGCTAAAATTTGCAGAACCTGTTTTTTCGAATTAGCCTTAAGAGCCGGAATGATCGCTTCCGGTGCTATTAACTCACTCAAATTCATACTTTAATTTTCCTCTTACACGCTAAAATGCTCATCAATAAACCTATAAACGGTATAGATACTTAATGTTCTTTCACTTTTCGCAACATCGCATGTGTTTTTACTTTTCAATTTATAATGGGTGATGGCTCAATACATCTCATATCACTTCTAACACAACAATAAATAGTATTCGGATCATCATTAACGGCATGAGAAACCAAAGAAATGAAGTTGTTCATAAAGTTAATTTCCTCACGACTCTAGAAAAGGTCATTATTCATAAATTTATTAAACTTGTCATAAGAGTTGATGTATAATTCGCCATCAGAGTTTTTCTTTCTTTAAAAATGAGCCCTTAAATTAAGATGAAAAGCATACTGAGCAAAATGGACCTTTACTTTGAAAATTACTGTATAGCTTGAACATCGCCTTATAACAAGAATATAAAGGTTTTTAGAGATTTAATGATTATTTTGAAAGGTTTATAGATTTATCCTGATATCTTTAGCCGAGCTCCTATTTTCAAATAGGCCATATAAACCAATAAAATACGACAACTCCTATTGAATAACCGCAATATATAACCGGTGCTCCCATCAAAATACCTAAAACAGCATCATCGATATATTATTTGATTCGACAGAGAAAAATATGATAAATATCTCTTACCTTTCAATAACACACGCATTTATTGAGAGCTTCGTTTATCACTCATTATCAAGTTAATCTAGTGATATCTTTTCTATGATACAATCATGAGCAAGCTAAACTTATAAAACAACAAACTAACCCTCTAATGATGAAGTCTTTTTCACCACTCAATAACAACATTAAGGTTATAGTCATAAAAGAAGTTTTGGCATAAATAAGGAGATTTTCAGTAATAATGTTTGGTTAAACTTAAATGGAAACTCGTGAAAGCTGTAAAATCAAAGAGAAAACTGATTTCCCAAATAAATTCTGCGTACATCAACGTTGTTGATAATATCATTAGGACAACCGTGAACTAACACCCGCCCTGTATGAATAATATAAGCGCGATCGACAAGCCCTAATGTCTCACGCACATTATGATCCGTTATTAGAACACCAATGCCACGCCTAGTTAAATGACGAATAAGTTGTTGAATATCGAAAATAGCGATAGGATCAATTCCTGCAAATGGTTCATCAAGTAACATAAAATGGGGACGAGAAGCTAAAGCGCGCGCAATTTCAAGTCGCCGACGTTCACCTCCAGATAACGAAAGTGCAGACATTTTACGTAAATGATCAATTTTAAATTCATGTAAAAGGCTATCTAACTCTTCACGTTGTTTAAGGCGATCTTTTTCAACGACCTCTAAAACAGCTTTAATGTTATTTTCTACTGAAAGACCACGAAAAATAGAAGCCTCCTGTGGAAGATATCCAATACCTAAACGCGCACGTCGATACATCGGAAGATGCGTAATATCAAATCCATCAATTTTAATGGATCCTCCATCAGATTTTATGAGCCCCGTAACCATATAAAAACAAGTTGTTTTACCTGCCCCATTGGGCCCTAAAATGCCAACGGCTTCTCCCGTACGAATGCCAAAAGAAACACCATTAACAGTTCGTCTTCCTCGATAAACTTTAATCAAGTTACTGGCAATCAAGGTCCCTTTTAAGGGATTTTTTGAAGCTTCACTTTCAAGATTATATTTATCGGTCTGTTTTTTTCTTTTGATTCCAAACATGAAATCTTAATGGCCATTCTTTTGATTTTGTTTTAAAATAATAGAAACACGACCTTTTTTCTTAGGCGTCTCACAACCTTCTAAAAAAGCCTTTCCGCTTTCCATATTTGCCGTTAGTTTGCACCCCGTGGCCACATTGTCACCGTCAGTTAACACAACATGACTCCCTGTCAAACTCATCATTTTTGACTTTCCATCAAAAACGCCTTTATCACCCGTAGCAATTTGCGTAGCAATTTTTATATAAACTTTTCCTAAAGCTTCCATTTTTTGTATACCCGACGAACCAAATAAAGAAACAGATGATGCCTTTGTATCTTCCTTGTTTTTATCAATTTCTTTATATGCTTTATCGTAGTAAACAACTAATTTTGCCGTTCTTAAAAGACGTTCACCTTGCACCACTGAAACATCACCTTTAAAAAGCGCTATCCCTTCTTTATCACGTATTTCCAAAGAATCTGCATGAAGTTCTACCGGTTCTTTGTCGCTTGATAAACTTATTCCAAAATGAGCCACTTCGGCATATCCTAAAACTGCTCCTCCTAACATTCCCATGCTAAAAGCCAAGGTCACACCTATCCATCTTTTGTACGATTTCATTATTTCAATTCTTCTGTTTGTATATACACATACTTCTCTTTATAAATATCCTTTGAAGATTCGTATTGATATTACGTCATTGCTTTTGAAGCACTAAATGCACACCACCATGGAAATACATGTTTTTTCCTTTTTCTCGAATTTGTAAGGCATTTGCGGCAAGATGCAAACCGGCTTGCTGAATATTAACACGCTGATCTGTTTTTAACTGTCCCTCGGATAAGTTAATACTCGCTGACATAAATTGTGCCATCATCCCATCATTCGTCGTAATGGTGAATGGCTTGTCCAACTGTAAAAAACCATTAATGTTATCGTAAACCCCCCCTTGTGCTGCGAGAAAAACCTGTTTTTGTTGGCCCATAAATGCTTTAGCTGTAATGTTTTGCAACCCAATCATTCCAGAGTGTGTATGGTCTTGAAATGCCTTTTCTGCTTTAAGCCAATAAGGTTCATGAGCACGCGTATACCCTTCTAACTTTGGATTGAGCATTGTCAAATTCACCACGCCACTTTCTTCATTATTCAAAGGCATAGAATCAGAAGTAACGGGAACCAAGAAAAACGTAAACCAGCAAAAAACCAGCGCTGAAATCAACGCTAAGAGAGGTAAAAAAATTTTTAATATGCTAATACGACGCGAATGAAGGGATGCTTTTTTAAAAACATCTCCAAAAGATGATTGCGTTGAAAAGGCTTCATAATTATTGTGTACGGACATACTCTCCTAATCTCTTAAATACTCCGCATTTTTAATCTGTATAACCTTTATAGAAGGTATTTTCAAATTTTGTTTCTTGCAATTTGTTTTTTCTTGGTTTTATTTTGCTTTTATCCGTTTATATATTGTAATATGCATGAAGTGCACAATTACAAAAAAATTTTTGTGTGAAAGTGAGGCTATTGTGGTAAAATCAGAGCTTGTGCAAATTATCGCTCGTCATAACCCGCATCTTTTTCAACGGGATGTAGAGAATATTGTAAACGCTATTTTTGAGGAAATTTCAACAGCACTTGCAAATGGCAATCGCGTTGAACTTCGTGGATTTGGAGCTTTTTCTGTAAAAAGCCGTTCAGCCCGTAATGGACGTAATCCACGAACAGGTGAAGCTGTTTCTGTTGAAGAAAAGTGGATTCCTTTTTTTAAAACTGGCAAGGATTTACGCGACCGTCTTAATCAGTGAGAAACTTATGATAATTAAACGTATTCTTCTAACAAGTATCGGTGTGATTCTCGCAGCGTTTTTGATTGTTTTTATCGTGGCTAATCGTCAAATGGTTCCGTTAACCCTTGATCCTTTTCGAGCAGATTCTGAAAGTTTTACTTATCATGCTCCCCTCTTTATATGGCTCTTTATTTTCTTTGGTTTTGGTATTTTATTAGGGAATCTGATCAGTTGGTTTTCCTATCACAAATACAAAAAAGCTCTCAAAAAAAGTAAAGCAGAGATCGAGAAATTGAAAACGTCTATCACAAATCTGGTGTAATGGTATTTTAATAAAATCTTTTCTCTCTGTATTTTATATTCAGTACAGAGTTAAAAGTGCTCTTTTCTTTTTTTATACATATTTTAATTGGCTTTAGCTCTTTTGCACTTTTACGAAATACTTAAGAGCTTTATAATATATTTTCATACCTCATATACCGTGATACAAAACATGCCCGCACAATGCTTTCAATCCTCCTCCCATAACAATAGATATCCGCAGGAAAAGTTGCCACTTATTTTAGAAACAGGTGTAAGTGAAAACTATGCTCTCATTGATTCTGGTCATGGAAAAAAATTAGAACGTTATGGAGCTTACCGCATTATTCGACCAGAAGGTCAAGCACTATGGAAACCCGCTTTACCACGAAAACAATGGGCTGATGTTGATGCTATTTTCACAGGAAACCGTGATGAAGAAGGGGTTGGTCGTTGGCATTTTCCTAAAAAGCCACTTGATGAAACATGGACTCTTTCTTGGAATGGATTGTTTTTTCTAGGCCGTTTTACTTCCTTTCGTCATGTGGGGGTTTTTCCTGAACAAGATGCTCATTGGCGCTCTATGGAAGAGCAAATTGTTAAAGCCGAACGTCCTATAAAATTGTTGAATCTTTTTGGCTATACAGGTATTGCCTCTTTGATTGGGGCACGAGCGGGTGCGAATGTTACCCATGTTGATGCTTCTAAAAAAGCCATTGCGTGGGCAAAAGCTAATCAAGAAAAAGCAGGATTACCAGATCATTCTATTCGCTGGATTTGCGATGATGCTATGAAATTTGTCGAGCGTGAACTGCGTCGTAAGAAAAGCTATGATATGATTCTTCTTGATCCCCCTGCTTATGGGCGTGGACCCCATGGTGAAATTTGGCAACTGTTTGATCATTTACCCGCTATGATCTCAAATTGTCGTAAACTTCTCTCTGATAAACCGCTCTCTGTTGTCCTTACAGCTTATTCTATTCGTGCTTCCTTTTTTGCACTTCATGCTTTAATGCGTGATGCATTTGTAAATCTTGGTGGTACGGTCGAATCAGGAGAACTCATTTTGCGTGAAGAAGTTTCAGGACGTGCTCTTTCTACTTCTCTTTTTAGCCGTTGGATTGCTTGAATATGTGTAGACCCAAAACTGGTAGAGTGAAAGAAATTACCTCTCTTAGCAACCCCATCATAAAAGACCTTAAAGCACTTAGCCAAAAGAAAAACCGTAATAGAGAAGGTCTTTTCATGGCAGAAGGATTGAAATTGGTCATTGATGCTCTCAATCTCGGCTGGACAATACAGACGCTTATTTTTTCTAAAAGTAAAATCGGTAATGCTGCTATCGAAAATACTGCCGCACGTGCTGTAGCCAACGGTGGTTTTGTTATTAAAGCCTCACAAAAGGTTATGGAATCACTTACACGACGCGATAATCCACAAACAGTTATTGGTATTTTCAAGCAAAAATGGCACTCTCTTGAAATGATAAAAGGACAGATTAAAGATGTTTACATCGCGCTAGATCGTGTACGTGACCCTGGAAATCTTGGTACCATTATTCGAACTGCTGATGCTGTAGGTGCTAAAGGTGTTATTTTAATTGGCGAAACAACAGACCCTTTCTCGCCTGAAACGGTCCGTGCAACCATGGGATCTATTTTCTCTGTACCACTTTATCGTCTTGATGAAAGCGCCTTTTTAAACTGGTCTGCTCACTTTAAAGGTATGATCGTTGGAACACATCTCAAAGGATCTCTGGATTATCGCACACTTGATTTCAAAAATGGCCCTATTATCCTTTTAATGGGAAATGAAAAACAGGGATTATCAGATCTTCTTACAAATCGGTGTGATAAACTTGCGCGTATTCCACAAAGCGGACGTGCAGACTCGCTTAATCTAGCTGTAGCAACAGCTGTTATGCTTTATGAAATCCGTCGCCCCTATTTAATACTGGAACCATGTGAGGAAAAATATGATGCGTAAATCACTCCCTTTTCTTCTCTTGGGCTTGGCTTTTACAGTAGTACTTGATCAAGCTGTCAAATACTGGGTTATGCACAATATGCCTTTAGGAACAGAAATTTCGCTTATACCTTTTCTTTCCCTTTATCATGTGCGTAATTCTGGCATTGCATTTTCGTTTTTTTCTTCCTTTTCTCACTGGGGAATCATCGCCATCACAATCATTGTGATTATCTTCCTTCTATGGCTATGGAAAAATACTGAACATAATAAGTCTTTAATGCGCTTTGGCCTTATTCTTATTATTGGGGGAGCAATTGGCAATCTCGTTGATCGTATTCGCTTTCATCATGTCACTGATTATATACTCTTTCATATTGATGATATTTTTTATTTTGCTATTTTCAACCTTGCAGATAGTTTTATAACTCTCGGTGTTATTGCCATTCTTATTGAAGAATTGCGCACTTGGATGAAAGAAAAACGTCATTCTAACAGTACATCTTCTCATTGATATGCTCATTGTCTTAGAAAACAGAGCTTATTGACCATCATAAGCCTGATTGTAAATTGATTTTTCTTGGATAATTCTTGCAGCTAATTGTTTTTCGTGTTTCTTTTCATAAAATTATAAAATCTTATTTTTCAACTTTACACTTCTACACTTGGTCAATGCAAAAGAAATGAACTCAAATAGAAATCAATATTTTTTATCCATATGTCCTCTATCAAATTCAGAGAGAAAATATTTTACAGCATTTAAAGTTCTATTATTTGCTTAGAACATTTGCTTTTCATATGTTTTTTAGTTTTTACAGATATTGTTTTTTACAGAGCCTTTCTTAAGTGCTTCGTTAAAAAACTCTCCTTTTTTATTTTATATATTGTTTAATAAAAAACATTTTTTCAACTATTTTCAATGGTGTATTGTTAAAGCAACCTATTGATTATAAATATAAATCATCGTTTTTTATATTGGATAAAAGCCCTTAATAGCCTAAATCTCTTTTATTTGAAATATCATTTAGCATACAAAAAGACAGTTTATCACTATATATCAATATGTTATATAAATCCAATTCAATAGCTCTTCTAACCGTGCAAAACAGGTGCAATATTGAAGGTTGAAAAATAGTATTATAGATACTTGCCGCTCTTCTTACAAATGCAAAAATAGTGGATATTTTATAAAGGATTGTATTACATAGTTTCTGTGAATAATAAAAATTTTTTGAGTGTAGTCTTTTTATCTTGTAAAAATATGGCAAAAAATGGAAATATTTTTTATTAAAATGAACCGTTTCCTTACCAATTTGTAAGGTTCCTTCTTCATATAAATCTCTTGTAATTTTTAAATAAATCTCCATAATAAGAGCAAATATGCTGGAATTCTGTCAGTGATTCTTAAGGGTTTTTGTATTTGCCCAATTAAGGCTTATGCCAAGCTTATCTGTGTAATGACAGAGACACTTTTAAAGCCCTATACCTGACGGGACATATGCTAAAGGATTTTATATTATGGCTAATTTTAAAAATTTACGTTCGGCGCCTACTTCTCACGCCGATGCATCAATTGATCAGGGATTGCGCGATTATATGTTGGGTGTCTACAATACAATGGCCATTGGTTTGCTTATTACAGCTGCTGCCGCTTATGTAATTGTATCATTAGCAACGACAACAGATATGAGCCAAGCAGCAGCTCAAATCAATAGCAGTGTTTATTTAACATCATTTGGAGTAACATTTTATACATCGCCATTCTCTTACATTGTTATGTTTGCACCACTCATAGCAGTTTTATTCCTCAGTTTTAAAATTAATACATTGAGCACAAATGCTGCTCGTAGCCTCTTTTTTGGTTATGCTGCTCTGGTTGGTCTTTCACTGTCTTCAATCGTTTTGCGCTATACGACAGAAAGTGTTGTGCAAACCTTTGTCATTTCCGCTGCAGCTTTTGGAGCTCTTTCACTTTATGGTTATACGACAAAGCGTGATCTCACGGCAATCGGTTCATTCCTATTCATCGGATTGATCGGCTTGTTTCTTTCCATGATTGTGAACATTTTTCTTGGATCAAGCGCTTTGCAATTTGCTATCTCTGTGATTGGCGTGTTGATCTTTGCTGGTTTAACAGCCTACGATACCCAAAGCATTAAGTTGATGTATTATGAAGGAGATGAAAGCGACACCAGAGGACGTAAAGTTATTATGGGCGCGTTGAATCTTTATCTTGATTTCATCAATATGTTTGTCTTCTTGCTACAATTTCTTGGCTCAAACCGTGATTGATTGCAGAAATCATAACTTAATTAAAGAACCTTGTTTCTAAAAGAGACAAGGTTCTTTTGTTTTTAGTGTAAGTCTTTACCCTTTGCCTCTTAGGGACTATTCTTTTCGCAAAATGACAAAAATACCTTATAAGCAAAAATTCCCTTGGTTTACCGGTTTTATCCAACAAAAACTCCATAGCTCCCTTTTAAATGCAATTCACAGCCGCTCTCATCATCAATCAAACATCATCAATCAAAATAGTAATTATGATCTGACTGTTGCTTCCTATAATGTGCATAAATGTGTAGGTGTTGATAAAATTTTTAATCCTACAAGAATTGTCCGTGTTATTACTGAATTACAAGTTGATATCCTTGCTCTTCAAGAAGCAGATAGACGTTTTGGAGAACGCGTCGGTTTGATTAATCTTCAGCTATTAAAAGCTGAAACCGGTTTGATTCCTGTACCTCTTAATACTATGTCACCTCATGGACACGGTTGGCATGGGAATGCTCTTTTTTTGCGAAAGGGATATGTACGTGATACTTTACAAGTCACTCTGCCTAGTATTGAACCACGTGGGGCTGTAATTGTAGAGTTGGAAATGGCAGCAGGCCCTATTCGTATTATTGCGGCTCATTTTGGCTTATTACGTTACTCTCGTAAACAACAAACAAAAATGCTCCTTGAAATTTTCCAAAAACGCTCCCTTATGCCTACACTCCTCATAGGAGATTTTAATGAATGGCGGATGGGAAAAGGCTCATCTTTAAATCATTTTTTTCCCTATTTTGATAGCACTTTTGAAGTTGTACCAAGTTTTCCCTCTCGCTTTCCTTTTTTAGCCCTTGATAGAGTTTTTTCTTTTCCCCACCAATTGGTAACAAGTATTGAAAATCATCATTCACCGCTTGCACGCATTGCTTCAGATCATTTGCCTATCAAAGCCTATCTTAATCTTTCCAACGCAATCAACATTCTTAAAAATAAATAAAAAAATTAATGTGCCTCATCCCAATTTTGAGCCGTCATGACTTTTACTTCAAGCGGTACAGATAAAGATAAAATCGGCATTGTAGCATTTTCCATAACATTTTTAACAACAGCCATGGTTTTTTTACTCTCTTCTTCTGGTACTTCAAAAATCAGTTCATCATGCACTTGCAGCAACATTTTTGCTGATAGTTTTTCTTCTTTTAAAGCATTTTCCATCTGTATCATAGCGCGGCGAATAATATCAGCCGCGGAACCTTGAATTGGAGCATTGATAGCTGCTCGCTCATTAAGAGAACGAATTTTTACATTCTTTGCTTTTATTTCTGGATAATGGATACGACGTCCAAAAATTGTTTCTACGTAACCATTTTCACGTGCAAAGATTTTGGTCTTCTCCATATAATCTTTAATTCCTGGAAATCTTTCAAAATACAGTTGAATATAACGACCCGCTTCTTGGCGTGAAATTCCCAATTGATTTGCTAATCCAAAAGCTGAAATACCATAAATAATACCAAAATTAATCGCTTTTGCACGCCGTCGTATATCTGAATGCATTCCTTCTATCGCAACACCAAACATTTGTGATGCCGTTATAGCGTGAATATCATGCCCTTTAGCAAAAGCTTCTTTTAATGCTTTTATATCCGCAATATGTGCAAGAATACGCAATTCAATCTGACTATAATCAGCAGAAAGTAACACATGTCCTTTTGGAGCAATAAAAGCTGTTCGAATTTTACGTCCTTCAGCAGTCCGCACTGGAATATTTTGCAAATTTGGCTCTGATGATGATAACCGCCCTGTTGATGTTATTGCCAAAGAATAATTCGTGTGAACTCGCCCTGTTTTTGAAAAAATATAAGAAGGCAAGGCATCTGTATAGGTAGATTTTAGCTTTGCAAGTTGACGCCACTCAATAATTTTACGCGGTAAAACATGACCTTCAGCAGCCAACTCTTCTAAGGTCTGTGCAGAAGTTGACCATTGTCCACCCTTAGTTTTAGCGCCTCCAGGTAATCCCATTTTTCCAAAAAGGATATCCCCTAATTGCTTTGGCGAAGCAAGATTAAACTTTTCATCAGCTTGTTTGTAAATTTCCTCTTCTAGAATCAAAGCAGCTTGTGCCAATTCTCCTGAAAGACGCAATAAAATCTGCCGATCAATAAGAATCCCACGTTCTTCCATTCTTGCAAGAACTTCTACAAGGGGTCGATCAAGACGTTCATAAATTTTTGTCATTCCACGAGCAACAAGTTGCGGTTTTAATACTTGCCAAAGGCGTAGCGTTATATCAGCACGTTCCGCCGCATAAAGGGTTGCTTGTTTTAAATCTACTTGTGCAAAAGAAGTAATTTTTTTTCCGTTATACGTTAAGTCTTTATAGGAAATTGGTTTATGCTCAAGCCAACGTTCAGACAAATCATCCATATTATGGGTTAATATTCCAGCATCAAAAGCATATGATAAAAGCATGGTATCATCAAAAGAGCTTATAATAATGTCGTATTGCTTCATCACCAACCAATCATATTTTATATTCTGACCAATTTTTAACACCGATGAATCTTCTAATATTGGTTTTAAAAGTGCTAAAGCTTTTCGGGTCTCAATCTGCGAGGCAATGTGCCCGCCCCTCAAAAGATCCTCTTCTCCTTCATCAAAATGTTCAAGAGGTATATAAGCTGCTTTTTCTGGCTGTAATGCGAGTGAAAAACCAACAAGCTTTGCTTGCATCGGATCAAGAGATGTTGTTTCAGTATTAAAAGCGAAAAAACCCTGCTCTTGTGCTTGTGATAACCAATCTTTTAAAATTTCCTCATCAAGAATTGTTGTATAAGCATCTCTTGTAATTTTTTGAGTCAGCGCTTGATCTTTACGTTTTTGTGCAAAAACTTGTGGAGAATTTTCAGAAAAATTATGAAGAGATGCGCGCTCAGTATTTTTGATATCAGAATCATGCCCGTGGCTCAGTTTTTCCCATTCAACATCTATATCAAGTGCATCAATAACAGCTGCATCGCATGTCGTTGCCTCTGCCACACGACGCGTTAATGTTGAAAATTCCATCGCTTTCAAAAAAGCAATTAAACGTGGACCATCTTGTGGCTCCAAAATAAAATCATCTAAATCATTATCTATAGGAACATCTGTTTTAAGCCTAACAAGTTCACGAGAAATTTTAACTTGTTCTCTATAAGCTTGAATGTTTTCACGTCGTTTTGTTTGTTTAATTTCTGTTACGTTTTGCAATAAAATATCAAGAGAATCAAACTGATCTAACAACTGAGCTGCAGTTTTGGGACCAATGCCTGGAATACCCGGTACATTATCCGTTGAATCTCCAATTAATGCTTGTAAATCAATCATTTTTTCAGGTGCAACACCCCATTTTTCTACAACTTCTGAGATACCTATATGCTTGTCTTTCATTCCATCATATAAAGATACATGCGTATTTACGAGTTGCATAAGATCCTTATCAGAAGAAATAATGGTTGTTTTTGCCCCAACCTTTGTTGCCAATTTTGCATAGGTAGCAATCAAATCATCCGCTTCAAAGCCTTCCTTTTCAATACAAGGCAAATTAAAAGCCTTCGTTGCTTGACGTATCAGCGCAAATTGAGGAATTAGATCTTCAGGAGGTTCAGCGCGATTCGCTTTATATTCAGGATAAATTTGTTTCCGAAAAGTATCAGATGAATAATCAAAAATAACAGCAAAATGTGTTGGAACAATACCAGTCGCTGTATTACGAGCATCACAAAGTAATTTCCATAACATATTGCAAAAACCAGCTACTGCTCCTACAGGAAGTCCATCCTTTTTACGTTTTAAAGGCGGCAAAGCATAATAAGCACGAAAAACATAGCCTGATCCGTCAACCAAAAAAAGATGATCTGTTGCTTTCATGACAATTTTATTTCTCCATTTCAGCTAAAAAAGCAAATTACCCTTATATATTTTTTTCACTTTTATTTTATTTTTTTCACTTTGCCTCTAAAAAGCCATTTTTTCTTTTCATAAGACATGAAGTCGTTGCACTTTATATTAAGTACCTAGAGCTTTTCTTTGCTGTTACAGGATTAATAGCTTTCATTTTGCTCCTCCTATGATAGCTGAGGTACGATGTAACGACAGGGTCGTTGTGGTGTTCCCCTCCCCACAACGACCGTTTTTTTTTGACATCCATATTCTTTAATTTAAATGGTGACTTCTTTAGAGAAAAGATGATGTTATTCATGAATTTTGAAGTTATTCCACAGAGCTTTTTCACCCATCGTGTTGATAAAATCGGCATGAAACCTTTTTTCTTGCGTACTCAATCTTGAAGGTAAAGCCTGTGGGCGAATTTTAACTGCATAAGATGTATCTTTATCATTCTGGATATGTTCATCAACACCCCTTCTATTACCAAAACCCAATACACCTTGTTTTCCACCGATCAGTTCAATATAAACATCGGCTAGGATCTCTGCATCAAGCAAAGCACCATGAAGAACACGATGGCTGTTATCAATTCCAAAACGTTTGCATAAAATATCAAGAGAATTAGGCCCCATAGGGAATTTACGCCGTGCCATAGCCAGTGTATCAAGAATATTATCAACACTGATGAGCGGTTTGTTGACGCGTTTTAATTCTGCATTAATAAAACCAATATCAAAACTCGCATTATGCGCAATCATTGTCGCGCCTTTAATAAATTCCAAAAATTCATCAACAATATCACTAAAACTTTTCTCGTTTTTTAGGCGTTCATTGGTTAATCCGTGAATTGCTACAACTTCATCAGGAATAATAACGCCTTCAGGGTTTAAATAAACATGAAATTGGCGCCCCGTAAGATAACGATCAACCATTTCTACACAACCAATTTCTATTACACGATCTTTTTCTTTATCTAAACCTGTTGTTTCTGTATCAAAAATAATTTCCCGCATGACTTCAATTCTTTAGTTTTTTTATCACATCAAAAACCTGTTGACGTGTATTCTCTAAATTTTTCCCTGTATAAATAATAAAATCAGCACGTTCTCGTTTTTTTTCATCCGGCATTTGTTGAGCATTGATAAAGGCAAATTTTTTCTCATTCATACCTTTGCGAATCATTACACGTTCTTTTTGTATTTCTGGTGGGGCAGAAACAACAATAACGCTATCCACACGACTTTCACCATTTTTTTCAAATAGAAGTGGAATATCAAGAATAACTAATTTTTTCCCCTGTTCACGCGCTATATTAATAAATTCCCTTTCTTTTTCTTGCACCAAAGGATGAATTATTTTTTCTAATGTTTGTAATTTTTCCTTATCATCAATCAAAATTTCAGAAAGTTTCAAACGGTTAACTTCACCGTTTTCAACAACACCTGGAAAAATACGCTCTATGAATGACAAAGCTGGCTCACTTTTATAAAGCTGTTGTACTGCTTCATCAGCACTAAAAACAGAAATACCCGCCTGCTTGAAAAAATCAGCAACTGTTGATTTTCCCATAGCAATTGATCCTGTTAATCCTATGATCTTCATTCTCTTTTTTCACTCATATCCTCTAAAATGGCTGTCCGTAACGCTTTTGTTACCTGTGGTCTTATTCCAAACCACTGTTCAAACCCTATAACAGCCTGATGTAGAAGCATCCCAAGCCCATCAACCGTCTTGAGATCACAAGCTTTTGCCTGTTGTAAAAAAGGAGTTATCAATGGTGTATAAATAATATCTGTTACTAACGCCGTTTTTTTTGCTTTATGAAAATCGCAAAAAAAAGAATCACTTTTTTCTTCTGGATTTTTTATGCCAATAGAGGTTGTATTAACAATCAAATCAGCTTGATGGAGTATTTCATGGATTTTATGCCAATCGTAAACTTTAATGGTTTTTCCAAAATGCTGAGCTAAATTATCGGCGCGTTGTTTTGTACGGTTAACCAAATAAATCTGTTCAAATCCGCGTTTTTTTAAGGCATATATGATAGCGCGTGCGGCACCACCTGCTCCAAAAACAAGAGCTGTTTCCCCTCCCCAATCAGATGCAAAATCATCAAGATTAGCGCTAAAACCATAGGCATCGCTATTCGTGGCACAAAGCTTATTTCCTTCATACCAAAGTGTATTAACAGCACCAATCATTATTGCTCTCTCATCTTTATAATCTGCTAAACGAAAAGCTTCCTGTTTATAAGGCAAAGTAACATTTCCTCCACAAAAGCCTATTTTTTGTAAAGACGCAATAAAATGACTGAATTCTTCAGATGTTACTTCTTGTGCAAGATATTCTCCTTGTAAACCATATTGTTTAAGCCAAAAATTGTGAATTTTAGGTGATTTTGAATGATGAATTGGAGAACCAACAACAAAAGCACGCGGATAATTTATTTTTTTTATTGTTAAGTCAACCATCAATAATTCCTAAATGACGCAGTTTTATGAGTAGAGGCAGCAAAGGTAAACCAACAATGGTAAAAAAATCTCCTTCAATTTTTTCAAAGAGATGAATCCCTTCCCCTTCAATTTGATATACTCCCACGCTGTTTAGAACATCTTTTCCTACGCGTGCTAAATAATGTTCAATAAATTCTGACGAGAGCAAACGGACGGACATATGTGCACTAAAAGCTTCAACCCAAATTTTTTGACCATTTTTAAATAAAGCTACCGCACTATGAAGAGAATGGGTTTTTCCTGATAACTCACATAAACGTTGATGTGCTTCCTTAATATTTGTTGCTTTGTGAAAAACTTTACCTTCCAAATCAAGCACTTGATCACAACCAATAACGAAAGCATCAGGAAAACGATCTGAAACATTTTTTGCTTTTGCACCCGCAAGAAAACAGCTGAGTTCTTTAGGTGTTTTTTCTTTTGCTTTTTTTTCTACTTCTCTTTCATCAAAAGAAGCTCCTTCAATGAAAAAATTTAAACCTGCTTTTTTTAATAATTTTGCACGATAAAAACTAAGAGATGCTAATATTAACGTATCTGCGTTCATGAGAATTTTCTCTCATTTTCCTTCACGAAATCGTGATAAAAGTTCAAATATTGCAGCAGCAGTTTCTTCAATAGAGCGTCTTGTGACATCAATAATAGGCCAACCAAAACGTTCGCAAATGCGTTTTGCATAGATTAATTCTTCAGCTATGTTGATACGATTTGTATAACTATCAAGAGCAAAACCTTCTCCCAAATCTCGATTTTGGCGAATATGTGAGATTCTTTCAGCTGAAGCAATTAAACCAATAATTAAAGAATTTTTTGCCTCTAAAAGGGATTCTGGCAAATCAATATTAGGAATAAGAGGAACATTAGCCGTTTTTATTCCGCGATTTGCTAAATAGATACTTGTTGGCGTTTTAGAGGTTCTTGAAATTCCCACAAGGATCACATCTGCTTCGGATAAGCTATTGGAAGACTGTCCATCATCATGCTCTATTGTAAAATCCAGTGCCTCAATACGGCGAAAATAATCTGCATTAAGATCATGTTGTGCGCTTGCACGTAAATGTGTTGGCATTCCAAGGTAAGACTGAAAAGCATTTAAAACAGGATGCAATATATCAATACAAGGAACTTTTACTTTTTTACACTTTTTTTGAAGGAGAAGTTTAAATTCTTCATCGATCATTGTGTAAAGAACAATACCTGGCTCTTGTTGTATTTCATCAAGAGCTTTTTGTAACTGTATTTTATTACGAATCATAGGATAGATATGCTCTGTTGCCTGACTCGTTATATACTGCGATGCTACAGCTCTTCCCACAGAGATTAATGTTTCTCCCGTTGCATCAGAAAGCATGTGTAAATGAAAGAATTTTTTTTCTTTTGTCACAGAAATTTTAACTCCTTGTTAAGATATGTGTATATACCTTTACCGTTTCTTATAAAACTAAAATTTAGGAAAAATTCTTCGTTTTTATGCACAAATTAAATGCTCGTGATAATTTTATACCTCTTATAAAAAAAGAGGGGATAATATCTTTAAGATAGTGTTATTTTTATTCTTTTTTTTAGTTCCTTTTGTGGATAAAATTGAGGATAAATAATAATCCACACTAAACACAGTTATAAATAAGAAGAATCCTTTCTTTAATATAAATTTATTAATATAAATTTCTGTAAAAAATACTTTTTAATAGCATTTAATTAATGCTATAACTCTAACTCATATTTTTGTTATAAATTAAATTTAATACTATTTGTGTTTTATATTTTTTCAAGTTTTTCATATAATTACTTAATATTATAGGGATAAATTTCATATAAATGGTACTTGCAGATTAAAAAAATTGAGTGTAAAATATTTCTCTTCTTAAGAATATTTCATTCATAAATTTCCGTAAATTATTTAAGATAATCTTCTCCTTAATTACAAAGAGCATATTTCATGCAAAAAATGAAACTACAAGAACTTAAAAGCAAAAATCCCGTTGAACTTGTTTCTTTTGCTGAAACATTAGAAGTTGAAAATGCCTCTCTTATGCGCAAACAAGAATTAATGTTTGCTATCTTGAAAAAACTTGCTCTACAAGATGTAGAAATTATAGGAGAGGGTGTTGTTGAAGTTTTACAAGACGGTTTTGGTTTTTTGAGATCTGCTGACGCTAATTATCTTCCTGGTCCTGATGATATTTATCTTTCACCAGCACAAATACAGTCATTTTCTTTAAAAACAGGCGATACCATTGAAGGCCCTATACGCAGTCCAAAAGAGGGAGAACGTTATTTTGCTCTCCTTAAAATTAATACAATTAATTTCGAAAAACCTGAAAAGATTCGTTATAAAATTCACTTTGATAATCTTACTCCTCTTTATTCAAATGAGCGTTTCCAAATGGAAATACAAGATCCTACAGAGAAAGATATGTCATCACGCGTGATTGATTTGATATCTCCATTGGGAAAAGGACAAAGAGGGTTAATTGTTGCTCCTCCTCGGACAGGAAAAACAGTTTTACTTCAAAATATTGCTCATTCCATTACCACTAATCATCCTGAATGTTATCTCATTGTTCTTTTAATTGATGAACGACCAGAAGAAGTTACAGATATGCAGCGTTCAGTAAAAGGAGAAGTGGTTTCTTCTACTTTTGATGAACCTGCAATACGTCACGTACAAGTAGCAGAAATGGTCATTGAAAAAGCCAAACGCCTCGTTGAATATGGACGCGATGTTGTTATTCTTCTTGATTCTATTACACGTCTTGGGCGTGCATATAATACAGTTGTTCCTTCTTCGGGTAAAGTTTTAACAGGTGGTGTGGATGCAAATGCTCTCCAGCGTCCAAAACGTTTTTTTGGTGCAGCACGTAATATTGAAGAAGGTGGATCTTTAACCATTATTGCAACGGCTTTGATTGATACAGGAAGTCGTATGGATGAGGTTATTTTTGAAGAATTTAAAGGAACAGGTAATTCTGAAATTGTTCTTGATCGAAAAGTTGCTGATAAGCGTATTTTCCCTGCTATGGATATTTTAAAGTCAGGAACGCGTAAGGAAGAACTTCTGGTAGAACGACAAGATTTGCACAAAATTTTTGTTCTTCGTCGTATTTTAGCATCTATGAATGTAACAGATGCAATTGAATTTTTGATTGATAAATTAAAGCAAACAAAAAACAATAGTGAATTTTTTGATTCAATGAATACGTAGAGTCATTAAAGTTTTTATTAGGATAAAACCTGTGGATACAATCTTTGCTGTTTCGAGTGGATTGTTACCTTCAGGGGTTGCAGTCATTCGGCTTTCTGGTCCTCATGTTGTGGATATAGTTAAAACGCTTTGTGGTCGTTTACCTAAAGCACGTTTTATGCATTATGGAAATCTTACTGCTCGTGATGGGAGCTTTTTAGATTCTGGTTTAACTGTTTTTTTTCCCGCTCCTCATAGTTTTACGGGGGAAGATTGTGCAGAATTCCATTTACATGGAGGAAAAGCCGTTGTTAGTCGTTTTCTCGATGAATTGTCGACATTTTCTGGATGCCGTATTGCAGAAGCAGGTGAATTTTCACGTCGTGCTTTTATGGAAGGAAAATTAGATCTTGTTCAAGCAGAAGGTCTTGCTGATTTAATAGAAGCAGAAACGGAAAGCCAACGGCGTTTAGCTGTTATGGGTACAAGTGGACATTTAACGACACTTTATCGTGATTGGCGTCATAAGCTTATGAAGGCGCGTGCTTTTATTGAGGCAGAACTCGATTTTGTTGATGAAGCAGATATTCCTAACGCAATATCTGATAAAGTTTGGAAAGATGTTGAGGATCTTTGTACTTCTATTCGTGAATATATTACTGAAGGAGAGCGTGCTAGTATTTTACGTGATGGATTAAAAATTGTTATTGCTGGTGCTCCAAATTCTGGAAAATCAAGCATTATGAATCGTCTTTCAGGAAGATCTGTTGCTATTGTAACGGAAGAAGCAGGAACAACCCGTGATGCTTTAGAAATGAGAATTATTCTTGGTGGTTTACCTATTTTTTTAACGGATACTGCTGGTTTTAGAAAAACAGAAAATAAAATAGAACAAATGGGAATAGAAGTTGCTAAACAGCATGTTAGGGAAGCTGATTTAGTTATTTTGGTTTATGATATAGGAAATCCTGAGCAAGTTGATTTACCAGAAACATCGGCTGAAATATGGTGTGTTGGCAATAAGCTTGATCTTTATGAAAAAAATGATCAGCATTGGTCTATACAATTTTCCGCATTAACTGGTTTAAATTTTGATTATTTTATCAAAGAACTTGAATCATTTTGTCATCATCGTGCTTCTGAAATTGGAAATATTGTTCCGGCGCGTAAAAGACAACTTCAATTATTAAAGGAGGCTGTTAAAGAGATTGAATATTCTCTTAATTATCATTCTCTTGATCTCAGTTTACGTGCAGAACATCTCCGTTGTGCAAGTGATTTTCTTGGAAAAATTACAGGAGATATTGATGTTGAAGATTTGCTTGATATTATTTTTTCAGAGTTTTGTGTTGGTAAATAATGATTCACGTGAAACATTGATTATTTCATAGACAGATTATAAAGATTATGTAATTTATATTCTGTTTCACGTGAAACCTTAGAATATTTTCTACGGAATGAATAAAATGCAATCATATGATGTTGTTATTGTTGGTGGTGGTCATGCTGGCTGTGAAGCGGCTTCAGCTTCAGCGCGTGTAGGAGCCAAAACAGCGCTTGTTACACATAAAATATCAGCACTGGGAACAATGTCGTGTAATCCTGCTATTGGTGGACTTGGAAAAGGGCATCTAGTTCGTGAAATAGATGCGTTAGATGGTCTCATGGGAAGAGCAGCAGATGCTGCTGGAATTCAGTTTAGACTACTTAATAGACGTAAAGGACCGGCAGTAAGAGGACCACGGACACAGGCGGATCGGCAACTTTATAAAAAAGCAATTCAAAAATTATTAAAAGAACAAGAAAATCTTACTCTTATTGAGGATGAAGTTATTGATCTGGTTGTTAAAGATAATTGTGTATCAGGTGTTATTTTAAAAAAACAAGGAACAATTTTATCTGGTGCTGTTGTTTTAACAACAGGAACATTTTTAAATGGCTTTATTCATATTGGTGATAAAACATGGGCTGCTGGACGTATGGGAGATCAGTCAAGTGTGCAACTTGCTAAACGTTTAAAAAATTATCATATAAAACTTGGTCGATTAAAAACAGGAACCCCTGCTCGTTTGAGTAAAAAAACAATTGCTTGGGATCATCTTCCAAAACAACAAGCAGATGAAAATCCCATTCCCTTTTCTCTTTTAACAGAGAAAATTGAACAACCACAAATTGAATGTGCAATAACACGTACAAATGAGAGAACACATCAAATTATTCGCGAGAATATTTATCGTTCTGCTTTATATTCTGGAAATATTGAAGGGTTAGGACCACGTTATTGTCCTTCTGTTGAAGATAAAATTGTGAAATTTGGAGAACGTGATGGACATCAGATCTTTCTAGAACCAGAAGGATTAAATGATGATACTGTTTATCCAAATGGTCTTTCTACTTCTCTTCCTGAAGATGTACAAATTTCTCTATTGAAAACCATTGAAGGGTTGGAAAATGCTATAGTTTTGCAACCTGGTTATGCTATTGAATATGATTTTGTTAATCCACAACAATTAACGAGAAGCTTAGAATTATGTTCTTTACCGGGTTTGTTCTTAGCAGGCCAAATTAATGGTACAACAGGATATGAGGAAGCAGCAGCACAAGGACTTTTAGCTGGATTAAATGCGGCACGTAAAGTAGGTAAATTAGATGAAATACTTATAAGTCGTTCTACCGCTTATATTGGTGTTATGGTTGATGATTTGGTTTCACGTGGTGTTTGTGAACCTTATAGGATGTTTACATCACGTGCTGAATTTCGTTTATCTTTACGATCTGATAATGCTGATACGCGTTTAACACCTTTGGCACAAAAATGGGGTATTGTGAGTGAAATACGTTGGGAATGTTATCAGAAAAAACAAGAACGCCTTGATCAAGCACGATCAATATGTCAAAATCTTTTTTTAACACCCAATGAAGCTTCTGCTCATGGATTACACGTTAATCATGATGGAATTCGGCGTTCCGCTTATGATTTTCTTGCTTATCCTCATATGACTTTAGAGCGTCTTTCAGATTTTTGGCCACAATTACAAATGATTGATTCTAAAACAGCAGAATCTTTAGAAATTGAAGCACAATATGCGGTTTATTTAGATAAACAAGCACAAGATATTGCCTCTCTTCAAAGAGATGAGCGTTTAGAAATTCCTTCTTCTCTTGATATTCAGGCAATTTCAGGTCTTTCAAATGAACTTAAATCAAAAATTCAAGAAGTGTCGCCGCGTTCAATTGCTGATGCACAAAAAATTGATGGCATGACACCCGCCGCGTTATCGCTTATTATTACATATATTCAACGTCAACGACGTGAAAAGGCTAAAACAGCTTAATGGATTTTTATACAGAAAAAAAATATCAACAATTATTAAATATTGTTCCTTCTGTTTCACGTGAAACGATGGAAAATTTAATTCAGTTTGAGTCTTTAATACTTCAATGGAATGCGCATATTAATTTGATATCTGCTACAACGATACCAGATCTATGGACACGGCATATTCTAGATTCAGCACAAATTTTTCCTTTGTATGCTCATTCTTTACATTGGTGTGATTTAGGATCAGGAGGAGGTTTTCCTGCAATTGTGATTGCTATCTTTTTGAAAGAAAAAAAAGTAGGACATATTAATCTTGTTGAAAGTAATGGGAAAAAAGTTTCTTTTTTGCGAACAGTTATTGCTCAACTTAATCTTCCAGCAACGGTTTATCACGCTAGAATTGAAGATGTATATCAAAAAATTCCCGTATCTGATATTATAACGGCACGGGGATTAGCGCCGCTCAATAGTCTTTTACAACTTATTTTTCCTTTATTAACAGAAAAAACAATCGCTCTTTTGCAAAAAGGTCGGGATTACGCTACAGAAATAAAAAATGCCTCTGCCAATTGGCACTTTGATCTGTTAAAACATAAAAGTAAAGTTGATGAAAATTCTGTTATTTTAGAAATTTCTCATATTCGATCATATAGAGGGTAGAGCAAAATGAGCGAAACACGAATTATCGCTATTGCAAACCAAAAGGGTGGAGTCGGAAAAACAACCACAGCAATTAATCTTGCAACAGCTTTAGCGGCTATTGGTGAAAATGTCCTTATTATGGATGTTGATCCACAAGGTAATGCTAGTACAGGTTTAGGGATTGATCGTAATAACCGTCCTTTATCTTCTTATGATGTTTTAGTTTCGGGAGTTTCAATTACACAAGCGGCTTTAAAAACAGCAGTACCTAATCTTTATATAGTTCCCTCTACACTTGATCTTTTAGGTGTGGAAATGGAAATTTCTTCATCACAAGATCGCATACAACGCTTACGTAAAGCTTTCTATGATGATCCGGAAATGGAAAAAAAATTCAATTATATTTTAATTGATTGTCCTCCCTCCCTTAATCTTTTAACACTTAATGCTATGGGGGCTGCGGATTCTGTTTTAGTGCCTATGCAGTGTGAATTTTTAGCACTTGAAGGTTTAAGTCAATTACTTGAAACAGTAAAACAAGTGCGATCCGTACTTAATCCATCTTTAGAAATCCAAGGTATCGTTCTAACAATGTATGATGGACGTAATAATCTTTCAAATCAAGTTGTTGAAGATGTACGTTCTTTTATGGGAGATAAGGTTTATCGTACTGTTATTCCACGAAATGTAAGAGTATCAGAAGCGCCCTCTTTTGGAAAACCTGTATTGCTTTATGATCTCAAATGTGCTGGGAGCCAAGCTTATTTGCGTCTAGCATCAGAAATGATTCAACGTGAAAAACAAGCGCGTGCTGCTGCTTAAAAAAATCAACTAAAAATTTAAAGAGCAAAATTATGAATGATGATCAATCAAAAAAAAGGCTGGGTCGTGGATTAGCGGCATTAATTGGGGATATCAGTTTAAACAGCGATCTTACACGTTCATCAAATACTGACAAATTTACAGAGTCCGATACAGCTTCTCCTGTTTCTGAACGATTTGTTCCACTTGAATCTATTTCGTGCAATCCACATAATCCGCGACGCCATTTTACCGATTCAGAACTTGATAATTTAGCACAATCAATTCGCCAGCACGGTGTTGTTCAACCTGTTATTGTAAGACCATCACGTGATCATCCTCATCGTTTTGAATTAATTGCTGGCGAACGGCGTTGGCGTGCTGCACAGCGAGCTAATTTAAATAAATTACCTGTTATTGTTCGCGATGTAGATGATAAAACGGCTTTGGAATTGGCAATTATTGAAAATGTTCAACGTGCCGATCTTAATCCTATCGAAGAAGCAATGGGATATGAAATTTTGCTGAATGAGCATGGATATACGCAGGCAGATTTAGCGCAAGTTATTGGAAAAAGTCGCAGTCATGTTGCTAATACGCTTCGTTTGTTAAAACTTCCACCAAAAGTACAACAATTCTTAACCGATGGACAACTTTCCGCTGGTCATGCACGCTGTCTTATCACTGTTGAGAATCCACAGGATTTAGCCGAAAAAATTATTCGCGAAGGGCTTTCTGTGCGCCAAACGGAAATACTTGCGTATGAACAAGCAAATCCAAAAGTCAAAAAACGAACTGCTGTTGAGAAAGATACAGAAACAAAATCTTTAGAAAAATTACTTGCAGATGTTATCGGAATGAAAGTGACTATTCGGCATGGCAAAAAAGGTGGTGATTTAAAAATACGCTACTCTTCACTAGAACAATTAGATGATATTTGCCGGCGTTTGCAAAACTAGTTAATTGTCTAAAATAGTACGAATTCTATCGATATATTTTTGATCGAAATTTAAATCATCTGAAGATATAGTATTTTTTCATTGAAGAGGATTTCTTTATCTTCAAAGGCTATTATTGCAGCAAAGTTGCTTGAAGAGTCATGAGATCAATAATGTAATCTTTAGGTGAGAGATTATGTTTTCTTAAAAGATCTGTTAGTTTTGATCTAGAAAAAATAGAAGCAATGAGTCTTTTAATGCTGTTATCATTTCCGGTATTGGATACCTCTGGCTCTGGAGGTAAATCCTCAATTTCTTTGTTTTAGTTATTCTATTTTTAAGAGGAAATATTCTGTTAAAGGATAATTTACAGTGATATTTGGATGGCTGCTAGGGAGAGAACAAATAGATTGTTTGTTCCCTTTGCCATTGTTATTTGAATATATGTTAAAAAAGAGAAAAGAAAAAACAAACACAATGCCAATTTAAACATGATCAAAATTTATCCTTTCTTTTCCAAATTTCAGTGAAGACTTTTCCGTTTGCGAAGTTAATCATTTGTTCAAAGTAGCATGAATTCTATTTACAACGCCCTCTTAAAGCAACAAGCATTCTATACATATATTTTTTACCAAATTCCAAATTATCTGAAACTACAGCATTTTTTTTATCAAAAGAAATCTCATCTTTTTTGAGAACTTCAAGAGGAAATAACAGCATTGTTAATGTTGCTTGAATGGCGAGGCGACCTATAACAAAATCTTTAGGTGTGATATTATTTTTTCTTAAAATATTCATTAATTTTGGTTGATTAGAAATAGAAGCTACTAATCTTTCAATACTGTCATCGTGTTCAATTTCAATATCAGATGCTTTTTCAGTATTGGATACTTTTGATTCTGGTGGTGAGTTTTCACACTCTTCTTTATTAATTTGTTCCATTTTAAAAAGCAAATCTTCCGTTAAGATGTAATTTGCGATGACATGCGGGAAATTGAATTTATTGGCTGTTTCCTTTTTCTTTGTTGGGTTACAAATTTTGCTTTCAACAGCCAATATTCTATACATATGTTTTTTACCAAATTCCAAATTGCTTAAAAACACAGTTTTTTTTTTCATCAAATTCAAAACCCCAGCTAAGCGCCATCAATATTCCTTCAAACATATTGCAACCAACAGCAAAATCTTTAGGTGTGATGTTATTGTTTTTTAAAATACTCATTAATTTTGGTTGATCAAAAATATAAGCGGTAAATTCTTTAATACTACTGTTATATGGGGTATTAGATGTTTTTAACTCTGGCAGTAAATTTTCATATTCCTTTCCAATTTGTTCCATTTTTAAAAGAAAGTCTTCAGTTAGGGTGTAATTTTCAATGAAATGCTGGAAATTAAATTGATTGTCTATTTCCTTTGCCATTGTTAGTTGAGTATGTATTACAAAAAGAAAAAGGAAAAAAAAATGTAACACGAGCTTAAACATGGTTAAAAATTATCCTTTCTTCTTCGAATTTCAGCAAAGACGTTTTCATCTGTTTCTTCTTCCATTGCAAGGCTTCTTCGCAGTGTACTGTCATCCCAGCGGAGAAAGGGATTGGTAGCTTTTTCTTGCCCTAAGGTTACTGGTAAAGTCATAGTATTTTTTGCATGTAGCAAAAAAACTTCTTCTACTCTTTGACGAAGTTTCTGATTATGTGGATCAAGTGTTAACGCGAAAAGAGCATTGTTTTTGGTATATTCATGACCGCAATAAAGAAGTGTCTTATCGGGAAGTTGACGAAGCTTTTTTAAAGAGTTCAGCATTTGAGCAGGTGTTCCTTCGAAAAGGCGTCCACAACCGAGTGAGAAAAGTGTATCTCCAGCAAAGAGTAAACCTTCTTCAGGAAAATAATAAGATAATGCGCCCGAAGTGTGACCAGGTGTTGAAAGAGCCAAAAGTGGGTGAGAACCAAAGAGAAGTTTTTCATCAGGTTGAAGTGTTTGATCAAGATGGTGAATCTTTTCTTTTTCTGCTTCTGGTCCGATAACCATAGCGTTGTATACTTGTTTTAATTCTTCCAATGCTTCTACATGGTCGTGATGATGATGAGTTACAAAAATAGTCTGAAGTGTCCAGTTACGGCGTTTTAAGGCGTCATGAATCGCTTCACCTTCAGGAGCATCAATTGCAGCTGTGTAGCCACTTTTTTCATCATGAATGAGTACACCAAAGTTATCTTTTCGACAAATAAACTGTTCAATCAACATGTTTTTCTCCTGAACAGTGTTTGGTGATGAATCTATAGAATAATATATAGTGGTGAATTTTTTTAAGAATCAGATTTGTCCTCTTCTGTGAAAAGTCCTTTTGAATGTTTCATAATGATAGGCATTTGGGTAAGCATAAAGAGGACTGTTAGGGGCATGACGCCAAATACTTTAAAACTTGTCCAAAAATTGTCGCTAAAATTACGCCAAATAATTTCATTCAAAAGGGCAAGAAAAACGAAAAAGAATGCCCAACGATAGGTAAGTTTTTGCCAGCCTAAATCATCAAGTTTTAATGTAGAATCAAGAGCATAACGTAAAAGTGGTTTTTTAAAACACATACCACCAAAAAGGATGAGCGCAAATAAGCTATTAATAATTGTTGGTTTCATTTTGATGAAAGTATCGTTGTGAAGCCAAAGAGTTAAAAATCCAAAGACTAGAACAAAGATTCCTGAAAGAAGAGGCATAATAGGAATTTGTCTTGCAAGGATCCATGATAAGCTTAGAGAAATAATAATCGCTATCATAAAAATAGCTGTTGCAGGGAAAATAGGTTTACTAAAATTTTGAAAAAATCCAATGTTTTTTATTAACCATTCTCCCTTATAATTGGCAAAAAAGAAGGCAACCAACGGACCCATTTCTAAGAGAAACTTTATGGTTGGTGAGAGAGGGGGGGTCTTATTGTTATTCATATTTTTTTCAGAATTATGGCGTGAATTAGGGTTAGATAAAGGCTGTTTCATGTATGTTTTCCTGCGATAGTTTCGGCAAAGTCAGAAGCAGAAAAAGGTTGAAGGTCTTCAATATTTTCTCCTATACCGATAAAATAAACGGGTAATTTATATTTTGCTGCTATAGCGACAAGAATTCCTCCTCGTGCGGTTCCATCTAGCTTTGTCATGACTAAACCATTAACACCAGCAATATCACGGAAAATTTCCACTTGGTTGAGTGCATTCTGTCCGGTAGTTGCATCAAGCGTTTGAAGGATTGTATGGGGTGCTTGGGGGGTGTGTTTTTTTAAAACACGAATAATTTTTGCCAACTCATCCATCAATTCAGATTTATTTTGTAAACGCCCTGCTGTATCAATAATTAATACATCGCTGTTTGCTTTTTTTGCTTTTTCATAAGCATCAAAGGCTAAGCTGGCGGCATCTGCACCCAATTTTGTCGAAATAACAGGAGAATCAGTACGTTTACCCCAAATATGCAATTGCTCAATAGCTGCGGCTCGGAAAGTATCACCAGCTGCAAGCATAACTTTTAATCCCCCTGCTGTTAATTTTGCTGCAAGTTTTCCGATTGTTGTCGTTTTTCCAGTTCCATTTACACCTACCAGCAAAATAACATGAGGTTTATAGCTGAGATCAAGCTCTAATGGAATTGCAACAGGTTCCAGAACTTTTTTGACCTCATCAGCTACAATAGTATGAATATCGTCTGGGGAAAGATCTTTTCCGTAACGACTGGAAGCTAAAGTATTTGTGATGCGTGTCGCCGTTTCTACTCCAAGATCAGCTTGGATAAGGACATCTTCGAGCTCTTGCAATGTATCTTCATCAAGTTTTCTTTTAACAAAGAGGTCGCCAATTGATCCGCTTAGGCGTTGTGAAGAAAGAGATAGACTTTTTTTAAGGCGCCCAAACCACGCTATCTTTTTTTGTTCAACAGAAGGTTCAGATAAAATTTCTTCATTCTTTTTTTCACGGATGTTGTCTGTGACAATAATTTTACCAGAAAGAGGAATTTTATCAGAATGGGATTCTAGAAATGGAGATTTTTTATCATATTTTGTAAGTGTTAACTCTCGATTTTTTGTTTGCTCTTCTTTTTCTGTGTCTATAGAGATTTGGTTATTTTTTGTCCTTTCATTTTTGTCTTTATTTTCTTCCATTATATCGCTTTTATCAGGAATAGAAATCTGTTGTTTCATTTCCTGCTCTTGAGATTTGTTAAAAGAGAATATTTTTTTAATAAAAGATTTCGTCATAAGAATTTTCCTGCTCAAGCAGCGTTTAATTTTGGAAGGACAGCAATCAATTTATCGCCATCATGATCAACGATAAGGGCTTGAACAATTGTTCCTGCTTTTGCACCTTTAACTTGTACAAGAGTATAATCTTCTGTTCGTCCGATTTCATCTTTTTCAATGAGAACTGTTTGTAGACTGTTTTGCAAATGAGCAAGATGCTTTTGGTAAGCCTCTTCACCTGCTTTACGTAATTTTTCAGCACGCATCTTAACTATTTTACGGTTGATTTGTGGCATACGTGCGGCAGGTGTTCCTTCTCTTGGACTAAAGGGGAAGACATGGAGATGGGTTAAATTACAATCTTTGATTAAAACAAGACTGTTTTGAAACATCTCTTCTGTTTCTGTAGGAAAACCAGCAATTAAGTCGGCACCATAAACCATTGTAGGACGTTTGGCACGCAACTCTTGGCAAAATTGAATGGCATGTTCGCGTAAGTGTCGCCGTTTCATCCGTTTTAAAATCATATTATCACCTGCTTGCAAAGATAAATGCAAATGGGGCATGATCCTTGTTTCATAAGCTAAAAGATTAATGAGTTCTTCGTCTGCTTCAATAGAGTCAATAGATGAGAGGCGTAATCGCGCTAAGTCAGGGACATGATGCAAAATTGCTGAAGTTAATTTTCCTAGAGTAGCTTTTCCAGGAAGATCGTGGCCATAACTTGTAAGGTCAACACCTGTAAGGACAACTTCTTGGATACCCTCACCGATCAGCTTTTTAATTTGTTCTATGACAGCACCCATGGGAACAGAGCGAGATGGTCCTCGTCCATAAGGAATAATGCAAAATGTACAGCGATGATCACATCCATTTTGTACCTGTACAAAAGCGCGGGTGCGCTCTTGCATTGCACTGACCATATGTGGAGCAATTTTTTGTACTTCCATAATATCATTGACACGCACCTTTTCGGAATGGTTAATACCAAAATCAGGAAGTTGACGATAAGAATGGGCGTGAAGTTTATCTTCGTTTCCTAAAACGAGATCCACTTCTGTCATTGAGGCAAAATTTTGTGCTTCTGTTTGGGCTGCACACCCTGTTACAATGATACGTGCATGAGGATTTTCACGTCGTGCTTTGCGGATAGCTTGTTTTGCTTGTCGTACGGCTTCGGTAGTGACAGCACAGGTATTAAAGATAATAGCACCATCTTTAAGCTGATCTAGCCCTGAAGAAGTACTTTCTTTGCGAATGATTTCCGATTCGTAGCTATTAAGCCGACAACCAAAAGTTACAATTTCTATTGCCATCAGGAGTGATCCTTTTTGTAGCACCCTGTTAAAGGGCTTAAAAAACCACTAAATTGATATTTTATTGGTCCTGTCATAATAACGTGATCATCTTCTCGGTAAAAAATATTAAGTGTTCCCTTTGGTAAGTTTACATCAATATGGCGTTGTGTAAGACCACGACGATAAGCAGCCACTGCACTTGCACAGGCAGCACTTCCACATGCTTGTGTTAATCCTGCTCCTCGCTCCCATGTCCGTAAATTTAGACTTTTCTTTGACGTTATGCAAGCAATGGAAATATTGCACTGTTCGGGAAATAGGGGATCATGTTCAAGTTTTGGTCCATATTTTTCTAATGGAATATGTTGAATATCATTTTCAACAAAAAAGATAGCATGGAGATTGCCAATGGATATGAGACAAGCATCTTTTAGAGGACCAGCCGTAATTTCTACGTGATTGGTATCAACTATTTCACGTGAAACAGGCATCTCTTTTGCATTGAAATTTGGGCATCCCATATCAACAGAAATGAGATTATCGGTTTGATATGTCCCTTCAATAATTCCAGCGGGAGTTTCTAAACGAAATTTTTCACCAAAATTGTGATCTTTAAGCCATGCAACGACACAGCGGGTACCATTGCCACAAGCTTTAGCCATTGATCCGTCGGCATTCCATATTTCTATGCGGAAGTCGGCTTTTTTCTGGGTTGGTGTGTGGATAGCCATGATTTGATCAAAATGCATTTCGGGATCTGCTGACAAAGCAAGGATTGCTTGTAGTGTAAGAGCATGAGTGCTTTCACGCATATCAATAACAATAATTTGATTTCCAAGACCGTCCATTTTGCTAAATGGCGTTTTCATGAAACTTCTCTATTTCTAATGATTACTTATAAAGAAATATATGACTGAAAATCTTATAAATTTCTAGTCTTTAATAAAGATAAAATTGGGTACATAAATTATTTCGTTTAAAAATAAGTGATTTTAACCTGTTTTTTTTAATTTGTTAATTTATCTTTGTAACTATAACAAATATTCACTTAATTTTTTTTGTGAACTTATTTATTGTCGTGGGAGAGAGTACAGATATGTCGTTTTCAAAAATTTCGTTTTTCGTTGCACTATCAACTGTAATGCTTTTAGGGGGATGTTCAACAACACGGTTTGACAGTAATGACGGTAGTAACGCATTAGAAGTTTTTTATCCATCTCAACAAATGACAACATTGGAAGTGTCTGATCTGTCATCTACTTCTTCGTCGATATCTGAGGCAGCAAACGCTTCGATGTATGAAAAAGGAGATTCTCAGAGTGATGGACGAATGGCTAGTCTCGAATTGCCAAGTAATGCTACTGATTTATTTCCTGCAAGTGTTGCTGGTGTATGGAATCTTTCTATGGGGGGTAAAGTTTGTCGGATCGCAACGCCGCAAACAAAGTTTGGACAAGGGTACCGCGCTGGTCCTTTACACTGTCCAGGAATTGCTTCCCAAGTGAGATCGTGGGCTGTTAAAGGAAAAAGATTATATTTTTATAATAACTCTGGACGTGTTATCCTTGCTCTCTACTCTTCAAATGTTGATCGTTTTGAGGGACGTACACTTGATGATCATCCCGTTGTTTTAAGTCGTTAAATCATTTTTGATCGTTTATGAAAAACTAAGCTAGACGGGCAGATTCGTGAAAAGTATTTGTATTTTTCATTGAGAACGGTTTGAAAAAGGTTATTTGGATGATTCTCGTTTCAACACGTTATAAAGAGCTTGTCTCTAAAGGGGAGGTTTGTTTTGATCCCGCTCAATTAGCTATAACAGAATATTTTGACCATTTATTAAAAAAAATTGCGGAACAAAACATCTCTCGTCCTTGGACTTGGATATTTTGCTTTTTCTTTAATAGAATATTTAAGAGGAAAAAACAAAATATCTCTTGTGTTGTAAAACAAGGGGATGAAAAAGGTTCTTTTCAGGGGTTGTATGTTTTTGGTGAAGTAGGACGGGGCAAAACCATGCTGATGGATTTGTTCTTTTCTTGTTTGCCTAAAGGTCATAAAAAGCGTGCTCATTTTAATGATTTTATGACTGATGTGCATGAGCGTATTAATTTTTATCGTCAAGCATCTGGGGGTGAAAAGTTTAAACAAGATAATCCTATTTTAGCTGTTGCTGAAGATCTTGCACGAGAAGCAAAGGTACTTTGTTTTGATGAGTTTAGTGTAACAGATATTGCTGATGCTATGGTATTGGGGCGGCTTATTTCTGCTTTGTTTGATAAAGGAATTTTCTTTATTGCGACTTCAAATGTGGCGCCGGATAACCTTTATTATAACGGTTTAAATCGTGAACTCTTTTTGCCTTTTATTCAAGTTTTGAAAGCATATGTTCGTGTTGTTAATCTTGATGCAAAAACAGATTATCGTCTTGAAAAATCAAATCTACAGCCTGTGTATGTAGCACCTTTAGGGAAAAAAGCAGATGAATGCATGGATCAAGCATGGGCACTTGTATTGCAAGGACATAAGGAGATATCTGATGAGCTTTCTATAAAAGGGCGCCTTATTCCTATTCCGCGGGTTGGTGCAGGATGTGCACGCTTTGATTATGGAGATTTATGTGCAAAGCCTTTGGCAGCGGCTGAGTATTTGGTATTAGGGGAGAATTATCATACGATTTTTATTGATAATGTACCGGTCATGGATGATACATGTCGCAATGAAACAAAACGGTTTATTTTGCTTATTGATATTCTTTATGAGCGCCACATACGGTTATTTATGTCGGCTGCGGCAGAGGTGGGAGATTTGTATAAAGGGCATGCGCAGATTACGGAAACATTTGAATTTCAAAGAACACAGTCACGTCTTTTTGAAATGCAAAGCCACGATTATTTAAAACTTTGGGAAGAACATTTTCTTTTGAAGAAGAAGCATTGATTATACTTTTACCTTTACGTAAACTGTAAAAACAATAACTCTTTGAAATTAAAGAAATGTAATAATTCTGTTGTATTTTTTTAAAATTCACTTTATCGATACATCGTGATAATTTTCTAATAGTTGTTTCAGCGGAGGGTTGTTGTTTCTGTAAGGAGAAAAATTTGTAAATTTCATTTCTTTACTCCTTTTTATGATATTGTTTGAATATGGTTGAAGTCAAAAATATTCAGTATAGGGACGCTGATGGGTGTGCGCTGAATTATCTAAAAGTTAGGAAAAAATAAAATGGCACGGAAAAAAATAGCTCTCATTGGTTCAGGTATGATTGGTGGTACTTTAGCACATATTATTGGGCTTAAAGAGCTTGCTGATGTGGTCTTATTTGATATTGCAGAAGGTGTGCCACAAGGTAAGGCTCTAGATATCGCCGAATCTTCTCCCGTTGATGGTTTTGATATCAGTCTAAAAGGTGCTAATGCTTATGAAGCAATTGAAGGTGCTGATGTTGTTATTGTAACAGCAGGCGTTGCGCGAAAACCTGGTATGAGCCGTGATGAACTTTTGGGCATTAATTTAAAGGTTATGGAACAAGTTGGAGCTGGAATTAAAAAATACGCTTCTTCAGCATTTGTTATTTGTATTACCAATCCCCTTGATGCAATGGTGTGGGCATTGCAGAAATTTTCAGGTCTCCCTACACATAAAGTGGTTGGTATGGCTGGTGTTCTTGATTCAGCGCGTTTTCGTCATTTCTTATCTGAGGAATTTAAGGTCTCTATTAAAGATGTGACAGCGTTTGTTTTAGGGGGGCACGGTGATACAATGGTTCCTCTCGTGCGTTATTCAACAGTTGGTGGTATTTCTTTGCCTGATCTTATAAAGATGGGCTGGACAACACAGGAAAGAATTGATCAAATTATCCAGCGTACCCGTGATGGCGGTGCAGAAATTGTTGGTTTGTTAAAAACAGGTTCTGCTTATTATGCACCAGCAGCTTCTGCTGTTTCTATGGCTGAGGCCTATTTAAAGGACACTAAGCGTGTTGTGCCTGTTGCAGCTTATCTTTCAGGAGAATATGGGGTTAATGATACCTACGTTGGTGTTCCTGTTGTAATTGGTGCAGGTGGTGTTGAACGAGTCATTGAAATTGATCTTGATAAAGAAGAAAGAGGTGCTTTTGATCATTCAGTAAATGCAGTTAAAAAGCTTTGTGAAGCTTGTATTGCTCTTGTGCCTAGTCTCAAGTAAATTGAACAAGATTTAATTCATTAAAACTAAGTATTTAGAATATTAAAACTTTAGGATTAATAATGATCCATAAAAGAAAAGGACAAATGCATGAATATCCATGAGTATCAGGCCAAACGTCTGCTTCATGAATATGGAGCACCAATTGCAAATGGTGTTGCTGTTTATTCTGTTGAGCAAGCTGAAAAATGGGCGGAAAAATTGCCCGGACCTCTCTATGTGGTTAAAAGTCAGATACACGCTGGTGGTCGTGGTAAGGGTAAGTTTAAAGAACTTGGTCCTGATGCAAAGGGTGGTGTTCGGCTTGCAAAATCTGTTGAAGAAGTTGTTGCAAATGTTCAAGAAATGCTTGGTAAAACTTTGGTAACCAAACAAACGGGTCCAGAGGGTAAGCAGGTCAATCGTCTTTACATTGAGGATGGTGCTGATATTGAAAGGGAGCTTTATCTTTCACTTTTGGTTGATCGTAGCGTTGGTCGAATTGCTTTTGTTGTTTCAACAGAAGGTGGAATGGATATTGAAACGGTTGCTGAAGAGACACCAGAAAAAATATTCACGCTTCCCATTGATGCTGTAGAGGGTGTTACTTCGGTTGATTGTGCAAGACTTTGTGATGCATTGAAACTACAAAGTAGTGCGCGAGAAGATGGTGAAAAGCTTTTTCCGATTCTCTATAAGGCATTTTGTAAAAAAGATATGAGCCTTTTAGAAATCAATCCGCTTATTGTGATGAAAGATGGTCGTTTACGTGTTCTTGATGCAAAAGTTTCTTTTGATAATAATGCTCTGTTTCGTCATCCAGATATTTTAGAATTACGCGATCTTTCAGAAGAGGATCCAAAAGAAATTGAAGCATCAAAGCATGATCTTGCTTATGTTGCTCTCGAGGGTACGATTGGTTGCATGGTTAATGGTGCGGGTCTTGCTATGGCAACAATGGATATTATCAAACTCTATGGAGCTGAGCCTGCAAATTTTCTTGACGTTGGTGGTGGAGCGTCAAAAGAAAAGGTGACAGCTGCTTTTAAAATTATTACGGCCGATCCAAATGTTAAGGGCATTTTGGTTAACATTTTTGGTGGTATTATGCGTTGTGATGTCATTGCTGAAGGTGTGGTTGCTGCTGTTCGTGAGGTTGGTTTAAAGGTTCCCTTAGTTGTTCGTCTTGAAGGCACTAATGTTGAGCAGGGTAAAGCAATTATTAATGAAAGTGGTTTGAATGTTATTCCTGCTGATGATTTAGATGATGCTGCCCAAAAAATTGTTGCAGCCGTGAAGGGAGCTTAAGCTATGTCGATTCTTGTGAATAAAGAGACAAAAGTTCTAGTTCAAGGGCTTACAGGAAAAACAGGAACATTTCATACAGAACAGGCGCTTGCTTATCATGATACGCAAATGGTTGGGGGTGTTAATCCTAAAAAGGGTGGAGAAACATGGGAAGGTTCAAAAGGCGAAACTCTTCCTATCTTTGCTAATGTTGCAGAAGCAAAGGAAAAAACAGGCGCGGATGCTTCTGTTATTTATGTTCCTCCTGCAGGGGCTGCGGCAGCTATTATAGAGGCTATTGAAGCTGAAGTTCGTTTAATTATCTGTATTACGGAAGGTATTCCCGTTATGGATATGGTTAAAGTGAAGGCGCGATTAGAAAACTCAAAGTCTCGTCTTATTGGTCCTAATTGTCCTGGTATTCTTACACCAAATGAATGTAAAATTGGTATTATGCCTGGTTCTATTTTTAGAAAAGGTTCTGTTGGGGTTGTTTCGAGGTCGGGAACTTTAACTTATGAAGCCGTTTTTCAAACGAGTCAGGAAGGTCTCGGGCAAACAACTGCGATAGGGATTGGTGGCGACCCTGTTAAGGGCACTGAATTTATTGATGTGTTGGAAATGTTTTTAGCGGATGATGAAACTCAGTCTATTGTTATGATTGGGGAGATTGGTGGTTCTGCTGAAGAAGAAGCAGCACAGTTTCTGCAAGATGAAGCAAAAAAAGGTCGTAAAAAACCAGTTGTTGGCTTTATTGCTGGCCGTACAGCTCCTCCAGGACGTACAATGGGACATGCTGGTGCTGTTATTTCTGGTGGTAAAGGTGGAGCAGAAGATAAAATTGCGGCAATGGAATCAGCAGGGATTCGAGTGTCTCCTTCACCATCACAGATAGGTAAGACTTTGATGTCAGTTTTGAAGGGCTAAAAGAAAATTTCACCTGAATAAGAAAAAGTTCTTAGATTCAGGTGAAAAAACTTGAGTATAAAAAGGTAAAACTTTTTTGAATGTTTGAATCATTGCTTGTTTTGTAAGCATTTAAAGGTCGAAAAGAGATATAAGGAGACGGAATAGATGTTCCGGAGAGGTATATGGCAAGGCAGGACGAAATAAATAGCCTTTTTGCACAGACATCATTTCTTTATGGTGGCAATGCGGATTATATAGATCAACTTTATGCTCAATATGAAAAAGATCCTACCAGTGTTGATTCACAGTGGCGTGCTTTTTTTGAAGGACTTCATGATAATAAAGAAGATGTTCTCAGAAATGCTGAAGGGGCAACATGGCAAAGTGATCATTGGCCAGTAAAGGCAAATGGAGAATTGGTTTCTGCTCTTGATGGTGATTGGTCTTCTCTTGAAAAATATCTTGGTGATAAATTAAAGGAAAAAGCAATAACAGGTGCTGCACAAAAGGGAAAAACTTCCAGTGAGCAAGATATTATTCGTGCAACACGTGATTCCGTTCATGCAATTATGATGATTCGTGCGTTTCGAGCACGGGGGCATCTTCGTGCGCGGCTTGACCCTCTTCAATTGGCCGAAAAACAAGAAGATTATAAGGAACTTTCTCCAGAAGCTTATGGTTTTACTCCAGCTGATTACGAGCGTCCCATTTTTATTGATAATGTTTTAGGGTTGGAATATGCAACTATTCCACAAATGCTTGAAATTCTCAACCGTACATATTGCTCAACAATCGGTGTGGAATATATGCATGTTTCTGATCCGGTTCAGAAAGCATGGCTTCAAGAACGCATTGAAGGGCGAGATGAAAAAATTTCTTTCACACAACAAGACAAGAAAGCTATCCTGAAAAAGCTTATTCAGGCAGAAGGATTCGAACAGTTTTTAGACACTAAATATAAAGGTACAAAGCGTTTTGGACTCGATGGTGGTGAGGCGCTGATTCCCGCTCTTGAACAGATTATCAAATGTGGTAGTGCTTTAGGGGTGCAGGAAGTTATTTTAGGAATGGCACATCGTGGTCGTTTAAATGTTCTTTCACAAGTTCTTGCCAAGCCGCATAGGGCTATCTTTCATGAATTCAAAGGGGGATCTTATAAGCCTGATGATGTGGAGGGATCCGGTGATGTCAAATATCATTTGGGAACTTCAGCTGATCTTGAATTTGATGGTAAAAAAGTTCATTTATCGCTGTTGGCCAATCCATCTCATCTTGAGATTGTTGATCCGGTTGTTATGGGAAAAGCACGTGCTAAACAAGATCAACTTATGGGACTTGCACATACTGATTTACTCTCATTAAGTGAGCGTTCAAAAGTGATGCCATTGCTTATTCATGGTGATGCTGCTTTTGCGGGACAAGGCGTTATCCAAGAAACTTTTGGTCTTTCAGGTCTTAAAGGTTATCGTGTTGCAGGCTCACTTCATGTTATTATCAATAATCAGATTGGTTTTACAACATCTCCACGTTTTTCACGTTCTTCGCCTTATCCATCAGATGTTGCAAAAATGATTGATGCACCAATTTTCCATGTGAATGGTGATGATCCTGAGGCAGTTGTTTTTGTTGCCAAAATAGCAACAGAGTTTCGCCAAATTTTCCATAAACCGGTGGTTATTGATATGTTTTGTTATCGCCGTTATGGGCATAATGAAGGTGATGAGCCTTCCTTTACGCAACCGCTTATGTATAAAGCAATTCGTAATCATAAAACAACACTTCAACTTTATAGTGACCAATTGGTAGCAGAAGGGGTGATTTCTTTAGAAGAGATTGAGCAACAAAAAAAATTATGGCGCGATAAGCTTGAAGGTGAATTTGAAGCAAGTGCTTCTTATAAGCCTAATAAAGCTGATTGGCTTGATGGAAGCTGGACGGGACTCAAAGCTTTTAGTAGTTCTGATGAACAACATTCTAGAACAACCGGTGTTGAATTAAAAATTTTAAAGGAAATTGGTCAGAAAATTGTCGAAATTCCGGCAGATTTTCACGTTCACAAAACCATTCAACGTTTTTTAAATAATCGTGCTAAAATTTTCGAAACCGGTGAGGGTGTTGACTGGGCAACCGCTGAAGCTCTAGCTTTTGGTTCTCTTTGTTTGGAAGGAGCACCGGTTCGTCTTTCCGGTGAGGATGTTGAACGGGGAACTTTTTCACAACGTCATTCAGTTCTTTATGACCAAGAAAATGAGGCGCGTTATATTCCTTTGAATCATTTACAAAAGGGGCAAGCGCTTTATGAAGTTGTTAATTCTATGCTTTCTGAAGAAGCTGTTCTTGGTTTTGAATATGGATATTCTCTTGCTGAACCACGAGGATTAACACTTTGGGAAGCACAATTTGGTGATTTCTCTAATGGTGCACAGGTCATTTTTGATCAATTTATTTCATCCGCAGAGCGTAAGTGGCTTCGTATGTCTGGTCTTGTGTGTTTATTGCCTCATGGTTTTGAAGGGCAAGGGCCGGAGCATTCTTCTGCACGTTTAGAACGGTTTCTTCAACTTTGTGCGGAAGATAATATGCAGGTTGCTAATTGTACAACTCCTGCAAATTATTTTCATATTTTGCGTCGACAAATTAAGCGTGACTTCCGTAAGCCATTGATTTTGATGACACCGAAATCACTTTTACGTCATAAGCGCGCTGTTTCTCTTCTCAATGAAATGGGGCCAGAAACAAGTTTCTGTCGTGTGTTGCTTGATGATGCAGAATGTCTCAAAGATTCTGTCATTAAGTTGCAGAAAGATAATAAAATTCGCCGTGTCGTTCTTTGTACTGGTAAGGTTTATTACGACCTTTATGAAGAACGTGAAAAAAAGGGTATTGATGATGTTTACCTCCTTCGTGTTGAACAACTTTATCCTTTCCCTGCTAAAGTTTTGGTGAATGTGTTGTCGCGCTTTTTGCAGGCGGAAGTTTTTTGGTGCCAAGAAGAACCAAAAAACATGGGGGCTTGGTCATTTATTGAGCCTTATTTGGAATGGGTTTTGACGCATATTAATGCGCAATATTCACGTGCTCGTTATGCAGGACGTCCTGCGAGTGCGTCACCGGCCTCTGGGTTAATGGTGAAACACCTTGAACAACTGGCTGCGTTTCTTAAAGACGCGTTAGGTTCTTAATTTATTACTACTCTGATGTATGGAAAAATATTATGACTACTGAAATTCGTGTTCCTACTTTGGGCGAATCGGTTACCGAAGCAACGATTGGCAAATGGTTTAAAAAACTTGGCGAAGCTGTCGCTATGGATGAGCCTTTGGTTGAATTAGAAACTGATAAGGTGACCGTTGAAGTTCCTTCTCCTGTTGCGGGAAAATTATCTGAAATCATTGCAAAAGAAGGCGATACGGTTGAAGTAAATGCTCTTTTAGGAGTGGTGGAAGCTGGAGAAGCTGGTGTCTCCCAATCATCTTCACCTTCTGCTACACTTGTTCCAGCGGCTTCATCTGAATCAGAGAAGCCTGCTTCGAGCAGTACAATGCCTCCTTCTCCTTCAGCAGCAAAATTGATGGCTGAAAATAATGTTGCAAAAAGCGATATTTCAGGTTCTGGAAAACGTGGACAAATTCTTAAAGAAGATGTTCTTGGTGGATTAAAACAAAGTACAAATGCCTCTACACCCTCTTCTTCTGCGACGAGTTCTTCGGCAGCTCCTGTCCAAGAAACACGTGAAGAGCGGGTTCGTATGACGAAATTGCGTCAAACAATTGCTCGCCGTCTTAAAGATGCACAAAATGTAGCAGCAATGTTAACCACATTTAATGAGGTTGATATGTCAGCGGTGATGGATTTGCGCAAGCGTTATAAGGACCTTTTTGAAAAGAAACATGGTGTTAAACTTGGTTTTATGGGCTTTTTTACCAAAGCTGTTTGTCATGCATTAAAAGAACTTCCTGCTGTTAATGCCGAGATTGATGGGACAGATATTGTTTACAAAAACTATGTCAATGTTGGAATTGCTGTTGGAACGGATAAAGGGCTTGTTGTTCCAGTAGTGCGAGATGCAGATCAAATGTCATTGGCAGAGATTGAAAAAGAGATTGGTCGTTTGGGGCGTCTTGCGCGTGATGGAAAATTAGCCGTTTCTGATATGCAAGGCGGAACTTTTACCATTACCAATGGTGGTGTGTATGGATCGTTGATGTCAACACCGATTTTGAATGCACCACAGTCTGGTATTTTGGGAATGCATGCGATTAAAGAGCGAGCAATGGTTGTTGAGGGCCAAGTTGTGATCCGCCCCATGATGTATTTAGCGCTTTCTTATGATCACCGTATTGTGGATGGGCAAGAAGCTGTAACTTTCCTTGTGCGTGTTAAGGAAAGCTTAGAAGATCCGGAACGCCTTGTTCTTGATTTGTAAAATACAGTTTTCAGGATGAAAGGAGAAACGGATGTCTTATGATGTGGCTGTGATCGGAGCGGGTCCAGGTGGTTATGTAGCAGCAATAAAGGCTGCACAACTAGGACTTAAAGTAGCGATTATTGAAAAGCGTACAACATTAGGAGGAACATGTCTCAACGTTGGTTGTATTCCTTCTAAAGCGTTGTTGCATGCTTCAGAAGTGTTTTCTGAAACCCAGCATGGTTTTGAAACACTTGGTATTTCTATTGGCAAATCTAAGCTTAATCTTGAACAAATGATGGTTCATAAGAAAGCTGTGGTGACAGCCAATACAAGTGGCGTTTCTTTTTTGATGAAAAAAAATAAAGTTGATACTTTTTTGGGGACAGCTAAAATTTTGAGTGCGGGTCATGTGGAAGTTGTTGCCAGAGATGGTAATAAACAAACAATTGAAACAAAAAATATTATTATTGCTACGGGCTCAGAGAGTTCAGGCATTCCAGGTGTGAATGTTGAAATTGATGAAAAGACTATTGTTTCTTCTACGGGAGCCCTTTCACTTGAAAAAGTACCAGAGCATATGATTGTAGTGGGTGCTGGTGTTATTGGTTCAGAACTTGGATCAGTTTGGAGCCGTTTAGGTGCTAAAGTTACCATTATTGAGTATCTTAATAAAATTTTGGGCTCAATGGATGGTGAAGTTTCACGGCAATTTCAGAAATTAATGGAAAAACAGGGGATAGAATATAAGACGGGAACAAAGGTGACAGCTGTTACACAATCTGGCTCAACTGCTCAGGTGACTTTTGAAGCCGTCAAAGGTGGTGCAGCTGAAACTTTAGAGGCTGATGTTGTGCTTATTGCTACTGGACGTTCTCCGTATACGGAGGGGCTTGGCTTAGGGGAGGCTGGTGTTCAGTTAGATGAACGCGGATTTATTGCAATTGATGCCCATTGGCAGACGAATGTTCCAGGAATTTATGCGATTGGTGATGTCGTAAAAGGGCCAATGTTAGCGCATAAAGCAGAGGAAGAAGGCGTTGCTGTGGCAGAAATTTTGGCAGGTCAAAAAGGGCATGTTAATTTTGATGTTATTCCTAGTGTTGTTTATACACAGCCGGAAATTGCTAGTGTAGGAAGAACAGAAGAAGAGCTAAAAACTGCTGGTATTGAATATAATGTTGGCAAATTTCCTTTTATGGCTAATGGTCGTGCTCGTGCAATGCAAAAGAGTGATGGGTTCGTTAAAATCCTTTCTGATAAAAAAACAGATCGGGTATTAGGGGGGCATATTCTTGGATTTGGTGCTGGTGAAATGATCCATGAAATTGCAGTTTTAATGGAATTTGGTGGTTCATCAGAAGATCTGGGGCGTTGTTGCCATGCACATCCTACCTTATCAGAAGCCGTGCGTGAGGCAGCTTTGGCAACATTTGCTAAACCACTTCATATTTAAAAAGCTTTTAAAAAGTACATTTTAAAAGTCATAGGAGGCAGAAAATATTTGTGAAGCATACAACAACATTTTAAAACTTTAAAAAGGAATACAACCAATTGTATTGAAATATTCCGTTTGTTGTATGCTTTTCTATAATTATTGTTTTAAAATTCAGTTGTGTAGTTTTTATTGATTATCCTGTTGTGTATTATTGTTTAGAGCGGTGGTGTTTGTTTGGTTTATGTAAAGTTTTACATATGGGGTGGTTTTTATACTATTATAAAATATTTAGGATAGGGTTCTGAGCCTATTTGCGTGCTTTGTTTTAAGAACACATCTCTCAAAATGCGCAAACCTATTTCACGATGGTGCTCGTGAATGGTATAGCTGTAAAGTTCCTCTTGAAATATATAAAATTCATTCAAATTGTTATAAGACCTATTTGTGCATCATCATCTTTATGTTTAGTAAAAGTATACGCTGACATTATAATGCACTTTTTCAGTTCTCAATATTACTAAAGCTCTTTATTATTTGAGAGTTTTTATAAGAGAAATTTTTACTCACACGCTCGCTTTGTTTGTGATGTGCAGGAAAAAGATATTAATTGATTCAATGTGAGGGAGTTTGTAATAAGAGAATCTTATAATATTCAGCGTTATGAATCAAGTTGAAAGTGATATTTATTGTTATAAATCAATGTGTTATATATGATAATGAATCATATGAAGAGAGAAGCCAAGAGGAATTCGCTCAAAGAAATTGAATTGTTTAATGATTGGTGTGGGTTAAGGATATTTGTCATTTAAGATGAAGAGGGGAGGGATTGAATATTCTACAAAATACCACTCTTTTTTAAAAGAGCGGTATTTTTATATCTTTTCTTTATCACACTATCTTTTTGATGATAATGACAAGTTATACAGTGTGATTAAATTAGTTTTTGCTTCTCTGTTTTTCTTGATCATTGCTTGTTATGTCTTAGAAAGATGATATGTTTCTTCTTTAAGGTTGTTAAGAAATCGTAATGTTGCCAAAATATAACGAATAACTAAAATTTTTTTGAAAACCATAATTACATGAGAATATTAAGTTTGTTTTCATTGGGCAGTTTTCTGATAACTTAAAAAATCAAGCATATGCTTTCTATAGGTATAAATTTAAAATTCTAATTTTTTATCCTCTTGTTGTTCTCTTATAAAAGTGGGAAGCCCCATACGATCAAGATATTTAAGGAAAGGGCGGGGTGGTAATTCCTCTACATTGACCATAGTCTTAACATCCCATTCGCCTGTAGCAATGAGAAGGGCTGTAGCAGCAGCTGGTACGCCAGCGGTATAGGAAATGCCTTGTGCTCCAGTTTCATGAAAAGCTTGTTTGTGATCGGCTATATTATAGATAAAAATTTCTCGCAGGTGTCCATCTTTTTCGCCTTTAATAAGATCTCCGATACAGGTTTTTCCTGTGTAGTCTGGGGCGAGAGAGGAAGGGTCGGGTAAGACGGCTTTCACGACTTTCAAGGGCACGACTTCTTGACCTTCCGCCGTTTTAATCGGTTGTTCGGATAAGAGTCCGAGGTTTTTTAGAACCGTAAAAACAGTGATATAACGTTCACTAAATCCCATCCAGAAACGGACATTCTCCACATCGAGATTTTTCGATAATGAATGAATTTCATCATGCCCTGTCATATAGGCTTTTTGTTTTCCAACAACGGGGAGATCCCATTCATGGCTGATTTCAAACATTTTATTGGAAGTCCATTTTTTATTTTGCCATGACCATACTTGTCCTGTAAATTCACGGAAGTTAATTTCTGGATCAAAATTTGTAGCAAACCAACGCCCATGATTTCCGGCATTAATATCAATAATATCAATATCTGTGATTTTATCAAAATAATTATCGCGCGCTAATGCTGCATAGGCATTCACTACACCTGGGTCAAAACCTGCTCCTAAAATAGCGGTTATACCAGCTTTTTCACATTCTTGACGCCGAGGCCATTCATAATTGCCATACCAAGGAGGTGTTTCACAAATTTTCAAGGGGTCTTCATGGATCGCTGTATCGATATAAGCGCATTTGGTTTCAATACAAGCTGAAAGAACAGACATATTAAGAAAGGCAGAACCAACATTAATGACAATTTCGCATTTGGTCTTTTGGATGAGCTTTATAGTTTCTTCTACATTCATGGCATTGAGCGAATGGCTTTTGAGAACACCCTGTTCTTTCATTGTGTTTTTTTCTTTAATAGAAGCAATGATGGCTTCACATTTTTTGAGTGTTCGTGAAGCAATATGAATTTCACCAAGAATATCGTTGTTTTGAGCACATTTGTGTGCAACAACTTGTGCAACACCTCCAGCACCAATAATGAGAACATTTTTTTTCATTGTAGGTTCATCTCCTTTTTAATACTGTTGTATGACGTTTTTATGGTTGATCTTTATGAAAGACTTTCCTGATAGTCGTTATAGCTGAATTGGCGTTGAAGTGTTAATGTACCATCGCACTCTTTGAGAACAATAGCAGGCATTGTAACGCCATTAAACCAGTTTTTCTTGACCATTGTATAACCTGCTGCATCCTGAAAAGACAGCCGATCGCCTATTTTAAGAGGTTTTTGAAATTGAAATGTTCCAAAAATATCGCCGGCAAGACAAGATTTTCCACAAATCATAATTTCGTGTGGTCCTTGATTGGGTTCTAATTTGGCATTTTCACGATAAATGAGAAGATCAAGCATATGTGCTTCAATTGAGCTGTCAACGATGGCAAGATTCTTTTCATTATACAATGTGTCAAGAACACTGACTTCTAATGTGGTGCTTTTGGTGATAGCAGCTTCTCCTGGTTCTAGAAAAAGAGTAACACCATGGGTTTTAGAAAATTGTTTTAAACGTTTTGCGAAAGATTCTAAAGGATAATTTTCAGCTGTAAAATGGATTCCGCCACCAAGGCTTATCCAGTCAACCGCAGCGAAAAGTTCTGCAAATTTTTCTTCCATGTGATTCAGCATTTGGTTAAAAAGATTAAAATCAGCATTTTCGCAATTGTTGTGGATCATTAGGCCATTTATGAGGGGTAGAACTTCTTTTATAGCGCTTTGATTGGTTTCGCCTAAGCGGCTAAAAGGGCGGGAGGGATTGGCAAGATCAAAATTGGATGCGCTGATTCCTGGATTTAACCTCAAACCCCGTAGGATGGTTTTGCTAGCGTTAGAAAAACGTTGAAGCTGTTGGATTGAGTTAAAGATAATTTTGTCTGCATAGCTACAGGCTTCATCAATTTCATGATCGGCCCAAGCAACCGAATAGGCATGTGTTTCTTTGCCAAATTTTTCTCTTCCTAAACGCAGTTCATAAAGGGATGATGATGTGGTTCCATCCATGAACTCGGACATTAAATCAAAAACACTCCATGTAGCAAAACATTTCAAAGCAAGTAAAATTTTAGCTCCAGACATTTCCCGTAAACGAGAAATTGTTTGCATGTTTTTGATGAGTTTCGATTTGTCTATAAGGTAGTAGGGGGTTTTTATCATCATTTATTCATTCTTTTTTGAAGGATCTTATTACCAAGATCAACGTTTAGTACAAAGAGTAACAGAATGTCTCAAGAAAAAAGAGTCTTAAGAAAAGAATCTGTTTCTGTCTAGAAAGAGAAAGGCTTTCTGTAATTACTGTTGTTTATTATTTTGAGTTTTGCGTTATGAGTATGAAAAAAAAATTATATTATGCTTTAGCTTTTGTATTGGTTAGCAGTTTTTTCATTATAACAACTACTCTTGTTAATTGGGGGCAAAATAGGAGTGATGCTAAAGCCAAACTGGTTACTCAGACTTCTGTCCAAGATAGTTCGGTGCCTTTGATTTTTACGGGGCGTAGAGAACTTAATGGTTTTAAAGGTTATCGTCATTATCGGCGTGGTTATCGTAAATATAGTGATAATTGGTGGTATCCTGAAGTGGCATTTGTTACGTCACCGCACTTAAGCACAAAAAGCGCATCATTAAAAGCTGTACCAGATGCTAAAAAAGTGTTTTTAACGTCTTCTTCGGAAAAATTAGAAAAAAAAGAGCCATGGATGCTTAAACAACATATTGAATCTTGCCGTGCGCGTTATCGCTCTTATAATAAAAATGATAATAGTTTTCAGCCTTTTCATGGGGGGCGTAAACAGTGTTTATCACGCTTTTTTAAAGGATAGAAATTATTAAATAAATTTTTAATTGCTTCTTGTCGTGGGCGTTATTGTTCTTACAATAAAGAGAAAACTTGCGTGGTGCGCAGCATTTTCATGAAAGCGTTTTTTTTGAAAAATTTAAATACTTTTAAGTTTTATTAAATCTTATTATCATTAAGTGTGGAATGGGGGGTGAGGATATAAGTTTTTGTTTTGTCGATGACAAAATATTAAGGACAGGATGGAGTTGAAAGAATGACAACACGGGAAGCAATGTTGATATTGCTCGTTTTGCTTCCCTTTGGTGGAAGTGCTATCATTGGCTTTTTTCGCTCGACAGCAAAAAATAATGAAGCATGGTTTGCTGGGATTGTTGCACTTTTCTGTCTTATTTTTACAATAATGCTTTATCCGGAAGTTCGCGGAAACCACGTAGTGCGTTTAGATATTTCTTGGCTTCCAGAATGGGGGAGCGATTTGATTCTCCGTATAGATGGTTTATCGTGGCTTTTTTGCTTGCTCATTACAGGAATTGGGTTGCTTGTTGTCATTTATTCACGTTATTACATGGATCCAGCAGATTCTGTACCGCGATTTTTTTCCTTTTTTTTGGCCTTTATGGGATCAATGACGGGAATAGTCTTATCAGGTAATCTCGTATTTTTGGTTATTTTTTGGGAACTCACCAGCATTTTTTCTTTTTTGTTGATCGGCTATTGGTATCATAATGCAAGTGCGCGTGAGGGTGCGCGTATGGCTCTAACGATCACAGGTTTTGGCGGTTTTGCACTTTTTATTGGGGTTTTATTGATCGGGTATGTTGTTGGCAGTTTTGATTTGGATAAAGTGCTGCAGTCTGGAGATATGATCCGGTCAAGTTCTCTTTATAGTCCTGTCCTTATTTGTATTTTATTGGGGGGATTAACAAAAAGTGCGCAGTTTCCCTTTCATTTTTGGCTGCCCAATGCGATGGCTGCTCCAACCCCTGTATCGGCTTATTTGCATTCAGCAACCATGGTAAAAGCGGGATTGTTTTTGCTTGTTCGTTTATGGCCTGTGCTTTCTGGGACAGAATCTTGGTTTTGGCTGGTTGGCTTTTCAGGACTCTCTACATTGCTGCTTGGTGCCTATTTTTCCATGTTTCAGCAAGACTTGAAAGGGCTGCTTGCTTACTCAACTATTAGTCATCTTGGATTGATTACCACGCTTTTAAGCCTTGGTAGTCCACTTGCTTGTGTTGCAGCGATCTTCCATATGGCTAATCATGCTACTTTTAAAGCTTCTTTATTTATGGCTGCTGGTATTATTGATCACGAGACGGGAACACGTGATATGCGTAAATTGTCAGGGCTTTATCGCTCTATGCCTATTACAGCAACTCTCGCTTTAGTTGCAAGCGCAGCGATGGCTGGAGTTCCTTTGTTGAATGGTTTTTTATCGAAAGAGATGTTTTTTGCTGAAGCTGTTGAAACGCATATGGAATCATGGCTCGATTGGATTGCACCTTATGTAGCAACGCTGGCTAGTCTGTTTAGTGTAACCTATTCTATACGCTTTATTCATGGCGTTTTTTTGGGACCAAAACCTGTCAATTTACCCAAAACTCCCCATGAACCACCGCATTTCATGCGTTTACCAATGGAGCTTTTGGTGTTTATTTGTTTAGCAGTTGGTATTTTTCCTAATTTAACAATAGGACCTATTTTAGATAACGCGGTTGTGTCTGTTTTAGGATCAATGACAATCCCTTATAGTTTAGCTGTTTGGCATGGGTTCAATACTCCATTAGTGATGAGTTTTGTTGCGTTATTAGGAGGCGGATTACTCTACGCTGTCGGGCACCGTTATTTTTTATCCTGTGATGATGGAGCACCTTTTTTTCGTCACTTAAATGGACCGCGTATTTTTGAACGCATTCTCGTGATTATTTCTTGGAAATGGGCACGTGCGGTGGAATCTATTTTATCAACACGCCGTTTGCAGATACAGTTGCACTGGATTTTTTGGGTGTGTTTTGCATTTGTTGGTCTTTTACTTTGGTGCGATGGTTTTATTTCAGCGGGGGCGTTACCGCTTTTTCCAGTTGATATTCCTTTTCTCGCTCTTTGGTTAGTTGGCGGATTATGTGCACTTTTAGTTGCTTGGCAAGCAAAGTTTCATCGTCTTGCATCACTCATGTTGTCGGGGGGAGCTGGTTTGATGACTTGTGCAACCTTTTTATGGCTTTCTGCTCCTGATTTAGCAATAACACAATTAGTTGTTGAGGTTGTTACAGTCGTCTTATTATTGCTTGGTTTACGGTGGTTGCCTAAACGTTTGCATAATCCTACACCAACGCCTGTTCGTTTTTTCGTGCGCTTGCGTCGTATCCGTGATTTCATCATAGCCCTTGTGGGAGGTGCTGGTGTAGCATGGCTCTCTTTTGCAGTGATGACACGTCCTCAAGGTACGACGATTTCTGATTTTTTTCTCACCAAGGCTTACTCTGATGCTGGTGGTCGCAATGTTGTGAATGTGTTGTTGGTTGATTTCCGTGGTTTTGATACTATGGGAGAAATTGTCGTTTTGGGTGTTGTATCACTCACTGTTTTTGCCCTTTTACGGCGGTTTCGTCCTGCCCCTGAAAGTATTGATGCACCTTTTCAGCAACGTGTCCAGAAAGCCTTTGATATGGCACAGCCTAATCGAAATGTGGGAGATACAGTGTTGAATTATTTAGCTGTTCCTGCTGTTATTATGGGTTGGCTCTTTCCGATTATTATCGCTTTTGCTATTTATTTATTTATGCGAGGGCATGATCTGCCAGGAGGTGGATTTGTCGGTGGTGTTACTTTGGCGATAGGATTTATTTTACAATATCTTGCACGCGATATTCGGTGGGTGGAAACGCATTTGAGAGTTTTACCTTTGCGTTGGATGGGCTTTGGTTTATTGTTGTCAGTCGTAACGGGGATGGGCTCTTGGTTTTTTGGATATCCTTTTTTAACATCCTTTTTTCGATATATTCATTTTCCGTTAATTGGAAAAGTTCCCATGGCATCTGCTTTTTTGTTTGATTTTGGTGTGCTTTCTCTTGTGTTAGGAGCAACTGTTCTCATTTTAATTGCACTTGCACACCAGTCAATTCGGAGTTACCGAATCGGTAAGAAACCTGTTTTGAAAGAGAAGGAAAATTAATGGAAATTGTTCTTTCTTTAGGTATTGGTATTCTTGTTGGATCAGGAATTTGGCTTATTTTACGTCCACGCACTTTTCAAGTCATTCTTGGTTTGTCTTTGATTTCCTATGGTGTCAATCTTTTTATGTTTTCAATGAGTAGACCGCGTAGTAATGCCGCTCCAATTGTTGATCCTACTACTGTTATTAATCCAGCTAATTATGTCGATCCTCTTCCTCAAGCCTTGGTTTTAACTGCGATTGTGATTGGTTTTGCAACGACAGCTTTATTTTTAGTTATTCTCTTGGTTTCACGCGGTTTAACGGGTTCAGATCACGTTGATGGACGTGAGGTGCAGTGATGGAAGTAGGAGTGCACCATCTCCTTATTTTGCCTATTCTTTTGCCGTTAATCACTGGAGCACTTCTTCTTTTTTATGATGAACGGCGTTCGAAATTTAAATCATTGATTAGTCTTTTTTCGGCGGGATTGTCGGTCGTTATTGCTGTTTTACTGATTATACGTACTCTTGAAATAGCGCCGGCTTGCGATGTTTATCGGCTTGGCAATTGGCTCTCTCCCTTCGGAATTGTTTTGGTCCTTGATCGTTTAAGCGCCATGATGCTTTTACTTTCAAGCTTATTGGTGACTAGCGTACTGGTTTTTGCGCGGGCTCATTGGTACAAAGCGGGTTCTCATTTTCAGTCACTGATGCAATTTTTCATGGTTGGAATAAACGGCGCTTTTTTGACCGGTGATTTATTTAATTTATTTGTATTTTTTGAAGTTATGTTAACGGCTTCCTATGGGCTTGCTTTGCATGGTTCTGGTCAGACACGCGTGCGTGCAGGGTTGCATTATGTTGTGGTTAATCTTGTTGCTTCATTACTTTTTTTAGTTGGTACGGCCCTCATTTATGGAGTCGCTGGTACTCTTAATATGGCCGATTTGGCTGTTAAAATAAAATATATATCTTCTACAGATATTGTTTTGTTCGAAATAGGTGTTGCACTTCTAGGTATTGCTTTTTTGCTTAAGGCTGGTATGTGGCCGCTTAATTTTTGGTTGGTGCCAACTTACAGCGCGGCAGTAGCGCCCGTTGGAGCTTCTTTTGCACTTTTGAGCAAGGTGGGTATTTATATTATTTTACGTTTAACGCTGCTGTGGTTTGGTCCTGAAAGTGAATATTTTAACCATTTTGGTCATACGGTTTTGTTTTATGGTGGGCTTGCCACTTTGATTTTTGGTTTTATTGGGGTATTGGCGAGCCAAGTTTTGGTGCGTTTGGCAGCTTATAGTGTTCTTGTCTCTTCTGGTACATTGTTGGCAGCAATAGGGATTGGCAATGCAGCACTGACAGCAGGTGCACTTTTTTATATTGTTTCTTCAACTTTAGCACTGGGAGCTTTTTTTCTTTTGGTAGAGTTGGTTGAACGCTGTCAAGATGTGGCTGCTAATGTTCTGGCTGTCACAATGGAGGTTTATGGTGATGATGAAGAGGAGGAAGAAGATGAAGTTGGCACATATCTCCCTGTAACCTTGGCAATTCTTGGGGCTTGTTTTGGTATCTGTGCCATTTTGATTATTGGATTGCCACCTTTTTCTGGTTTTGTTGCTAAACTTATGATGTTCATGGCAGTTTTAAACCATAGTAGAGAGGATTTTTTTGCCTCTCTTCCGGTTTATCATGATTGGCTTTTTGTGGTTTTTGTCACCCTCTCAGGTTTTGCAGCTTTGATTGCACTGACACGAACGGGGATTCGAACTTTTTGGGTTTCTCTTGAAGGTCGCGTTCCCCGTGTGCAGGTGATAGAATTTGCGCCTATTGCTGTTCTTCTTGCCTTGTGTTTTCTTATAACAATTGTAGCCGGTCCTGTTAGTCATTATATGTCTGAAACTGCTAAGACTTTGTATGAACCTCAGAATTATATTGGGAGCGTTTTAACGGATTTTTCTCTCGAAAAGAGGGAGATGAATAAATGAATCGTTTTTGTCCTTCTCCTTTTTTCAGTGGTGTCATTGTCCTTATGTGGCTTATTTTAAATGGTTTTAGTTTAGGGCAATTGTTTTTAGGTATTATAACCGCTTTGTTTTGTGGTTGGATGATACGGCTTCTTGAGCCGGAGAAGGTTGCTATTAAAAACTGGAGTGCGGTTTTTCGTCTTATTTTTCGAGTCTTGATAGATTCTATATCCTCAAATATCTCGGTGGCTTGGTTTGTTTTAACAAAAAGGTCTCGAAAACAGCGATCTGGCTTTATTGTAGTGCCTCTTCTGCTTCATAATCGCACTGCTTTGGCTATTTTAGCGTGCATCCTTTCGGCAACTCCTGGAACGGCTTGGGTTGCCTATAATAGTAAAAAGGGTGAGCTTTTGCTCCATGTCTTAAATTTAAAAAAAGGATATAATTATCAACGATTGATAAAACAACGGTATGAGCAATTACTTTTGGAGATTTTCTTATGAGTATGGTGATCCTTTATTGGGGGCTTTTCTTTTCACAGTTTTTTTTAAGTTTGGCGGTGGTCTTCGCATTGTTTCGGTTGATTCGTGGTCCACGGGCACAGGATAGAATTGTTGGTTTGGATGCTCTTTATATAACCACTGTTCTTTTGTTTCTTACATTCGATATCCGTTCAGGAACGACCATTTATTTTGTTGCTGCCCTCATTATTGGGTTGTTGGGGTCTGTCTCAAGCATCGCTTTAGCGAAGTTTCTTATGCGGGGGGAGGTTATTGAATGAAAGATGACGTATCGCTTGTGGTTGCTATTGCTATCACGGTTTTCTTAATATTAGGGTCTGGATTGACACTGATCGCAACGATAGGTTTGGTGCGTTTTTCCAGTTTTTATGAGCGTTTGCATATGCTTTCAGTATGTACGAGTTGGGGCGTTGGTAGCATTCTTATTTCTTCATTTCTCTATTCAATATTTGTGGACCATTATTTTGTTTTTCATGAAGTGTTGCTGATGTTTTTTTTATTTTTAACAGCACCGGTAGCTTCTATGTTGCTCTCACATACAGCAGCTTATCGACATCATTCAGAAGAACAGTCAGAAAAACCGCTGGCTCTTTTATTAGACCAGACGGAGGAAAAGTTACTCACGTCAGAAGGAACATCAAGCGATGAGAGCCAGCGCGGTTCTTGAAATACAAGAAGCTTCTTTATTCTGTGCTTTTTTCTTCTACACACGTGAGGGACGTTGCGTGGTCTTCAGTAAGGGTATTGTAGAATGAGGCCTCGTTTCCTTTTGTCCACCAAACATATTCACCCCCTACATATTTTGCTCCAGAAGCAGAAACGACATTGGAAGCGATGATGCGCTTTCCATTCCATTTGAGATCAACTAATGCAATATCATTGGTAGTGTAGTAGGTTGCTTCAACACGTTCTTTTTTTGTTTCATTGCTGCATTGATAGACAGCGGTTTCTTTTTTTGGTTCTGAATCGTCTGGTACCTCAATGACTAAAGAGCCGGCAAAGGCACTCGTTGAGCTAAAAAGCGATAGATTTAAAACGGCTAAAAACCGTAAATTAAAAAGAGTTTTTTTCATAATGATTCCTTCGTTATTTAGAACAACAATGTTGATTCATCTTTACAGTGGATGGGGGTTTTTCTTTCTGGATCACGAAGATGATCGTAAAGTGTGACTTCGTTGTTCTTTTTCCACCAAATATACCAGCTTCCTTCGTATTTTTCCCCTGTGTCTGCGACTACATTTGCAGCAACGACGCGCTCTCCTTTCCATTTGAAATCAACCAACGAAATATTATCAGCATTGAGATAGACCGCTTCAACGCGTTCTTTACCTGTTCCAGTATCACACTGATAGGTAATGGTCTCAGTTTTTGGCTCTGGATTGTCTGGTACCTCAATGATAAAAGAACCAGCTAAGCTATTGTTTGAGCTGAAGATTGATAAACTTAAAGCGGTGAAAAATCCTAAAAAATGTAAAGTTTTTTTCATGATGCTTCCCTATATTCCTATATTGTTCACAAAGAATAATTTGATTGATACAATGGTGTCTACGGCAGGATTCGAACCTGCGACCCCAGGATTCATACCACTTCGATTTTCACCGCCAGCTTTTCATGGCTGTTTGTGGTCTGGACTGTCTCTTCACCTTGAAGCTTTTAGCTCTTTAGGTGCTGCCCGTTCAGTCTCTACACCTTTCTCTCATTTGAGGAGAGACTTGGCTCGGGATTGGCATTGGCATATAGTCTCCCATGAAGCTTTCCCCGAATTTGAGCAGATCCACTTTGAGGATTTCTCCTTAAAGCGCCCAATTTCTTTAGGAATCCTGTGCTCTATCCTACTGAGCTACGCAGACATCATCATACTTATTCCTTTAATAGAAGTATAAAAACGAATCAATTATATTCAATATGAATTAACGAATTTCTGCTAATTTTTGTTCCAGAAAAGTCAAAACTGCTTCCGGAGAGACATTTTTTGCAATAAATGATTGACCAAGTCCGCGTGTTAAGATGAAGGTCAAATTGTTTTGCGAAACTTTTTTATCTTGGGCAATGAGAGTCATTAAAGTGTCAGAATCTGGTAACTTCCCTGGGATATCCTTTAATTGTGTAGGCAACCCTATAGATTTGAAGTGTGCTTCAATACGTTGTGTAAGTGTGGGACTTATCAAATTTAGTTGAGCAGAGAATTGATGCGCTAGAATCATTCCAATTGCTACAGCTTCGCCATGGATTAAGCGGTCTGAGTCATAGGCGGTTGCTGTTTCAAGCATGTGTCCAAATGTATGGCCGAGATTTAAGAGCGCGCGCTCTCCTGCTTCGTGTTCGTCACGTGCTACAATGGCAGCTTTAAATTGGCATGAGCGGACAATGGCTTCTGTTCGCATAGGGCCATTAGAAAAGACTTCTTGTCCATTTTTTTCAAGCCATTCAAAGAAATTAGGCTGGTTAATGAGTCCATATTTGACCATTTCTGCGTAACCAGCACGAAATTCGCGCGGTGGTAGGGTATCAAGAAGACATGTGTCAGCAATAACGCATTGCGGTTGATAAAAAGTACCAATAAGATTTTTACCATATTGGCTATTGATTCCAGTTTTTCCACCAACGGAGGAATCAATTTGTGCAAGAAGCGTTGTGGGCATTTGAATGAAGTTCATACCACGGCGGATTATACTTGCCGCAAATCCTGCTAGATCGCCAATGACACCACCGCCAAAAGCAATAACACAGTCGCCTCTTTCTAAACGCGCAGCAAGAATTTGATCGATGACAACTTGCAGGGTTGAAAATGATTTTGATTGTTCTCCCGCTTCTACAATAATAGGGACAGTATGAATTTTATTTTTTGTTAACTCTGCTTGTAATATCTCCAAATGAAGAGAAGCAACATTTGTATCTGTAACAAGTGCCAAGCGCGTTGGATGAGGATCTTTTTTGTTAAGAGCATGTTTAATCTGTGAAGCAGCTTGGGCAATCAGACTCGGACCAATGATGATATCGTAACAGTGTTTGTCCAGTTTAACAGTGACGGTCTTTGTTTGCATGCTGGTTTTCCCTATTGTTAATTTCTGTGTATAGGTAGTGCTGTACAGATCGTATAACATTTTGTGCTACGGTATGACGGCTTTCTTTATGACTGTTAATTGTTAAGTTTGCCTTTGCATAGATAGGATAACGCTGTTCCATGAGTTTTTGCATGGTTTCTTTAGGATTGGCTGTTTGAAGCAGGGGGCGTGTTGGGTGCTTTGAGACACGTTGCATGAGGATATCAAGATCGACTTTTAGCCATATGGATATACCATTTTGGTGAATGGCTTTTCGGATATTTTCATTTATGTAGGCACCACCACCTGTTGCTAAAACAAGAGGACTTTTTTTTATGAGGTTTAGAATAACACGCTGTTCAAGAGCACGAAATTCTGATTCACCATAAATTTCAAAGAGTTCAGTGATTGTCATTTGCGCAGCTTTTTCAATTTCTTGGTCAGAATCATAAAAGGGTAAACGGAGCATGGTGGCGACGCGTTTTCCGATCACTGATTTTCCTGCCCCCATAAGACCAACAAGGACAAGTACTCTTTTATCAAGGGACGATAAGAGCTGATTCTTTATTTGTGTTATGGGGACGCGTTTTGGTCGATTGCTTTTCATAACTTTATTTCGGCATTTATCCATCTTAAAGTCAATTCCTGTTAATCTTTGTGAGGCATAATACGAGATAGAATATTTTTGGTAGGTTATTATCTTATGCCAACATTGACCAGATTTTTGATGATTCTTTTCATTTTGCTTTCTGTTCTTTTCATTATAATGGGTGCTCTTGTGGTTTGGGTTGAACCAGTAACTGTGGATATGTACATTGATGTCCCCTTGGATTCATGGAATCTTTCTACGGAAGCGAATCAATGAAATGAAAAGTGGTGCTGTGATAGATCATTTTCTTGAGATGATGAGCGCGGAGAGAGGGGCTTCACCTCATACGCTTGCGGCTTATCAGCATGATTTGCAGTGGGCACAAGACGAATTGTCTTCACACTCTGTTTCGCTTTTTTCAGCACAAAAAGAAGATTTAATTGCCCTTTTGTCGCTTATGCATACTTTTGGTTTTGCGGCATCGTCGCAAGCGCGCCGTTTATCAACTTTACGTCAGTTTTATCAATTCCTTTATGCTGAAGGGTTGAGAGCAGATGATCCCTCTCATGATATTGATGCACCTCGCCAAGGGCGTCCTTTGCCAAAAATCATGAGTGAAGATGCAGTGATAAAATTGCTTGATTTAGCACAGTTAGAAGTTAATCAAGCTCATTATGGATCTAAGGATTATCTGCGTGCATTGCGTCTTCAGCTATTGAGTGAAATGCTTTATGCAACAGGATTACGCATTAGTGAATTGGTGAGTCTGCCTGTGCAGGCTGTTCGGGGGAAAGCATACAGCATTTTGGTTCGTGGTAAAGGCAAAAAAGAACGAATGGTGCTGTTATCAAAAAAAGCATATCAAGTTCTTTTGCAGTGGTTAAATTTGCGTGATCAGGGAAAGGATGCCGCAAGTTCTTATCTTTTTCCAGCGCATTCAGAAACAGGGTATATTGCGCGTCAAGTTGTTGCACGGGAGTTGAAAAATCTCGCCACAAGGGCAGGAATTGAAAGTAAACACTTTTCTCCCCATGTGTTGCGCCATGCTTTTGCTAGCCATCTTTTGCAAAATGGTGCTGATTTGCGTGCCGTTCAACATTTGTTAGGTCACTCTGATATTTCTACCACTCAGATTTATACCCATGTGTTGGAAGAGGGACTTTATCGTTTAGTTAATGAGCATCATCCACTTGCCGATGAGCAAAAGGCTCGTTAAAGAAAAGGTGATGTTTTTGAAAAAGACTTTATAAAGCAAATTATAAGTGTATAAGTGACACTGAATGAGTTGGTACAAATGTATAATTATCTTGATTTTGAAAAACCAGTTGCTGATCTTGATGGGAAAATTCTTGAATTAAAAAAAATTTCTCAGGAAAAAGGCAGTCTTGATATGAGTGACGAGATTGCTCGTCTTGAAACGCGTTCCCAAACAGCGTTGCGCGATATTTATAAAAAATTATCGCCGTGGCAAAAAACACAAGTCGCTCGTCATCCTGATCGTCCCCATTTTATGGACTATTCTAAACGCTTATTGAGTGATGTTACACCTTTGGCAGGAGATCGCAAGTTTGCTGAAGATGAGGCTATTCAAGCTGGGTTTGCACGCTTTAGGGGAGAAGCAGTTGCTTATATCGGTCAAGAGAAAGGTCACGATACGCAAACACGTTTGCGTTATAATTTTGGTTCTGCACGTCCAGAAGGCTATCGTAAAGCTGTACGTATTATGGAAATGGCTGACCGCTTTGGTTTGCCACTTCTCACTTTTATTGATACAGCAGGTGCTTATCCTGGTGTGAGTGCTGAAGAACGTGGGCAAGCGGAAGCAATTGCTCAATCAACAGCTGCAACTTTGCGTTTGAAAGTTCCTGTGGTTTCCGTTGTTATTGGAGAAGGCGGTTCTGGAGGGGCGATAGCAATCGCGGCTGCCAACAAAGTTTATATGTTGGAGCACGCAATTTACTCTGTTATTTCACCAGAAGGAGCAGCTTCTATTTTATGGCGTGATCCAGCTCGTGCAAAAGATGCTGCAATGAATATGCGTATTACCGCTCAAGATTTATATCGCTTAAAGATTATTGATGGCATTATTTCGGAACCTTTAGGGGGAGCGCATCGTGGCAAAGAGATTGTCATTGATGCAACGGGTGATGTTATTTCAGAGGCTTTAAAAGTTATGGCTGGAAAAGATGGTGAAGTTCTTAAACAAGAGCGAAGGGAAAAATACCTTCAAATTGGTCGATCTCTAACATAGGTTATTTTTTGTGAGGGGTGTTGGATTGGAGTTTTATTCGATGACATTTAGCAGATTCCTCGCTGTGTGTGTGTTGTTTGTAATGGGAATATTGGCGGCATGTGGGGGAAGATTGCCAGCTTCTATTCGTGCCAAAGTTGAGCAGCCGTTGCCACAAGAAATCCAGAACAGAATGGCTTTGTACGATATTGATCCTTATGCACCAATTGTAATGCGATTTTTCAAGGAAGAAAATCTTGCTGAAGTTTGGAAGCAATCTCGTTCAGGGCTTTTTATCTTGGTTGCTCGCTATGGCATTTGCAAATGGTCTGGTAAGCTTGGACCTAAATATAAAGAAGGGGATCTTCAGACACCAGAGGGTTTTTATACTATTAGCGCAAACCAAATGAATCCTTATTCAAAATATTATCTTTCTTTTAATATAGGATTTCCTAACCTTTATGATCAGGAAAATGGTCGTACAGGAAGCAATCTTATGGTGCACGGTTCTTGCTTTTCCGCAGGTTGTTATTCTATGAGTGATAAGAACATGGCTCAAATTTATGCGTTTGCACGGGATGCTTTTAAAGGAGGACAAAGAGAGTTTCAGTTGCAGGCCTTTCCTTTCCGCATGACCGAGGATAATATGTTACGTCATAGCAATGATCCTCATTATCAATTCTGGGTTATGCTTAAGAAAGGTTATGATTTTTTTGAAAAAAATCGTCAGCCTCCAACTGTTGAAGTTTATGGAAAACGTTACGTTTTTAATCGCGATATTGATAAAACTTCAGTTTCTCTATTGCAGTGAGTGTTATTGTATCCTGATGGACCGTAGACACTATCACTTATAAATGGCGATACAGGATATGCAAAAACTTTACGCATAAGGTGTTTAAGTGAGTAGTCAGTCTTTTAAAGCCTAGAGTTTTTTCATAGAGTCTTATGTAAGTAAATCAGATGAAGTGGGAAGCCAAGAGGAATTTTCTCAAAGAAGTTGGATTGTTTGCACATCGGTCAATCTTCATTTTTAGTGAAGAGTAAGTTAATATAAAATGTACTTCTCTTTTTATTTCTTTCAAAGAGTTTTATTCTTTCATGCTGTAAAATATTATCTTGTCGTGCTATTATATAAGATACATTCACACATTTTAAAATGCGATATTGCCTCTGTCTGATTTTGTTTTTTTCTTAACAGGGATTTTGATTTCACTTAGCTGGAGTAAATATAGAGTTGAGCAGAATATTTTAGAACCAAGAATTTGTCCAATCGGTCTGTGAAATGAATCGCATGAAGTGGTTCGCAGATGAAGTGCATTTAGAGAGAAAACAATCTGATTACAGATTTATGGATATTAAAATTTTTATCATAACAATTTGATTTACAATGACAGTTTATTATTTTTAGTTTGAATTGAGGGACTCAATATCATAAGATCCTTTTATCTTAAAATCTGTTTATAATGAATCAATCGAAACCATTTTTTGCACACCATAAAATTGGATTAGCATGTGAATAAAACTCTTAAAGAAAAGAGCACAGATAGTTTTCATGAGTACTCTAAAGTGCCAAGTTTTCTAAAACATTTTTAACTGGCAAGAGTATGAGGCTATCAGTTTGCTCCTTTAAAAGCATAAAGATGGTGGTGCCAATGAATTTAATGTTATATCATTGAGGGTGAGAAAAAATTAAAATTTTATTCCTGGAATGATCAGAGGATTTTCTAAGAGAGCTGTTTTGTCTGCAGTATCTATTGCTGGTTTATTAAAGAAAGCATTGAGGAGCTTTTGTATTGCTTCTTTTTCAACACCATCGGCAATGATGACAAAACGTGTTTGTTTTATTCCTTTTGGCCATGCTGGCAATCTTATGGGAGGATGAAAAAATGTTTGTACGCCATGTAATACAAGTGGGCGATAAGGGTCATCATGCAGTGCGATAATTGCTTTAATACGTAATAGTTTTGTACCATAACGCTCTTGTAGGAGATCTAAAAAAGCTTCAATTGTGGCGTAATCAACAGGACCCTCACAGTTGAGTGAAAAGGTACGAATGGTTTTATGGGGGGTATGATCATGTGGGGTAGTCGTAAGATTTTGTTTAAGTTTTGTATTTTCTACTTTTTCATTCCATAATGTGTTATTTATTAACAGATTTGAACAAAAATCTTCAGAATGGGCGTCAATGATTTGTGCTGTAGGATTAATCGTTTTAAGTGTGTTAAGGAGCGTATCTGAAAGCGTTTGTGGGTCTCTAAGATCTGTTTTGGTGAGAATAATTTTATCAGCAAATATTAATTGTTTATATATTTCAGGGTAGCGCTCACATATGGAAAGTGTGCTTAATGTATCAAATGTTGCAAGAACAGCATTTATGGATAATGTTTGAATAAATAACGGGTGGCTTAAAAGTATTTGTAAAATAGGGGCGGGATCAGCCATCCCTGTGGTTTCAATGATAATATGATTGAGTTGTTTGATCTGTCCTGTTTGAACGCGATTTATTAAATCAATTAATGTATCGATGAGATCACTGCGTAAATTGCAGCATAAGCAACCATTGGCAAGCTCAATAATTCCTTCTGTCGTTTTTTCAACTAGAAGGTGATCAATACTGATTTCGCCGAATTCATTGATGATAACAGCACATTCTGTTAAAATAGGGTCTTGTAGCATACGGTTGAGCAAAGTTGTTTTGCCAGAGCCTAAAAAACCAGTAATAAGCGTGAGAGGGATGCGCTTTATTTTCATGTTAATCATCAACCGTGGTTTTGTTTTAAAAAAACATATTTCCGTACGTCTAACCAATTTATAATGGTGTCCGTGAGGGATATAATGGTTAACACCCTATGAAATCCATTGTACCACTATCTTTACGCTTATAAAGGTAGGTGTATGCAGGGTATATCATACACTTTTTTAGCGTCAATGTTATGATAATTCTTGGTTCTTGAAAGAATTTATAGGAGGAATTTTTATTCCTTGTTTTAATTATTTTATCTACATGTTCATCTACCTCGTGACGTGCAAGAGACTGGTTTTTATTGATTCAACAAATACAGATTTGAAATGAGAGAATCTTACAACATTTGTGGTTCTAACATAAGATACAAAATAATTAATTATCATTATAAATCAAAGTATTATAATTAATCGTAGATTATGATTTATGGCTTTTTTATAGAATGGTTTGCGCGTCTTTTATACGAACTATAGGGCTTTCTTAGTGGCTTTACTGTTATTTTAGGTGTTTTTGGCGTACGAATGAGGTGTACTGGTAAAGGATGAGAAAAAGGAGGTGGAGCAGTGATAAAAGGTGAGGTGAGAATAATATTTCCTTGATCATCATATGAATTTGCATGCATTTTTATGGCTTCAGGTGTGCATGTTTGTTGTCTCATATTGTTGGCTTGTGTTATATTTCTCCCATAAGGTTTTAATGTTGCTAGTGTTAATTGGGGTCTTCCTTGGTGCAAAAATCCTGTTTCAAGAAGTTGTGCAGCTTTTTCTTCTCTTTCAGTTATGTTGTTAGCACCTAGAATGACAGTAATAATTGTACGTTTATTGCGTGTGGCTGAGGCAACAAGATTAAAACCCGAGGCACAAATAAAGCCTGTTTTCATACCGTCTATTCCATAAAAACGGCCAATGAGGTTGTTTGAGTTATGCTGGACTTTTCGATTGTTACCAAAATCAATGGCTGGAATAGAAAAATAATGAGCATATTGTGGAAATTCTCGACGTATTTGAACGGCTAAAAGAGCAATGTCGCGTGCCGTGGAGTAGTTTTGAGGGTCTGGTAAACCACTTGCGTTTGCGAAATGCGTTCCAAACATGCCTAAACGTTTAGCTTCTCTATTCATTTTACGTACAAAATTTTTCTGTGAACCTGCAACAGCTTCACTCATGGCAATGGCTAAATCATTGGTAGATTTAACCATGGTGATACTTAAGGCTGTATCAAGTGTGAGTACAGAACCAGCTTTATAGCCTGAACGATATGAGGGAGCTTTTGCGGCGTATTCGCTGATGGTGATATGTTTGTCTGGTGAAATTTCCCCTCGGCTCATGGCACGAAAAATAACATAAGCGGTCATTAATTTTGTCAAGGAAGCAGGGTACCAACGCTCAAAAGCTTGATTATGTTTTAAGATATGCCCCGTTGTAACATCAACAGAAATAAAAGGCTGCGCTAGAGCAACAGCGCTGAATAAACTCAAAATCACAGAAAAAAATAAATTATAGAAGAGACGTTGCATTAATTTAAATCGAGTTCCTTCTTATTCGTTATTTAGAATTGTTTTAATGTAGCACACAAAGCTTTTAAGTCTAGGTTAGGAAGGAAAGATGGTTAATTGCTGTATCCGTTGTGTCTCGGAGATAAAAACCAATACTCATTTTTATTTTCCCCTTGAATTTGGTTTGATGACTTACAGTATCTTAAGAAATACTTTTTAAATAATGAAGATTGTACAAGATTTCAGGTTCTTGGGGGATTGATGTTTCTTAGGAAGGAACGAATCGGCATAATCATACATTTTTCTTGTCCTCCTGTTAGGACAGCCCTTGGCACTTGAGAGGGGTCGTAAAAAGCATTTAATCTTTTCTTGTATCGTTTTATTCACACAGATATCCCTGCTTGTAATGTGCAAGCAAATGATTCTAATTGATTCAATATGGAATAGATTTGAAATGAGAGAATCTTACGGTATTTCGAGGTCTCATTCAAGTTGAATAGCGATAAAATATCCTTATAAATCAATATTATGTATGTTATTTAAACGATTTTAAAGAGAGGAAGAATTCTTTCTCAAAAAAATTCATACATTGGTCATTTCTTATAATGTACATGTGTTTTATAATTTTGAATTAGAAAGTTTGAAGTATCTTTCTTATATTTTTGTTCCATATACGCCGCTCAATATACAAAGTGATGCGTTATTCTGATCAATCAATACATTGTTTCATGATGAATGATTTAGTTTTTGAAGTTTCTGAACAGCGTATGGTGGCATAGGAGGAGGGGTAGGATCTTGAGCTGCTAAGAGAAGCAGTTCATCACATGCTTTTTCAGTTTTTTGGACAAGTTGATCTAGAAAATCACGTTTGCTTAAACCAGCTTCTATCGGGGGAAGAATACGGACACGAATTGTTCCGGGATAGCGGCGAAAATTATTGCGTGGCCAATATAAACCCGCATTGTGTGCAATAGGCACAACTTGAAGCCCTAATTCATTATAGAGCGCGACAATTCCTGACTTATAATCTGGTTCTTGACCGGGTTGTCGGCGTGTTCCTTCGGGAAAAATTAAGATTTGGCGCCCTTGTTTTACTTTCTCTTTTGCTTTTTGTATAACCATTTTTAAGGCTTTGATGGGCGTTGTACGGTTAATGGGGATAATTTGTGTTTTTGCCATATACCAGCCAAACAATGGAATCCACATCAATTCACGTTTTAAAATGAGAGTAGGATCATCTAAATAGGGAACAAGACTGAAAGTTTCCCAAGCCGATTGATGCTTTGGAGCAATGATATAGGCTCCTTTGGGAAGATTTTCTAAACCTTCAATCTCATAACTTGTACCTGCGATGTATTTTTGCAAAAAGAGTGTAACGCGCGCCCATGTTTTAGGGACAATCCATGCCTTTTTGCGGGGCATTAAAAAATAAACGGGAGCGTAAAGGATCATTTGTATGAAAGTTGTTGTATAAAAAGCGAACGTAAAAAGAATAGAACGAAGGATAAGCACTACATTTTCCATTTTATATCTATAAGAAGACTTCGTATATAATATAATTCACATGAGAAAACATCTTCTTTATGTTTTTTCAAGCATCTATTTTTTCGGTAACTCATTTTCCGATATTTAAAAACAGAAGGAAAGAGGTTGATGGAATTACAAAAAGATAAACTTTTTATTCCACGGATTTTATCTATTGCGGGAACAGATCCTTCTGGTGGCGCTGGAATGCAGGCGGATTTGAAGGTTTTTTCAGCTATGAAAACTTATGGTATGAGTGTGGTTACAGCTGTTGTTGCACAAAATACTCAGGGTGTGCGTTCTTTTCAGGCATTAGATGCTTCTTTTGTTGCAGATCAAATTGATTCTGTTTTTGAGGATATCCATGTTGATGCCGTTAAAATTGGTATGGTTGCAAATGCTCAGATTGCACAGGTTATTGCAGAACGTCTTGCTTATCATAAAGCACGTTTTATTGTTTTTGATCCGGTTATGGTTGCAAAAAGTGGTGATGTTCTTTTAAAGTCTGATGCAATTGAAATTATGCGTGATGTTCTTGTGCCGATGTCAACTTTGATCACGCCAAATTTGCCTGAAGCTGCACTGTTATTGGGAGGTGAAGTGCAATGGTCTTTAGAGACTATGTATCAATATGCTCCACGACTCTTGGCGCTAGGGTGTCATGCAGTTTTGTTAAAAGGGGGACATTTGAATACGCTTACCAAGAATAGTACAGAAAATTACGATTATTCTAGTCCAGATCTTTATTGTGATTGTGAAAACCTTGTTATACTTGAAGCTTCTCGTCTTTCAACCACTCATGATCATGGGACAGGGTGTACCATTTCTGCCGCCATTGCAGCTCTGTTACCTACCCAACCTTTGGATTGCGCTGTTAAACAAGCAAAAGATTATTTGCATGGCGCTTTAACTGCCTCAAATGCTTTAAAAGTAGGGAAAGGGCGAGGGCCGCTTCATCATTTTTATGCATTATGGAAAGATTAATACAATAATTGATTGTGAAAAATCTTCACTCTATGAATTTGTTTCGTCATTATATGCTGTTTTGGACTTATGACTGATAAGTGTTAGCGCATTGTAGATTAACAGTTATTTTGTATTAAGAAGAATGAGAAAAAAATGTTATAATCTATTTCTTTTATATATTTTTTACGATTAATCTATCCTGTTTCAGAGGCAATTTTGAGTATAAAAAGAGAGCAAGGAATTGTAAAATCAGGATTTTATAGCAAAAAGAGTAGAGGGAAAGACCTTTTACAAGGCGATATTAAAGCTGGCTGATCCCGCCATATTTGCTGTTTCTTACATTGGTGGCAAAACAGGATGAGCCGAAGTCGTTATAAAAATTATTGAATATATCTAATATTTACAGAATTTTTTGTCGGCATGGGTAGGGTTTTCTAAATGGCAATTGATACGTCCTGATGGAATTATCAATGATCTTTCAGGTGATGTGGTGAATTTTTTCGGATATTACAACGTCATTATCCTCTTTTTATGGAACTGCTTTATGGAATTGTTGGCGTTTCAGATGAGCAGCCGTGAGGAGTTTCAACATTTAATACAGCAGATCTAGAAACTTTTATGGATTTAGAGCGGCTTTAAGGTTTTTATATTTATAGTGATTAAGTTTTAGCGAGAAGGTAGTCGATCGCACAATCGGAGTTTCAATAGACTTGTAGCGTGTGGTTTAATCTTTTCAAACTTGAATTTTTATTCTGTCATTTAATGGATTTCACCATTAAGTATTTAAAATGATTTGATTTTATTGTGCACTATGACTGTTCAACACCTTATTTTACGTTGATTGAAGTTTTGTTCCTCATATAAAATAGTATGCTTCAAGTAGAGTGCACTTATATTATTAATTAACATGTTTATTTTAAAGAGATTTCTCATCATCAACTGTAATCTAAAAAAAGAAACAATATACATAAAGGACCTTTAAAAGGGTTTTGAAGCTCCTTTGGTTATTGTATAAAGCGAAGATTTTTTCTATTAATTGACTAACAGACTAACCATCTAACAAACTATGATATAACTGTAGTTTTAAATATTTGCTTTTTCGAGTTTTTTATAATTATCAGTAACAGACAGTAAATTATCGATCATATCAAATAAAATTTTCACTTGTTCAACTTAGATCTGTGATAGATATCTTTTTTAAGACAATGATCCTGAAAATTATAAAAGTAAGAAAATTTGAGTGAGTCATTTGAAACAATTATATTTGTAATAACTTTTTTAACTTTTCACTATCAGTATTAAAGAAGATTGGCTAAACTTTCTTGGTTGTATAGATTGGTTTTCTGTATTTGAGTTTTGCTGAAAATAATAAGTTCGCTTATCGATGAAAAGAATTCATCGCTCAATGATCATGTGTTTATTGGAATAAACTTTAAATTCACCAAAGTTTATAAAACCCAATTTTTTATAAATGCCAATTCCCTCGTGAGATGCTTGCATACCAATAACATGACATTTCTTTCTTTTTAAATGCTCAATAGCAATTTTTGTCATGAATGTCCCAACACCTTTTTTCTGAAAATCTGGATTGGTGACAATATCATACACTCCACCAATTCCATCTGCTTTAATACAAAAACATATTGCTACAGGATTATTATTTATGTAACCAACGAACATCTCTACATCAGGATCTTTTTTATAACAACGGCCTATTGTTTCATAAAATATAACCGCTTCTTCATCAAAAGGCTCGAAGACTGATGCCATAACATTTCCGTAATCTCTAAAATCTTGAAGTGATTCAACTTCCTTGATTTTGAAATTATCTGGCGTAGAAGTAACATGTGAGTCTATATTTTGTGCTAAAGCTGCCATTCCTACCTCTGTTTCAACATGCTCTAAACCAATAGATAAGAGAACTTCATCAACTTTATAATGAGACGAATGAGGTTCAACCCACCAAGCTAAAGGTAGTTTTTGTGCATTAAAGGAATGGATTATGGATTTTGCTTGGTTTGTAGGTATAGTTTCTTGTAAACTTTTAGCAGAGACAATATTGAATGTGTCTGAAGCAAATGTTGAATTAACAGAAGATACTCCATTTGGAAAATCAACAACCTTCATTTTAGGGCATGATTTTGGTAAAAAACGTACCTTTGAGCAAAAATTATTCTCTAATGATAAGTCAATTTTTGATTTGTTTAACATTTGTTTTTCTTGTCATGGCTCATCATTTCTAATTAATCTTTTAATATTGGGGCTGTAAGAAAATCCGTTAGCTCAAAAGTAATCCCAAATTCTTTTAAATACGCCTCTATAACCTGCCAAGGTCGTAAAAGATCTGCCGCGAATACTGAAAAAACTATTCTCGGGATTGCAAGAAATAAAGTTATTGTTGCCAAATAACGTCATGAACCAATGGGAATTGTCCATCTCGCTTTTCAAGCTTATTTTACACGGATTTAACGACCTAATAGACAACGGTAACCTTCCAGAAAAAATCCGTCTAAGTTAAAAATTGTTATCTTATGATCTAAGCCCCAATCCAATAGATGCTTCACAAGAAATTACGAATCTTAAAACTCTTTGAGAAAAAATAAATTGGTACAAAATCTAGTGGCAAAATATACAAAACCCGCTGGCAAGCTACACACGCAAGAGCGAATAAATACAAAATTCAATGGAGCGGGCGATGGGATTCGAACCCACGACCCCAACCTTGGCAAGGTTGTGCTCTACCCCTGAGCTACACCCGCTGACCGATTCGATATATATCTTGCCTGTATGGCGTAGGCTTCTACGAATTGCAACAAAAAAATATCATTTTAGTTTGATTTATTTTGTACATGTTTTAATAAATTGAAATAAAGATTGATTTTAGAAGATTCTTCAGTAATAGATTATTCCTTTTTTAATTTTGCATAGAGAGGGGTGGAGTATAATGTTGAAGAGAATAAAAATATTAGGGATTATCATTGCAGCTGTTTTTATGATGAACAGTGTTGCAAAAGCGGATGACCAAGTTAAACGCGTTAAAGTTGCAATTACACAGATTATGGTCCATCCTGCTGCGGATACCGTTCGTAAAGGTGTGGAAGATGTTCTTGCAGAAAATGGCTATAAGCAAGGTGAAAATTTTCAACTTACCTTTTTATCAGCGCAAGGCAATATTTCAACAGCAACGCAAATTGCACGTAAATTTGTTGGTGATAAACCTGATGTTATTGTAGCGATTACCACGCCTTCAGCACAAACAATGCTTGCGGCGACAAAAACAATTCCTATCGTCTTTGCTGCGATTTCTGATCCTATTGGAGCTAAAATCGTTTCTTCGCTTACCAAACCTGGCGGTAATATGACGGGAAGTTCTGATCGTATAGATGTTGCAGAAAGTGTTAAACTTTTACAAGAAGTAAAACCAGATTTGAAAAAACTCGGTTATCTTTATAATGCTTCTGAAGCAAATTCTGTTTCAACACTTAAGGTGTTAAAGAATGTGGCAAAAAAAGTTGGAATTGAAGTCATTCCTTCATCGGCACCAAAACCTTCTGATGTTCAGGCGGCAACGCGGGCTTTAATTGGTAAAGTGGATGTTATTTTTATTCCCGCTGATAATACGGTTCTTTCTGTTTTAGAAGGAGCAGCAAAAGTTACACAGGAAGCAAATGTTCCTGTATTTACTGTCGATTCTAATTCTATTGGACGCGGTCCTTTTATGACGCAGGGCGTAAATTTCTATGATGTAGGGGTTGAAGCTGGGAAATTGGTTGTGCGTATTCTAAAGGGTGAAAAGCCTGGTGATATTGATGTTGTGCAGGCGGCTAGTAATGACATTCGAATTGATATGAAAGCAGCAGAAAAAGCGGGGATTGTTATTCCGCAGGCAGTTATTGATCGTGCGACAAAAGTGATTCAATAACTTTGATAGGATGTTGATACAATAAAATACGTTAAGTTTTCATGGGGATTGTCTTTACATGAATATATTTGCGTTTTCTGGCGCTGTGGAATTGGGTCTTATTTATGCGTTTGTGGCTATAGGGGTTTATCTCTCTTTTCGCGTTTTGGACTTTCCTGATTTAACAGTTGATGGCTCATTTCTTCTTGGGTCTTGTGTCTGTGGCGTCTTGATTCTTTTAGGTTTTAATGCATGGACAGCTATGGCATGTGCTTTTTGTGCAGGCATGGTAGCTGGTTTATTAACAGCTATGTTGAATTTGCGTTTTGGTATTTTGAATCTTTTGGCTTCCATTTTAACAATGTCAGCGCTCTATACGGTTAATCTTCGTATTATGGGAATTATGGGAGGATCTAATATTAATTTAGCGCTTGCTGATACGGCGTTAACGCCCTTTTATAATCTGTTTGGTTTGTCTGATATTTTTGTGCGTCCTCTTTTCATTGGTACTGTATTGCTAGTTGTAGCGTTTTTGATTTGGCGTTTTTTGGAAAGTGAAATAGGTCTTGCTATGCGTGCAATGGGAGCTAATCCACGGATGGCTACAGCTCAAGGGGTTCATACGTCGGCGCTAATTTATTTTGGTATGGGGCTTTCAAATGCCTGTGTTGCACTTGGTGGTTCTCTTTATATTCAAACTGCAATTGCAACGGATATTACCGGTGGAATTGGAACAATTGTTTTTGGATTGGCAGCTGTGATTATCGGTGAAACTTTGTTTCGTACGCGTAATATTTTTTGGATTATAATCAGCTGTATTGTGGGGTCTGTGCTTTATCGTGTGGCGGTGCAATTTGCATTTGAGGCAAATGGAATTGGTATTGATACGTCGACAGATCTTCAGTTGATTACTTCACTGTTGGTTATTTTAACCCTTATTGTGCCACGCTATTGGAGGAGGCGTAAACGTGATTGAGTTTTCTCATGTTGGGGTTACATTTAAACCGCAAACACCTTTGGAAAAACAGGCTTTGATTGATATTAACCTTAAAATTGATCAGGGTAGTTTTGTTACGGTTATCGGTTCAAATGGCGCTGGTAAATCAACCTTGCTCAGTGTTTTAGCAGGTGCAACGCTTCCCTCAACAGGGAAAGTGGTTATCAATGGGCAAAATGTTTCTAGACAATCAGTCAGTGAACGCGCTGGAAAGGTTGCTTGTGTTTTTCAAGATTCTTTGATAGGCAGTTGCGGTTCTTTAACAATTGAAGAAAATTTGGCTCTTGCTGCTCTTCGAGGAAGTCGTCGTGGTTTGCGTTCGGCTTTAAACCATGAGAAACGGCAATTTTTTCGAGAAAAAATTGCTCAATTAGGCATTGGTCTTGAAGCATATATTCATAATCCTATGGACAGTTTATCAGGTGGGCAACGCCAAGCTGTTTGCCTTGTGATGGCAACATTAGCCCATGCGGATGTTTTATTGCTTGATGAACATACCTCAGCGCTTGATCCTGGAATGGCTGATTTTGTGATGCGGTTGACTGAAAAAATCGTTGAAGAGAAAAAACTAACGACTATCATGGTGACTCATTCTATGCGTCAGGCTCTTGATTATGGCGATCGCACCTTGATGTTGCATGGTGGAAAAGTGATTTTGGATGTCTGTCATGAGGAGCGTAAGGGCTTGGATGTCAATGATTTAATTGGCATGTTTCAGAAAGTTCGCGGGGAAGTTCTTGATGATGATGAACTGTTAATGGATTAATAATGTGGCTCAGAAAAAAGCACATGAAGTTGATCAGTTTTTAACGCGTTTTTCACGTGCTTTTCCTATTGTTCTCATTTATGGGCCAGATCGTGGTCTTATTTGTGAGCGTGCACAATGTTTTGCAAAACTTACACAGGTAGCAATAGAAGATCCATTTTCGACAGTTCGTTTGGATGCTGCTGAAATTGATAAAGATCCTGCACGTTTGGAAAATGAAGCGCGTACGTTATCGCTTTTTGGGGGAGATCGTTTGATATGGATCTCTAATGCTGCTAACCAAAAAGGTTTTCTTGCTGCCTTGAAAATTTTAATTGAGAAGCCACCAGAAGCCTGTTTTATTCTCATTGAATCAGGGGACTTAAAAAAAGGAACAGGGTTGCGCAATGCTGTTGAAACGTCATCAAAAGCAATGGCTTTGCCCTGTTTTGCGGATGATATGCGTTCTCTTGACGGTTTGATTGATGAGGTTTTAGAGCAGTTTAAAAAGACTCTTTCTTTGGATGCACGTAGATGGTTGCATGAAAGTTTAGGGGCGGATCGCCTTGTATCACGAGGTGAATTAGAAAAGCTTTGTCTTTATGCTGCAAATGTTCATATTACTCTTGAAGATGTGAAAGCTGTTGTAAGCGATGTCAGTGCTCTTTCTCAAGATGAAGTCATAGATGCTCTTTTATTAGGTGATATATCAGGCTTTGAAGTGCATTTTAATCGACATGCAGCATTGCATGGGGCGCTTTTTTTTATTTTGAGTACAGCACAAAGGCATTTTCAGCAATTACAGCTATTGCGTTATCAGGTAGAGGTTGAAGGAAAATCGCCTTTTACGGTGGTTTCTCAAGCACGGCCTCCCATTTTTTTTCAACGGAAAAAGACAGTTGAACAAGCTTTAAAATATTGGAAGTTAGAACAGATTTCCTACGCAATGGAAAGAATTCAGGGTGCTGTTTTAGACAGTCGTAAAAATCCACTTTTGGGTGAAGCTATCATTCGTCAAGTTTTGTTAGGGCTCACAATTATTGCACGACGCCAGATGGCAGCTTAACAGTTTAAAAATATGATGATTTTTTATTTTTAGTACGCCACAGAGGTATTTTCAGCAATTAAAACTTTTGTGTTAACAAGTAGAGGTTAGTTGTAGTTTTGAAGAGCTTGAAAGTTTTATAGAAATTTTTCTTTAGAAAAATTATTTATCTTCGAAAGGCAGTTTTTACACCGTTTTATTATCTTGTTGTGCCGTAAAACACTGTTGGTTCGTGATATAGAGCTCAGGTAAAATTTTACGCATTCGGTGTTTTTGTGTGAGTATGTGGTGAATATTAGGCTGGTTCATAGCGCCTTAATTGGGGTAACACCCCTCATGCAAAACAGAGCATCTCAAACAACAGAAGACACTTGTATGGTAAATTCATACGCTTTCTTAGAAATATTTTTCAATGCGCGTCATATCTATTTCGCGACGGCGTTTGTGAATGGTATAACGGTAAAGTTCTCCGTGAAGAATATAAAATCCATAGAGCATCTCTATCTTTACGCTTAATAAAAGTGCAAGCCAGAGCACTATCATATATTTGCCTAGTCTCTAATTTGCTACAGTTTTTGGCATTAGAGAGCGTTTTTCATCATTTTTTTCTCACATGCCTTCTTGTGACGTGCAGACAAGAGATTTTAATTGATAAGAGGATTTGTGATGGAAGAATTTTACCGTATTTGAAGTTATGATTCAAATTGAAAAACAATTATTATATTTATAAATCAATATATTATAGATTAATAGAATCACTTAAAATAGTGAACCAGTGGAATCTTTTAGATAAGAAAATGAATTGTTTGCAGATCGGTATGAATTAAGAATCTTCGTGGGATGAGGAGAAAGTCAAGATAGATTATGATGAAAACGACAGTACCTATGGGGAGACTTTTATGTTTGATACAGGGATGATTATCTTAGCAATGAATGCTCTCAAATTCCAAGGATTTTCGCAACATTGGGGGGTAGGCAAATATAATGATAGTGTTTTATTAAGTGTAAAGAGGCTCGTACTTAATGGATTTATAGTTATAACATTTACGAACACTGTTGTGAGATAGGCTGGGGAGCGAGATGCTTTTTAAAACAAATGCATGAATTTGTAATCCAAATCTATTCTGTTTGGGGCGTTCTATTTTACGTGAGGGTTGTGATTCCATTAAAGGGATGTTTGGTGTTTTTGTTATCAAACTTTTTCTTTATTGAGAGGGGGTGTTTTTCTCGTATTTGTTTGATTTACGGTATCAGGAATTGGGAGAGGAAAATGTTTTTAATGGTATTTTTTGTATGCGTTGTTTTACGGTGTTTTCAATATTCACAAAACTTGTGTTGATGTTGTAGGTGGAGGCGTAATACGTTCTTATATAGGTCTAATGTACAAATTAATAAATGTATCGGGATAATTGGGAAAGAGTTGGTGTCTGCTTACGCTTTTGATGTGTTTTTTTATGAGTAAATTAGTAAGATAAAGTAAACTGATGAGATTTTATGTAGAGTCGTTGTTATCATAATTGAGAGTGCATTTATATTTTGTTTCAGTGATGTGCTTTGATCAGTAATTAAGTGGGAGTTTTAGAGCGTGATGTTAGATTTCTCGTCATTTATTTTTTATGTGTTTTCTAGGTAAAATGATCTGTTGTCAGCTTGCGCAGGTGATGATTGGTAAACTGCGTTATTCTTTATTCTCTAGTTGTCGTTTTTTAATGTTTTACGCATAATTCTTGAACAAACAGACAGGAAAATTATGATTTTACAATTGTCTTTATTGCCATTTGCAAAGAATCTTTGAAGGTGAAAGATGCCCCATATTCAATTTGAAAAAATAGCGCTCATTGGGATCGGTCTGATTGGATCTTCTTTAGCAAGGGTGATTAAAAAGAAAAATCTTGCGGCTCAGATTTCTATTGCAACGCGTCGTTCAGAAACCCTGAAAAGAGCGCGTGAATTGGAGCTTGGGGACTTTTATACGACAGATAATGCAAAAGCTGTTGAAGGAGCGGATTTGGTTATTGTTTCTGTTCCTGTTGGGGCGAGTGCAGAGGTGGCAAAAAATATTCATGATCATTTAAAACCTGGAGCGATTGTGAGTGATGTTGGTTCTACGAAAGCGTTGGTTATTGCGGAAATGGAACCTTTATTGCCAAAAACGGTTCATTTTATTCCTGGTCATCCAATTGCTGGAACGGAATATTCAGGACCGGATGCTGGTTTTGCTGATTTGTTTATGAATCGTTGGTGTATTTTAACGCCTTTTGCTGAGAGTGATGCTGCTGCTGTCGCACAATTAACAGCGTTTTGGGAAGCTTGTGGTGCACGTGTTGAAAAGATGGATCCTAAACATCATGATCTTGTTTTGGCTATTGTTTCGCATTTGCCGCATTTGATTGCTTATAATACTGTCGGGACGGCTAGTGATTTAGAAAAGGTGACAAATTCAGAAGTCATTACTTATTCTGCTTCAGGTTTTCGTGATTTTACCCGTTTGGCATCTTCTGATCCCGTTATGTGGCGCGATATTTGTTTGCATAATAAGGATGCTATTTTAGAAATGTTGAGCCGTTTTAGTGAGGGGCTTGCTTTTTTAGAGCGGGCAATTCGTTTAGGAGATGGTGAGACATTGTTTAACTTTTTTACACGTACGCGTGCTGTACGTCGCAATATTATTGATGCGGGACAGGAAATTGATGCTCCTGATTTTGGACGTCAGAGTGTTTCTAAAAAAGGGTGAGTAAAAGCAAGGGGTTTTTGTTGAATTTCATTGGTTTTTTCTAGAAATCGATAAGAAGTTTTTTCTCTATTCAGTCATAGATTGCAATAAAAAAGAGTGGCGATTGCTTCGATACAGATAACCATGACTTCAAAAGGTTTTATAAGATTATCGTGCTTAGCTCTCTGATAGTGCATATGATGTACAGAAGAGGTTACTGATCTATAAAAGAGACAAAAAAATGAAGTCGTTGTAGAATTTCATATAGTGGGTTGTTGTTTTTGTTTCAGTATAAAGTCAGGCTTGACCGTATTGATTATTGCCCTTTATATTGCAACATTGGAGAATATTTGTTTTCAGAGTTTTGATGATTTTTATAAAGCTTGAAATAGACTGAGGAAGAGTTTTACCAGAAAGTATCGAGATTTGTTAAGAAATATCTTTTGGTATAGCTATCGTATCCTTGTTGACGCAGTAAGCCATTATTGGCGTGATAATGGGAGTGCTTTTGCAAGCCATGTCGCGCTCTCTGGGCTTTTAGCATTTTTCCCTTTTTTTATTTTTGGAACTTCTCTTGCCAGTTTTCTTGGTGCTTTTACATATACACCGCAAAAAATCAAAGCACTTGTGCAGTTATTACCAGATGTCATTGCAGAGCCTTTATCTCAGGAAATTATCAATGTTTTAACCATACAGCGGGGAGGAGTGTTGACAGTTTCTGTCATTGGAGCGGCTTATTTTGCCTCTAATGGGATAGAGGCATTACGTACAGCTTTAAATAGAGCTTATCGTGTTGTTGATCGGCGTAGCTTGTTGTTTTGTCGTTTTCAAAGTTTGTTTTTTGTGATTCTTGGAGCTGTTGGTCTTATTGTGATCAGCGTTTTGTTGATTTTAACACCTCTGCTGATCAAGATTATGCAAAATCATTCTTTTTTCATTACAGAATATATCGGTATCATTCGTCTATGGCGTTACATAATCGCAGCGGTTGTTCTCTTTGTAAGCCTTTTGATTGTTCATAAATGGCTACCAGCAGAGCGGCGGAAGTTTATAGATATTTTACCAGGAATTGTACTGACAATGTTTGTATGGTTTATGGCTTCAATTGCTTTTGCTCAATATTTAACAATGTTTGATTATATTTCTACCTATGCAGGGTTAGCATCTATTATGGTTGCTATTATTTTTCTTTACATATTGAGTGCAATTTTTATTTTGGGAGGAGAAATAAACGCGGCGATAATGTTTTATCGCAAGCATTTGCAACATTCAGATGAATGAAAGAACCTAACTATTGCGTGAAAGCCAAGGTATGAATATCCCAATAAAGCCTGCTATCACTTTGTTGATTGATGCGGATGCTTGTCCTGTAAAAGATGAAGTTTATCGTGTGATGAATCGTTATCAGCTTAAGACATTTGTTGTGGCAAATCGTTTTTTGTCCCTTCCGGATGAAGCACTCATTGAAAGAGTGGTCGTTGCTGGTGAATTCAATGGTGCTGATGATTGGATCGTAGAACATGTGCATGAGGCAAGTATTGTTATTACCAGTGATATTCCTTTAGCAGCACGGGTTGTGCAAGCTGGAGGTTTTTGTCTTTCGCCAACGGGGCGTATTTTTGATGTAAATTCAATTGGTCAGGCTTTGGCGATGCGCAATTTGATGGAAGATTTGCGGGGACAGGGCAGTATAACGGGTGGTCTCCGTCCTTTTTGTCGTAAAGACCGTTCTGCTTTTTTATCAGCACTGGATCTCGTTATACAACGTTTAAAAAGACGCGGTTATTAGGTTATAGGGCTTCTTTTATAACAGCTTTTATAAGTGCTTTGGCATCGTCATTGGCCCATGGAGCTGCACCATTGAAGGAAGCAATGAGATATCCCTCTTTATCGATGAGAAATGTAATGGGGAGTCCTAAAGCAAGCCCCTGTTTTCTAACATTGTTGAAAATGTCCATTGTTTCATCGCGATAGTAAAGCAAATTATCCGCATGAATATTCTGTAAAAATTGCTGAATTTTTTCAGGAGAAGCAGTTTTATCGATATTAATAGCTATGACATCAAAGTTTTCTCCACCTAATTCATGTTTTAATTGCGCAAGTTCGGGCATTTCTGTGCGGCAAGGTGCACACCAAATAGCCCATAGATTGACCAGCATTGGTTTTCCAGTAAATTCGCTGAGTGTGTGCTCTTTTCCTTGAACATCCTTGAAAGAGAGTTTCTTCATATCTGAGGGCGTATCAGCAAATCGTATGTGGCTAAAAAAGCCTTTTGCTGCTTTTCGGATCGCCATCATTTTTTCTGCTTGTGCTTTATCAGTGTTTATTTTTTGTGCTTTTGCTGCTGAAATGAAATTGAAAAGGAAAGACTCTCTTTTGTTATCGTAGTTTATGGTTGCGTATAAACTCAATGCAATGATAAAGAATGCAAGGGAGAATTGCCTTTTTTTATTGTTTTTTTCGCTGATGAAAATTTGAGAAATCATAATTTTGTCCTTTGTATGGGTGTTTTCAGAATATGACAGATGAGATGTTAAAGAACCAAATGTGGGGTGGTCGGTTTGCGGCAGGTCCTTCTGCAATTATGGAAGAAATTAATGCCTCAATTGATTTTGATCAAAAACTTTATCGACAAGATATTGAAGGTTCCCTTTCTCATGCGGCTATGTTAGCGCAAACGAAAATCATTTCACAATCAGATTATAAAAAAATTGTTCATGGTTTGAAACTTATTCGCCAAGAAATTGAAGACGGTAAATTTGTTTTTTCACGAAAGCTTGAAGATATTCATATGAATATTGAAGCGCGGCTGAGCGAATTGATTGGTCCTGTAGCAGGGCGTTTGCATACGGCGCGTTCACGCAATGATCAAGTTGCTGTTGATTTTCGCTTGTGGGTGCGTGAAGCAACGCAAAAGATAGCACAAGCTTTAAAAGGATTGATAGAGCAATTGCTTATTCGAGCAGAACAACATGTTGATACCTTTATGCCAGGCTTTACGCATTTACAATCAGCACAACCGGTAACATTTGGCCATTATATGATGGCTTATGTTGAAATGTTTGGTCGAGATTTATCGCGGATGCGTGATGCTCTTGAGCGAATGAATGAATCGCCTTTAGGGGCGGCTGCTTTAGCAGGGACAGGCTTTCCAATTGACCGTTTTATGACAGCAAAAGCGCTAGGCTTTCGAGAACCAACACGCAATTCGATTGATAGTGTTTCAGATCGTGATTTTGCATTGGAATTTTTAAGCGCTGGCGCTCTTTGTGCAACACATCTTTCACGTTTAGCAGAAGAAATAATTCTTTGGTCAAGTGAACAGTTTTATTTTATTCGTTTATCAGATGCTTTTTCAACTGGTTCGTCTATCATGCCGCAAAAGCGAAATCCTGATGCTGCCGAACTTGTGCGGGCTAAAGTAGGACGGTTGAATGGCGCATTAATGGGGCTGTTAACGGTGATGAAAGGGTTACCCCTTGCTTATTCGAAGGATATGCAAGAAGATAAGGAATATGTCTTTGATGGGGCTTTGAGTTTGGAATTATCACTAGCAGCAATGACAGGGATGATTGCTGATTTGAAAGTTAATAAAGAAGCTATGAAACAAGCCGCTGATTCTGGCTATGCAACTGCAACCGATTTTGCTGATTGGCTTGTACGCGAATCAGGGATTCCTTTTCGCGAAGCACATCATATTACAGGGCGTGCTGTGGCATTAGCAGAAAAAAAACAGTGTCGCCTTCAGGATTTATCATTGGATGAACTTCAAGCAATTTGTCCTAATATCAATGCGACACTTTTTGATGTTTTGACCGTTGAAAAATCTGTTGAAAGTCGCAAAAGCTTTGGGGGAACAGCACCTTCAGAGGTTCTTCGGCAAATTACGTATTGGAAAAAGCGTCTTGTGAGCGCTTGAGTGATTGTATTTTAAAGGTAAAAAAGAGATCGAGATGAGGAAAGAGGACAGATGAAAATTATATTAAAGGGGTTAATGATTGTCCTTTTAGGAGGCGTTTGTGTCGCTGGGTGTGGGCGTAAAGGGTCATTGGAAATGCCTCTTACAAGTGTGGAAAAGTCTGTGCAAGGAACATCTGTTACTCAAAGTGAAGGTGATAAACCTTTTATTCTTGATCGTTTGATAAAGTAGGAGGAAAGTGTGGATTTTTTCTCTTACCATCAAGGTATGCTTCATGCTGAGGGTTGTTCACTTGCTGTTCTTGCGCAGGAGGTGGGGACTCCTTTTTATTGTTATTCCGCCAATGCATTGGTTACACGTTTTAAAGACTATAAAAAGGCATTTCAAGGGATGCCTAGTCTGCTTGCTTATGCGGTTAAAGCCAATTCTAATCAAGCAGTTTTACGGCTTTTAGCGAACAATGGAGCGGGAGCTGATGTGGTTTCAGAAGGGGAATTACGGCGCGCCCTTGCTGTTGGTATTCCGGCACATCGTATTGTTTATTCTGGTGTTGGTAAAACCATGAGAGAGATAGATTTTGCTCTTGCTCAGGATATTTATTGTTTTAACGTTGAATCAGAGCCGGAACTTGAACAGTTATCTCAACGTGCTGTTGCGCTTTCAAAGATAGCACGTGTTTCATTGCGCATTAATCCAGATGTTGATGCGAAGACCCATAAGAAAATTACAACAGGAAAATCTGAAAATAAATTTGGTATTCCATTGTTGTTGGCAAGAGAGGCTTATAAAAAAGCGGACTCTTTACCTGGATTGCAGGTTTGCGGTATTGATATGCATATTGGCAGTCAGATTTGTGACTTAAAGCCATTTGAAGAGGCATTCCTTCTTATTGCAGATTGTGTGCGTCAATTGTGGAGCGATGGCTATGCAATAACGCATATAGATATCGGTGGTGGGCTTGGTATTGCCTATGGTTGTGAACAACATACTGTACCTTCTCCTTTTGATTATGCTGCGCTGGTAAAGAAATATATTGCTCCTTTAGGGATTAATATTGTTGTGGAGCCGGGGCGGAGCATTGTGGGTCAAGCTGGTGTACTGATGACATCTGTTCTCTATTTAAAAAGGGGACAAGGGCGGAATTTTGTTATTGTAGATGCGGCGATGAATGATCTGATGCGTCCAACGCTTTATGATGCTTGGCAAAATGTCGTCCTTGTGAAAAAAGCAGCAAAAGACGCTCCCCTTATTCGTGCAGATATTGTTGGTTCTGTTTGTGAGACTGGCGATTATTTAGCATTAGATCGTTACTTGCCGATTTTGGCACCCGGTGATCTTTTAGCAATTACGCAAGCTGGAGCTTATGGTGCTGTGATGGCGAGTACTTATAATAGCCGACTTTTGGTCCCAGAAGTTCTCGTTCAAGATACGTGTTATGCGGTTATTCGTCCACGTCTTGATTATGCTCAATTGATGGGATGTGATCATATTCCTGATTGGATTGAGAATTCTTAAGTGTTTTTGGTCTTATTTTTACTAAACTTTGATGAAACAATTTATTTTCTAGAAATTGTCTTGTATGGGGTTTATGATCTTAATGCACCACGATAAAAGGGGATAAATGCTTGTTTATGAAAAATAAAAACATCAAAGGCTTTGCAATGAAGCTTTTGTGTGTGCGCATTTTGATGTGGGGAATCCTTTCATTTGAACGGATGTGGGTACGGTTGTTGCCATTTTTCCTCGTTGTTAGTCTCTTTTGTTCGTTTAGCTGGTTGGGACTTTTTGGCATTTTGGGCTATTGGTCACATTTGCTCTTACTTGGGGTTATACTTGTTTGTGCTGGAGCGAGTTTATTTTTTCTTGTTCGTTTTCGGTTTCCCACAATACGGGAAGTGAATTGCCGTCTTGAACGCGTCAATGATCTTAGACATCAGCCTTTGAATATTCAGACAGATCGTTTATGTTCTGAAAATGATGAAGATTTTAGTGCTGTTATTTGGCGTGAACATCAACGCCGAATGGCAAAACAATTATACCATTTAAAAACTGGATTTATCTCTCTTAATAGTGCGGATTATGATCCTTTGGCTTTGAGGGCTTTGTGTGTTCTTCTTTTTGTTTGCGCTTTTAGTTTTTCTTTTGGTTCACAAGGGGGGCGTTTGGCTGATGCCTTTGATTTTCGTCCTGTTGTTGATGAAAAATTCATGCGGATTGATGCTTGGGTAACACCACCTGCTTATACCGGTGTGGCACCGATTTATTTGACAAAAGATGAGAAAACACAACTAGAAATCCCTGAAGGGAGTAATGTTGTTGTGCGTGTTGTCAATGGGGCTGGCGTTACAGTAAAAGCAAAGTCTGTAGAAGATGGGAGGGAAATTTCGTTTTCAGAGAAAACGGAACAAACAGCTTTGAATGATCCAATCGCTCATTTTGAAACACATTTAAATCATTCAATGAATTTATTTGTATCATCACGTCGTAAAAAACAGCAGTGGCATTTGCAGATGATCAAGGACACGCTTCCGACAATTCATTGGCTGGAAAAACCAGGGCGGATTTTAACGGGATCGTTAGAGTTACGATATGTGGTGGATGATGATTATGGTGTGACAAAGGCTTTTGTTGAAATAGAGCCTTTTCTTCCTCGGAATAAAAGTGCTTCTTCTCTTTATAATGCTCCGGAAATAGAGCTTCTTCTTCCGCGTGGTGGAAAGGGGAAAATGCGGATGGTGCAAGATATATCAGCGCATCCATGGGCGGGTTCGCAAGTCAAAATTACTTTGGTGGCAGAAGATGGTGCGGGGCAGAAAGGGCGTAGCAAAACTTTTGTTATGACATTACCGCAACACGTTTTTTCAAATCCTGTCGCGCGTGCGGTGAGTGAAACGCGTCGTTTATTAGCGCTTGATGCTTCTGCGAGAGAGCGTGTATTGGATATGCTTTCTGCTTTGCTTGTGCGTCCAGAAAGGGGGGTGCAAAATGTAATGCATTTTCTTGTTCTACAAAGTGCGTGGACAAGACTTTCTTTAGCACAAACAGAAGAGGATTTGCGTGGTGTGGTGGATTATTTATGGCAAATTGCTTTGGGTATTGAAGACAATCAGCTTGAATCCGTGCAAAAAAATTTAAAACAAGCACAAGCTGCTTTACGTGATGCATTGCGTTACGGTGCTTCAGCGGCAGAAATTGAACGCCTTATGGCAGATTTACGTCAAGCTATGGATGAGTATATTCGTGCTTTAGCTGAAAAAGCACCAGATAGTCAAGTTTCTAAAAATTCTAAAAGCTCAAAAAGCACCAATCTTTCTGAAGCTACACTACAAGAAAAGCTAAATTTAATTGAGGAAATGGCTAAAACGGGCTCTTCTTTAGCAGCTGAACAACTCTTGGCGGAAGTTGAACAGACGCTTGATCATTTGCATGTGCAAAAAGGCAATCAAAATGAGGGAGAAAAAAGCCAATCTGCACAAATGAAAGAAAAGATGGACCAGCTTGGAGATTTAATGCGTCGTCAGCAAGAAATTCTCAATGAAACACATCAGTTAGAGATGGAACAAAAACGCGGAGAAAATGTGCCGGAAACACAGAAAAAATCTTTAAAAAAACGTCAAGCTGAATTGCAGTCTGAATTATCAACATTAGAAAAAGAATTATCAGAACAAGGATTTGAAACAGGAGGCGCATTGAAAAGGGCAGAAGAAAAAATGAATTCTGCGGAAAATGCTCTTGATAATGGAAATCATCAGGTATCTATACAAAATCAGTCTGACGCTTTGGAATCTTTGAGGCAAGGTGCACAAAATGTTTTGAAAAAAATGCGCGAGACACTCAAAGAAACGGGAAATGATCAAAATGCTGATTCTGGTCCTAAAGATCCGTTAGGACGTCCACTTTCTTCAAAAACAGATGAAGGACAAGAAGGTGAGGCACTACCACAAAAAAGTGATCAAATGCGTACGCGGCAGATTTTGGATGAAATCCGCAAACGTCTTGGTAAAGAGCATATTCCAGAAGAAGAAAAAAACTATCTTGAAAGATTGCTTCATTTTAATTAACCAGTGTTGGCTTTTTTCTTAATTGATGTCAGAAACAGTGTATGAAGAACCTCTATGGGGTTCATCTCCAAGAAAATGATTAAAGCGCTTGTAACGCAATAATCATCCTTTTGTACTGATTTTTTAATCATTTAAGTTTAAAATATGAAATATTGAAATATTCGCTATTGCGGAAAAAGAGCAGAAGTCCATATAATTTGGGTATATGAAAATCTGTAATGTTTGGAATTTGTTTCTACATGGTATGTTGAATTGGATATCGTTACGCTGAAAGATTTTTATGCTTCTGCACTTGGGCTGCGTGTGCAAAAGACGCTGTGTGACCAATTGAATTTATGGTGGCCTAATCTTACGGATAAACGGATTATGGGGTTGGGTTATGCACTTCCTTATCTTTCTACATTGCGTGAACGTGCCCAACAATGTTTTGCTTTTATGCCAGCTTCCCAGGGTGCTTCGCCTTGGCCTTGTGCTGAGCAAGTTGCTACAGCGCTTGTTTTTGAAGAAGATTTGCCGCTTCCTGATGCGTCAGTTGATTGTATTTTATTGGTACATGCATTAGAATATACAGAAAATTCATTTGAAACGTTGAATGAAATATGGCGTGTTTTAGCACCCAATGGCCACTTGATCGTTATTGTACCTAATCGCTCTGGCTTTTGGGCGCGCAGTATTACTACGCCCTTTGGTTATGGCGAGCCTTATAGTCGGCAACAAATTACACGTTTGTTCGAAAAAACAAATTTTGTTTCTGGGCCAATACAAGAAATTGTACATTATATGCCCTCTACGGGTTATGTTTCGCGGTTGTTCTCATTTTTTTATGAGCCATTTGCACGCTATCTTTTGCCTTATTTTGGTGGACTCTTAATGTGTCAGGCACAAAAACGTGTTTATCAAGGTTTGCTGGTACAGCGTCGTCAATCGCGACGTGTTTTTATTCCTGCTTTATCACCACAAGTGCGAAATATTTTAATTTATAAAGATAATTAATCATTTTGCCATTGGCATAAGAATCGCAAATATAGAAGGCTTCCCTTATTTCAATTTTTGCACATTATATGTGAAGGTTTTTTCATCTCGTTTTTGTTTTCATTTAAGATATTAAAATTGTTTTTGAAATAGTAAATCTCGAATTAAAGATTTAAACGATAACCATTTTGATCTGTCATGAGAATTTGTGCATTGGAGGGATCTTTTTCGATTTTTTGTCGCAAACGATAGATATGGGTTTCTAAAGTATGGGTAACAATATTTTCATTATAACCCCAAACTTGTTCTAACAATGTTTCACGGCTGACAATTTTATCATTAGCATAATAGAGACATTTAAGAATTGCTGCTTCTTTTTCTGTGAGACAGATTTTATTGTTGCATTGATCAAGAAGAAGTTTTTGTCTTAGTTTAAAAGTATAGGGGCCAATATGAAAGGTTGCGTCTTCATTTTGTTCATATTGGCGCAACTGTGCTCGAATTCTCGCTAATAACACCGCAAAGCGAAAGGGTTTTGTCACATAATCATTGGCGCCTGTTTCAAGATCTAAAATATTATCGCAGTCTGTATCATGATTTGTTATCATGATAATGGGGGCACGAAATCCTTGGATGCGTAATTTTTTCACGGCTTTGAAACCATCAAGATCAGGAAGTTCAAGTCCCAAAATAGCGAGATCAATATTTTCTTCTTGGATTATTTTCATTCCCTCTTCTGCTGTTTTTGCTTGGAAAATTTCAAACTCTTGATGCATTTGCAATTGTTCTACTAAAATGGGGCGTAGATTATCGTCTTCAACAATTAAAAGAGTATAGTGGTTCATGTTTTTCCTTATAGGCATGTTGAGGCACTGATTGGTAAAGAGTAGTTTCATGAAAAATGAGATTTCATGCAAGAAAAATTAAAAGAGGAAAATTAAAAAAGAGTGTTTCTAAAAAATAAACTTTTATAATTTCTATGGTTGCTTGCCGAAAAGAAGGTATTTCCGTCTGCAGAGTATTTTACGTATTGGTTGGAAGCGTTTGTTTATGCTCTAGAACATGTTTTAGCCATTGAGTGTCATCATCTTTACGCTTATGGAGAAACAAAGCCGGCACTATTATACAGTTTGCCAGTTCGTGGGTGTTGCGGATAGTCCTTGGCACTTGAGACTCTTCATAAGAGGAATTTTTAGTCCTTTCTTTTACGTTTTTTATCCATACGGGACTTTTCCTGCTTGTAATGTGAAAGAAAATAGCTTTTGATTGATTTAATATAAACAGGTTGGGAATGAGAGAATCCTGCGGTATGAGGGGCTCTCATCCAACATGTAAAACAATGAACACTCAATATGATGCGTTTTTTAAGCGTGAAGATAACTGTGCAACACCTTACACATATGCACTGTTTAGGAGAATTTCACGGTTATTTTTATTGTTTTTTATCCACGTTCAGTTTTGTTTTTTCGTTGCATTTGTGTGCGAAGGGGTCTGTGTGTGATGTTCGTGGTGTTGCTTATTATAATCGTTGAGTAAGCTTTGTCTTTAGCAATGCCGAAAAGATGCATCATAAAGAGGTTTTTTATGCAATGCTATGAAGCATCTTTTTATATGAGCTAATGAATAAAAATTATTGTTTTAAGATAAAAGCATTTCCATCTTAAGGTTGCCCATCAAACAAACTTCTTTCCATTCATCTTCTGTCACGGGTTGCACTGATAAGCGGCTGGCATTAACCAGTACCATATTTGCTAGCTTGGGATTGGCTTTAATTTGTTTTAATGAAACAGGTGTTGGCATGTCACAAAGTGCGCGGATATCCACACATTCCCAGCGTGGATCAGAGCTTGTAGAATCAGGGTGTGCTTCAGCACATATTTCTACAATGCCTACAATTTCTAAACCTTTATTTGAGTGATAAAAAAAACCTTTATCGCCATATTTCATGGCGCGCATATTATTACGGGCTTGATAATTGCGTACACCATCCCATTGTTCGCCATCAGCTCCTTTTTTCTTTTGCATCTCCCATGACCATTTATGGGGTTCAGATTTAAAAAGCCAATAAGCCATGAGTTCTCCTTTTTCATAGACTGTTATGCATTCATCATGTGCATTTTTATAAGCATCTTTGTAACACCATCAACGATGATTTTTAAAATGGGGTAAAGAACGGGCATTATCTGTTTTTTCTTGTTTCAAAATAACGTGTAGCAGAGAAACGCGATTCATTGATATTTCATGTTGTATAAAGGTATTTTGCTTTTTGCTTATCTTTTCAGCTATGGTTTGAAATGCGGTCACTATAAGAGTTTTTTGGAGAAAATTAAGAAAATTGATTCTAAAAAGCTTCAAGATTACAACGGCAATGAAACAAATAGATGATCAAAGATGATGAGGTCAAAGAATGGCTTTCATATCTATACTTCGTGGGATAGAATAGATCTTATTATGCCATAAAATACCGTCACTTGAAGTGTAATGATATAAGGCAGTTTTTTGAAACATGAAATTTTTTAGAATGTGTGGTGCATATTTAGGTTTGCGTGTCGAGCTTTGGGTTAAGTGAATTGTGTGAGTGGGAAGCAGGTGGAATCCGCTCGATAGGGAATTCGGACTATCTACAGACCGGATTGAGTAGAAATCTTCGTTCTTTAAGATGTGTGTGGGGGGCGTCAGTTTTATTATGCTTTTGTTCCACGGCGTCCCATCCCGATCAAGGGCGTGGCTTTTTCATCTAATGGCCAGCGTGAACGGGGTGCAATGTCAAGAGAGCTTGTTTCTCCTCGTGCGAGTTTTTGTGCACCGGCAAAAGCAATCATTGCAGCATTATCGGTACACAAGGAAAGAGGAGGGGCTATAAATTCAAAACCATGTTGATGGGCAAGTTCTTGCAACGTAGAACGAATGGCTTGGTTTGCGGCAACACCGCCTGCGACAACCAAAGCAGGAGAACGCTTTCCTTGATTATGAGAGAGAGGATATTGGTGGGTAAAGTGTTGTAGGGCTAGGTGAATACGATCATGTACTGTATCGGTCACGGCGGCTTGAAAACTTGCGGCAATGTCAGCAATATCATTTTCTGTAAGAGGAGCTATGGCTGTTGCGGCTTGTCGAACAGCAGTTTTGAGTCCTGAAAAAGAAAAATCTAACCGTTTTTCACCTTTTAAAGGGCGTGGAAGGGGGATGCGATTTTTATCACCAAATAAAGCTGCTTTTTCAAGTGCTGGTCCACCAGGATAAGGAAGACCTAAAAGTTTTGCAGTTTTATCAAAGGCTTCTCCTAATGCATCATCAATGGTGGTTCCTAAACGTTGGTAGTTACCTACTCCATGAACAATGATTGTTTGTGTATGACCCCCTGAAACTAAAAGTAATAAATAAGGAAAGCTGACGTTGTGCGTTAACACAGCTGTTAAAGCATGTCCCTCTAAGTGATTTACCGCAATAAATGGTTTGCCAGTGGCAAGAGAGAGTGCTTTTGCGCTCATAACGCCTACCAACAATCCTCCTATCAAGCCTGGTCCACTGGTGGCTGCAATGCCATCAATATCTTTTAATTTTGTGTTTGCTTCTGTTAGTGCTTGCAGAATTAAATGATCAAGAACTTCAACATGGGCACGAGCAGCAATTTCAGGAACAACACCGCCGTAAGGTGCATGGTGATCAATTTGGCTCCAAACAACATTGGAAAGAATTCGGCTGTTTGATTCATTGTTATATTCAATGACAGCCGCTGCCGTTTCATCACAACTTGTTTCTATTCCCAGCAGACGCATTTTAAACAAAACCTTATATTGAAGCTTCTTTCCTGCGTGCGTACCATGAACAGAAAAAGATGCAAAGTATTTCTCTCAGAATTGATTTTTCTATGAAAAAATATGTGTTTTGGCATTTTCTTTGAATTTCATGATATTGTTGATTAAAAAATAAAGCTGTATTTTTGAGTATAAAATGCAAATGTGTTTTTTAAAACTTGTCTATTAAAGTCTATAATTGTAAATATTATTGAAAAAAATGAGATTTGGAAAATCTCTATAAAGTTATACTCTTTATAAAAAGAATGTAAAACAAACGAAGATATTTGAGAAAAGCTTCATTTTTAAAACTTTTTTCATTTTATTATTTTATCATTAAAAAAAGTGTGCACAAAAAGTGACAGAGATGGTCGATTCTTCAAAACCAAAAGTTAAAACACATTATGCTGGTACGCGCCGTAAGAAACCAGTTATTGAACATGAAGCTGTTCCCCATGATTCAGAGGAAAAAATCCACAATTCTGTAGAGTCTCATGCGCGAGAAAAACAGAATATGCAAGGTCAGGATAAAAGTAGCTCTCGTACAACTTGGCTTTTCTTGTCCTTTTCTGGGATTTTGGGGGGATTCATTGCTTTGGGAATTTTTATGGGGCTTCAATGGGCTGGTTTTTTTCCTTCTTCTTTTGTGGAAAATTCTGCTGGAGGGGAAAAAGCTTTGCAGATTGCTGAAGCCGCAAAAAGTCAAGGTGAAGACACAAAGGAACAATTGAGACGGGTGTTTCAAGAAATCGATGCGTTAAAAACAGAGTTTTCTTCTTTTTCATCACAACAGTTTAAAACAACGAAAAACGATGAATTATCGAAAGAAGAAATCAAAAAAGCTTTTGCGATTTTAGAGGAAAAAGTAAAAGCTCTTGAAGAAACTGTACAAACTTTTGTTAGAGAGTCGAAAGAGATAGAGACGGCTTTGTCTGTTGGGCAGAGCAATGCAAATGATCTTGCTGCGTTAAAACAACAGTTAGAAGCTATACAGGAAGAAACTGCTGTTAAAAATAGTGAGAAAAAAGAAATAGATACTGCGCTCTTTACTGCAATTAGTTCATTAAAAAATGCTATAGAGCGTGGTGGATCTTATAATAATGAATTAAAGCTGTTACAGCAATTATCGCCTTCGATTGATAGACTTGATGTGTTGCAAAAAACAGCTACTGTGGGTCTTCCAAGTTCAGCACAACTTTCTGTTGATTTTTCTCATGTTGCCGATGCAATTGTTGGTACGCAAAATATTGTTGCGTCAGATGCTGGTTTTTTTGACCGAATTTTAGCGTGGATAAAAGGGCTCATTGTTTCGCGACCGATTGGCAATGTTGAAGGGACGACGCTGGGGGCTATTGCGGCACGCATGGAAGTTGCCATTCAAGCTGGTGATTACGAAAAGGCTTTGAGCGAATGGCAATCATTGCCTCAAAGTGCAAAAGATGTTTCAATGGATTTTGTTAAGCAGCTTGAAAGACATATTGCTATTCAACAGTTGTTGCAGCAATTGTTATTGTCTGTGCAACAAGGATCTTTTAAGGCAACAAAGATGTAAATAGGCCCAAGATGATACGTGTTTTTATTTATATTTTTGTTGTTTGTATCCTCGGTTTAGCTTTCGCGTGGGTTGCTAATCACAATGGTATTTTTGTTCTTACATTTTTGCATTTCAGATTTTCTGCTTCATTGCTTACAGTGTTAAGTGTGCTTATTTTGCTTTTTGTAACGCTGGTGCTTTTATGGTGGTTATTGTCTTTCTTTTTTTCCTTACCGAGTGCTCTTTCCAATTATTTGTATAAACGCAATCAAAAGCGCGGTTATGAAGCTCTTTCAAAGGGGATTCTTGCAACTTTTGCTGGTGATAGTATGGTTGCGCAAAAAATGGAAGCACAGGTTGCTAAATATCTTGCAGGAAAACAAGAGCCATTGGTAAAACTCTTACAAGCGCAAACCTTGTCTTTACAAAATAACTCTGTTCGCGCCATCGGTCTTTATGAGGGGATGAGAAAGGAAGATTCGACAAAATTGGTTGGACTTTATGGTTTGTTTCGTGAAGCGATGAAGAGTAAAGCTTATGAGGCAGCGCAACAATATGCCGAAGAGGCGCTGACTTTATCGCCAGCACTTTTATGGGCGCATCAGGCGGTGCTTGATCGGTTAAGTACTGAGGGTAAATGGGATAAGGCACTTACTATTTTTGAAAGAGCGCAAAAAGCTCTTCCGCGTTCTGTTCGCGCGACTCCAGAGCGGCAGCATATACAGGTTTTACTATTAAGTGGGCAGGCACTTTCTTTGTTTGATACACATCCTGTACACGCACGTGAAGCCATTTTGAAAGCCCATAAATTGGCACCTGATTTTGTTCCAATAATAGTTATTGCTGCTGATATTCTTTATAAGTTAAATGAAACGCGTAAAGCGGATAAAATGATTATAGCGGCTTGGCAAAAGGATCCTCATCCTGATTTGGCGGCGCTTTATCTCGAAAGAGAAGAAGGAGCTATTGGGCGATTGAAAAGGGCTAGGACACTTGCTTCTTATAATAAAGATGCATTTGAATCGGCTTTCCTTGTTGCTAAAGCAGCTTTAGATGCTGGTGAAACAGCATTAGCGAGAGAGCAGGCAAAAAAAGCATTACAATGTCATCCACGGGAAAGTGTTTATTTATTGTTGGCAGATATTGAAGAGGCACAGGGAAACAATCAAGGTGCTGTGCGTCAATGGCTTTCTTTAGCACTTCGTGCTGAACGTGATCCAGTATGGATGTGTGATGGGTCCATTTTTTCTTCTTGGTTAGCGGTTTCTCCAATCAGTGGACGTTTGGGCGGTTTTGAATGGAAGGCGCCTCCCTGTATGCCTTCTCTCACATTAGAGGCGGACAATATTGTGCCGAAAAAGCAAGGCAAAGAGTATGTTATGGGAAAAAGTGATGGTGTTGAAGATAAGAAGCTTGAAAAATTAACACCCATAGACGATTCTCTTTTGCATAATGTGCAGGCGGAGAAACAAGATATAAAAGAACAAGATGTAAAAATGTTCAGTCAAACTCACTTAAATGTTGATGATCCAGGGGTGAAAACAGAAGAAGAAACATCTTTATCGAGGAAAAAATTTCGTTTATTTTAAATTGCGCCAATGTGATATATGAGTGTTTTCTCAGAAGAAATAATTAACCTAGAAGAAAAAACATCATTAGTCTTGTCCAATAAAATTATTCTCTTATGCTTTAAAAATGAAGTTTTGCTTAGTTGCAGAGGTGATTGGTTAAAAAATGTTTTTAAATCAGAGATGTCTTGATAAAAAACAAAAAAATAACAAACCAAGGATTGCTGTTGTTATTCATCGGCGGTCTACCTATACTGGTCGTTTAGGAAAATTTTTACAACAAAATGGTTTTGTTCTTGATATTTATCGTCCTATTTTTGGACAAAAACTCCCTGATACATTAGAGCATTATGCCGGTGTTGTTATTTTAGGGGGACCGATGAGTGTGAATGACAGCGAAGCCTATATTGGTGAGGAAATTGATTGGATTTCGTTATCACTAAAGGAAAATAAGCCTTTTTTGGGTATTTGTCTTGGAGCACAAATGTTAGCGCGAAATCTAGGGGGGCGCGTTGGTACAAGAAGTGATGGGACTGTTGAAGTCGGCTGGTATCCACTAGAAGCAACCCCTCAAGGGAAGGAATTGATGAATTGGCCAGAAATGGTCTACCATTTCCATGAGGAAGGTATTTATGATTTACCGAAAGAGGCAATGCTTTTGGCAACAGGGCATACATATCCTACACAAGCTTTTCGTTATGGAAACAATGCATGGGGTTTGCAATTTCATGCTGAGTTTACACGTGCTATGATGCGGCGTTTGGTCGTGCGTTCGGCACATAAATTGACTGAAAAAGGTGCTCAACCTGCTTGTGCACATTTGAAAGGTCGTTTAATTTATGATCAAGCTTTAAGCCAATGGTTTGAAGGTGCATTACGACAGATTTTTTGTGTACCGCCCGCATTTGTGTGAGTGTTAGAAACACTATTCATTATCGTTCTTGTTGTGCTGTAAAACAGTATCGTTTAAGGTAGAGATAGAAAACTCATGTAAAACTTTACACATGAGGTATTTTTTGTTAGAAAGTGTAACGGATTTTCTTAAAAAGATCTTGGTGGGTGGACTTATGAGATACTGTACTTTAGAACGATGTATAGGAACTCCTTGAAGTGATCAGTAGATAAAATCCGGTCGATTAAGAAGTTGGATTGTTTATAAACTGACTGTGGTTAAGAATCTTTGTCCTTTTTAGGGTGGGGAGGAAGTTAAGAGATAAAGAAAGTTTTAATGTTGTCTAAATCCTTTCAAATACCGTCATCACAAAAGAGATTTTCTTTGAGCTATTTAATTTGTGGGCTCGTTTGTCTTGCTCTGATATTTATTTATAGCGCACTCTGGTTTTTTTTTCACGTAAAATAGAAGAGCAAGTTTCTGATATATTTGCAAAAGCGTCTTCCTATAATATGGTGGCGGTATGTGAGAATGTGCGCAAGGATGGTTATCCTTTACGTATCGGTGTTGTTTGCGACAATTTTCAATTTTCTTGGCCTTTACATGGGGTTTCTTTATCGACGGGGCGTTTGACGGCTGGTGCACCAATTTATGCACCTCATTTGGTCGAGTTTAATGTTCATTCTCCTGCATCCATTGTTTTTTCCGGACAAACTTCTATAGTATCGCGTTGGCGCAATTTGGTTATTGAAACAGAACCTTATTGGAAAACAGGTAAAACATTGAAGTTTATAGCTGAAGGGCTTGAAATTTCACCACTTTCCTCTTCCCTTGAAGATAAAAAACCTCAAGAAGCATTAGGAGCACAAACAACAGATAAAAAAACGACACAGGAAAATGTAGAAGATCAGGCATCTTTGCAAAATACGCATGACATGATTACTCAGCCGTTAGAGACAAAAGATACGCCTCAAAAAATAACGGCAGAATTTTTGCGCTTTGATCTGAAACATGAAAATAATGATTTATTGGGAAATATAACTTTTGACGGTTTTGATGTTTCTCTGGTTTTTACATCTTCTTTTGTTGATGTCCCAAAAATTGATGGTAACTTGAAAGTGATTTTAAATGACATCCCTTTTTTGTCTGAAGATGAAGGAAAAAATTGGCAACAGCGACTGTATGGAAAAAGTGGGCTTTTAAAGCAAGGTGAATTGACTTTTCATACAGGCGGTGGGTTACGTATTAGTGGACCTTTTTCTTTTGATGAAGAAGGATATTTGACAGCAGAATTCGAACTTGTCCATATTCAGCCCATGAAGCTTCTTAACACTTTGCAGCGCTTATTTCCCGCGCAGGACAATAATCTTCAAGCGTTATTTTTTATTTTGGGTGCACTGCCTAAAAATGCCGATGGCGCTCCCGTTCTCCCCTTGCTCATTAACAATGGGTGGGTAAAATTAGGTTTTTTAAAACTTGGTCGTCTCGCTCCACTTTAGGTTTTATACCCAAGCCTTTTTTTATTTTTACCACCAAATTTCGATTTTTTCTGATTTTCACACTTTTTTGCAATTTTAGAGTGTCAAAATCTATTTTAACAAAATGCGTATTTAATGGTAAAAAATAGCTGTAAAAATAAAAAATTACCACTTACTCCTAACTAATCCCACCTCTTTTCACTTAGTACAAAATCTTATGTCAAACTACATATAGCAACAGTGTTTGTGTGGAAAAAGTGGCATTTTAAAGTATGCTGAATTGCCTTTTTATACAGGTAGTGTGGTGCCGTGTTAGGAACCTTTTTTCTTTATGTATGGAATTTGAGTATATTGCATATGTCTGTTTAGGGTGACCTTTGAAATAGGTAAAACAGCCTAGTTGGATGAGAATATGAAGTTGTAAAGGGGAAAATGGACGTCCATCTTTTCATTTATGGAGTAAGAAGCTAAGGGGGGCACCATCATATTTATATTTTCCCACTCCTAATGTTTATACAGCTTTTGGCATTTGAGGTGGTTTATGAGGGGCATTTAGTTCTTTCTTTAATATTTTTTATCTATACGGTTTTCCCATTTGCAATATGCAAGGGGAAATGCGTTTAGTTGATTGAATATAAACAGATTTGAAATGAGACAAACTTAGAATATCAGCTTCTCCTTCAACATAAAAATAATAAAATTATGATTGTAAATCAATATATTATATTTTTATGTTGAAGGATGTTTGACAGTAAAATTTGAATTTATTTTTTATTTTAAGTGCTTTGTCTAAAAATGCGGGATAGCGCTTCCGTTCTTTCCTTACTGATTAGTCATGGATGGATAGAACGGGAGATTGAATGGGTCGTTTTGTATTTGCTTTAGGTTTGAAAGCCGGTATTTTGTAGTTGAGAAATCAATCCTGCTGCAAAAGTAAAACGAGAAATATTGAGATCATTTTCAATAAGGGCACTAATGTGGTTTGTAATTTTGTGAATATGATCTTCTTCTGTTTTTTTCCAAGTGTCAAAAGGATCTTTTTTCTTTCCATAATTTTTGAGGATTTTCATAACGATTTGCCGTAAGCTTTCAGAAACATTTTCTTTTGCTTGGCTTAAAGCCATACTATCATAATAATCTACTACAGGAATTATACGACTTGCTTCGTTAATGCGGTTTATACGAATGATTTGCGCAAGTGAAAAATAGATCTCTGCGGTTTTAATAAGATCACTGTTGCTTTTTTTTGCAATTAAAGAAATATCACAGATTGTTGAAGCAGCTTCTAAGAGAGCTAATTGTTTCGCTAATGCTTTTGGTGCTCCCTCTTCGCTGTAGTGTAATGCTTTTTCTTCAATTTTTTGCTTAATATCGTTGTCGTGAGAATGCATAAGCTCTTGTTCAATAACGCTACGGGCTTGCTTTATTGTTTTTACAATTTCTTCTAATGGACGTGAGAGATCTATGTTGTGTAAACCCCAATTGGTTGTTTCAAAGAGCATTGGGGTCATTGCTGCGTAGAATTTGTTTTGGACAAGACCGGGTATTTTATTATCAAGCTTATCAATTTGCTCAGACAATTGAGGAATTTCAAAACCATCGCGAATGGCAATGAAAACGCGAATAATATTTTCAGCTTTTTGTTCTGTTGCATCGTGTAGTCTATTAACAAAAGTGGGGCCTCCACGATTTACAATATCGTTGGCAATCAGCGTTGCTATAATATTACGACGCAATTGATGGTTAATGACTTCCTTCTTAAAATTTTCTTGAATTTGTGTTGGAAAATAGTTCAGCAAGGTTGTATTGAAATAGTGATCATCAACAATGGGGCTATTAGCAATTTCTTCTTTTAAGGTTAATTTAGCATACGCAAAAATAACAGCGAGTTCTGGACGGAGAAGACCTTTGCCTTGGGTTGTTCTTTGTCGTAAAATTTGCTCATCAGGGAGTATTTCAACTCTACGATCTAGAAGCTTTTTTTGTTCTAAATCGTGCATAAAGCGTATTTGATAGGGCAAATCAGTAGTGCTTTGATTTTCCGCCAAAGAAAGAGCAAGGGGTTGTAGATAATTGTTGCGCAAGACGAGTTGCTCGACTTGAGGTGTCATTTTTTTCAAGAGCTTATTGCGTTCTTCGCGGGTTAATGTTTTGGCGCGTAGTGCTGATGCAAGAACAATTTTGAGATTGACCTCAATATCAGAACAATTCACACCAGCAGAATTATCAATGGCATCCGTATTGCATCGACCACCATTTAAGACATATTCAATCCGTCCACGTTGTGTAACACCAAGATTAGCCCCTTCGCCAATAATTTTTGCACGCACTTGCTCTCCGGTAATGCGTATCGCATCATTTGCACGATCACCTACTTGGGCATCATTTTCTGTTGCTGCGCGGATATAAGTACCAATGCCGCCGAACCATAAAAGATCAACAGGGGCTTTGAGAAGAGCAGAAATAATTTCAAAGGGTGTTCCTGTTTGTTTTTCAAAACCAATGGCTTGTGCTGCTTCAGGTGAGAGAGTAATGGTTTTTTCTTTTCGTGAGAAGATGCCACCGCCCTTTGATAATTTGCTTTGATCGTAATCTTGCCAGCTGGAGCGAGGAAGTTTAAAAAGGCGCATACGCTCTGCATAGCTTTCGTCTATGCTTGGATCTGGATCAATAAAGATATCGCGGTGATCAAAAGCGGCAATCAATTTTGTTTGTTTGGAAAGCAGCATCCCATTACCAAAGACATCGCCAGACATGTCTCCAACACCGACACAGGTGAAGGACGTTGTTTGAATATCCTGATTAAATGTTTCTCTAAAATGTCTTTTGACAGCTTCCCATGCACCTTTGGCTGTAATACCAATGGCTTTGTGGTCGTAACCTGCTGAGCCTCCAGAGGCAAAAGCATCATCGAGCCAAAAGTGATTTGCTTGGCTGATGGCGTTGGCGGTATCAGAAAAAGTTGCTGTTCCTTTGTCTGCTGCGACAACAAAATAGGGGTCAGGGTCATCATGACAGATGACATTGGGGGGAGAACTTATTTTGCCGTTAATCAGATTGTCTGTAATGGAGAGCAAAGCTGTGATAAAGTCTGTATAAGCTTGTCGTGCTGCTTCTACGATGAGAGCACGGTCATTTGTTTGGGGAAGCCGATGGGGATAGAAACCACCTTTTGCACCTGCAGGAACGATAACCGCATTTTTAACTTGTTGGGCTTTGACTAAGCTGAGGACTTCGGTGCGATAATCTAATGCACGGTCAGACCAACGGATTCCGCCACGAGCGATAGGTCCAAAACGCAAATGCACCCCTTCAACTTCCGGTCCATAAACAAAAATTTCTCGGTAAGGGCGTGGTTCAGGCAAACCCTCAATTTGGCGCGGATTTAATTTGGTGGCTAAAATACGCCGTGGACTTCCATCGTCAAGAGGCGTAAAGGCATTTGTTCGTAAACTCGCATCGATAAGGTTGCAATAACGGCGTAAGATGAGATCATCATCTAAACCAGATACTTTCCGTAATTTTTCTCCAATACGCTTTTGAATAACCTGTTGGCTTTTTTCCCGTTCTTTTTCTGTATGGCTTTGGTGAAATTTTAAATGAAATAAAGTATAAAGATCTTGGGTAATGTCAGGATAAGCATTTAAAGTTTGGGCAACGCGATCTTGCGAATAAGGAATACCAGCTTGCTGGAGATAGCGCCCATAATGGCGCAAAATAACAATTTCATACCAATCAAGTTCAGCTGTTTGGGTGAGCGCGTTAAAAGCGTCATTATCAGCATTTTGTGCCCAAATGGCCTCAAAGGTTTCGGCGTGTTTTTGACCGTTTTTTTCAAAATCGATACAGAGTTGGAAAGTGCTTTCTAGCTGCATATCATGAAGATACACAGAGTGCCCATAGCCATCTGGTAATTCAAGGGTTTGTTCAGCGATAACGCGAAATCCCATATTTTCAAGGAGTGGTACACGTTTGGAAAGGGCAAGAGCTTCATGGCGGTGAAAAAGCCGAAGAGAAATGGTACGTTTTTCTTTGTTTTGTGCGTGATAAAAGTTCACGAAAAGGGGCTTCTCATCATGAAGATTTAAAATATGTCCGGCATCGTTAATAGCGTCTTCAGCTGAAAATAAATCACGATAGCTGTTGGGGAATTCGCTGGCTAGACGTGTTTGTTGCTCTGTTGTTTTCTGAGCAAGAGCGATGGCTTGAACGCTGTCTTCCCAACTTCGTGCAATCGAACGTACATGTTGTTCAAGTGTGGAGCGCTCGTGAAGGGGAACAGTTTCGTTTCCTTTGCGATGGATGATATAATAGACACGTATAAGGGTGCTTTCCAAAAATAGCGGATAAGATTCAAAAAAGTCGCCTTTATAGAGCTCAACAAAATGTTCGCCAACTTTTTCACGCAGGCTGCTGCTATATTGGTCACGCGGTACGTAGACAAGGATAGAAACAAAGCGCCCAAAAGAATCAGTGTGGGCAAGAACCCGTAAACGTGGGCGCTCATCTAATTGTAGAATAAGTTTGGTGTTTTCTGTCAATGTATCAACATCAGAGCGAAACATTTCATCTCTTGGATAGGTTTCTAAAGCACTGATAAGTGCTTTTCCTGAATAATCGGCGTGATTGTGTCCAAGACGTTGAATAATAGTTTGGGCTTTTTCTTTTAAGAAAGGAATTTGCAAAATAGAACGTGTATAAGCTGAGGAAGTAAAAAGCCCTACAATGCGTAATTCTCCACAGAGTTGGTTTTTTTTATCAAAGATTTTAAGACCAATATAATCGAGCCAGACAGAACGGTGAATTTTGGAGCGGCTGTTAGCTTTTGTCACGATAAACAGATTATCGCTTTCCATGAAGGATAAAACTTCTTGAGGAGGTTCTTTCATACTTTCATCGTCAACAATATGAATAGAAGCATCCGTGAGTATACCAAGTTCAATATTACTCGCTGTAAAGGATTTTAGGGGTTTTTGGTCTTTGATGAAGTTGTAGGTGCGCATACCAAGGAAAATGAAATTATCGTCCATTAGCCAGTGAAGAAATTCAATAGCTTTTTCGCCTTCTTTTTTGTAGTGCGGGGGAAGACTTATTTGGTAGGCATGAATATGCTTTTTAACTTCTTCAAGCATAGGCTTCCAGTCTTGTACAGCAGCATTAACCTGTTCAAGAACTAAGGTGAGTTCATTTTCAAGTTTTTGTATTTGCTGTTTGTTTAATGACTCGATGTGAATTTGCATCAGACTGATGCGTTTTCCAGAAGCACAATCAAGAATAGGATGCGCAATCAAATAGATATGGTTTTTGTGTTGATTGAAAACATTTAAAATAGAATCGAGAAGGAAGGGTTTGTTATCATTGACAAGCGTGATAGCGGTTATAGGCTTGTTATTACGGGTCAAATTTTGTTCAAAGTAGATAGTATTTTTTCCCGTCTGATGGAGATTAAAAGCTTTTACTGCGACGGCTGCGGCTTTTTGAAGTTCTTTATTTTCGTAATAAACAATATCTTCTTCATCGGTTTGAGCAAAAAGGATTTGTTCTATTTTATCTTGGGTGTTTTTTGTTTCTGTTTTTTTTGGTTGCAACACATCCACTCTCCCTTTTTGCTCTTAGGGGTCTTCTCTTTATTGAAAGCTGACCATCATATTTTCGTATACTGTAACACCTTCTTCCTGAAGAAAACAGCTCTTTATTTGGAAAGAATGAGTTTGTTTTTGCTATTTTTTAGTAATAGTTTGTACTTTAAAGAAATATTTTGCGTCAGAGAAAGGGCATTTTTAGTATTTTTGTATGTTAATAGTTTGTTTTTTTAAATATACAAAATGTAAAGTAAAAAAAGAAGCAGAAGTAAAGAGAGAATGGCGCGTTTACCAGCAAGACTTTTAAGTGGTTACCAAAATTTTATAAACAATCATTTTTTATATAAAATAGCACATTATCAGCAATTGGCGATTGAAGGGCAGAAACCTGAAGTTTTGGTCATTGCTTGTTGTGATTCGCGTGCAGTGCCAGAAATGATTTTTGATGCTAAGCCAGGGGAAATCTTCACTTTGCGCAACGTGGCAAATGTGGTTCCTCCTTTTTCTCCTGATGATCAATATCACGCAACATCAGCAGCTCTTGAATATGCTGTGCAATTGCTCGAGGTGAAACATATTGTCGTTTTTGGTCATGCCCATTGTGGAGGCATTCGTACTGCTCTTAAGGAGACATGTAAATCTTTATCATCAAATGATTTTATTGGTCAATGGATAAGTCTCTTAGCACCAGCAGCAGAAATCGTTTTGAATAATAAGTCGCTGTCTTGGCCAGAAAAACAGACGGCATTAGAGCAGCTTTCTATTCGCCATTCGTTGAGAAATTTAGAGACGTTTCCGTGGATAAAGCTTCGCAAAGATCAAGGTTTTTTGACATTGCACGGGGTTTGGTTTGATATCTCTAGCGGGAAATTATGGAGTATGGAACAGGAAACAGGTTGTTTTATGCGTGTTGAAGTTGAAAGTTTTGAAGTATAGTATTTGCTGTTTTTATTTCTTCGTATAAAAAGACATTTTATGATAAAACTTGACAAAGCTGGGGTTTTATTGTTTGAAGGAGCAAGCTTTCAGTGACAAAATTAACTTGGAGCCACCGACTGAGACCCCAGTTTAAGGGTATAAAGAGATCTCAGAGGTCAACATCCGACGGCGCGATGCGTTCTCGGATGCTATTTTGGTTTGTTTGTTATGCAACAATGAGGTAAATGATGTTTGAATCCTTGCAAGAGCGACTTGGTTCTATCCTGTCTCATTTGACGGGACGTGGCGCTTTATCGGATCAGGATGTTGTAGAGGCGCTGCGTGAAATTCGTCGCGCTTTATTGGAAGCTGATGTTGCTCTTGATGTTGTACGCTCTTTTACCGATAGGGTTCGGGAAAAAGCCGTTGGGGCCGAAATCGTTAAATCAATTAAACCAGGCCAGATGGTGGTTAAAATTGTTCATGATGAATTGGTTCATATTCTTGGAAATGAAAGCGTTCTGAGTGATTTAAATGCACCAGCTCCAGTTGTTATCATGATGATTGGTTTGCAAGGTTCCGGAAAAACAACTACAACAGCAAAGCTTGCGAAACGGTTCACTGATAAGCACAATAAAAAAGTTCTTATGGCGTCATTAGATACACGTCGTCCCGCTGCACAGGAGCAGTTGCGCCAATTGGGAGAACAGGCGAAACTTGCAAGCTTGCCTATTATTGCGGGACAGCTGCCCGTTGATATTGCATCACGTGCCGTGCAGGCTGCTAAATTGGGTGGTTATGACGTGCTTCTTCTTGACACAGCAGGACGTAATCATATTGATGAAGCTTTGATGCTCGAATTGGCTGAAATTAAAGCATGTTCCCTTCCTCATGAAATTATGTTGGTGGCTGATAGTTTGACAGGGCAAGATGCCGTTCATCTTGCTCGTTCTTTTGATGAGCGTGTAGGGATTACAGGGATTATTTTAACACGTATGGATAGTGATGGGCGTGGTGGTGCTGCTCTTTCTATGCGTGCGGTTACAGGTAAACCAATTAAAGCAATTGGAACTGGTGAAAAAATAGATGCTTTAGAAGAGTTTCATCCCAGCCGTATTGCTGATCGTATTCTCGGAATGGGGGATATTGTTTCTTTGGTTGAAAAAGCTGCTGAAACAATGGATCATGAGAAAGCTGCTGCTTTTGCAAAAAAAATGCAAGCCGGAAAATTTGATCTGAATGATCTTGCAGAACAGTTGCAGAAAATGAAAAAACTGGGTGGAATGGGCGGTATTATGGGCATGTTGCCAGGAATGGGGAAGGTCAAAGAGCAGATTGCGGCTGCGGGGCTTGATGATCGTTTGTTTGATCGTCAATTGGCCATTATTTCATCTATGACACCGCAAGAGCGGGCGAATCCAGAGCTTTTAAAACATAGCCGCAAACAACGAATTGCTAAGGGATCTGGTACAACGGCAGCTGATATTAATAAACTTTTGAAAATGTATCGCCAAATGGCTGATATGATGAAAGCTATGGGTGGTAAAGGAAAAAGTGGTTTTATGGGAAAAATGTTGGGAGGACTTGGTTCCAAAATGGGTTTTGGTGGTATGGGAAATTTGGGGGGGGATTCTCCAGCTATGCCTGATTTGTCGGGATTGGATCTAAAGCAATTCTCAACACTTCAAAAGCAAATTGAAAATGGTAATGGAGGGAAGCTCTTGCCCGGACTTCCCAAGCGTGGACCTACATTTCCTGGTCTTTCCAATGACATTGCTGATAGGGGAAAATTTCCTCAGCATCCTAAGAAAAAATAAGATGTAAAGAGGGAAAGGAATATGATGCAGGAAACAGTATTAAACGAATTGGCACATTTACGAGCATCTATTGATAATTTTGATGCAACTTTGATTCATATCTTAGCAGAGCGTTTTCGTTGTACGAAAGCTGTTGGGCGCTTAAAAGCGCGTTATGATTTGCCTAAAGTAGATCCTCTGCGTGAGCAATATCAGGTAGAGCGTTTGCGGCAATTGGCTATAGATAGTCATCTTGATCCTGATTTTGCTGAAAGATTTTTAAAATTTATTATTAAAGAAGTTGTGCGTCATCATGAAGTTATTGCTGAAGAGCAAAAAACAAAAAAAGTTAATTTAAACGAAAGCCAGAGCTGACAATAGGAGATAAAATATGGCATTGAAAATTCGTTTGTCCCGTGGAGGTTCAAAAAAACGTCCTTACTATCATATCGTCGTTGCAGATGTTCGTAGTCCGCGCGATGGGCGGTTTCTTGAACGTGTTGGTGCATGGGATCCAATGTTGCCTAAAGATGGACCGAGGGTAAAACTTAATGAAGAACGTATCCAATATTGGCTTGGACAAGGGGCTCAACCAACAGATCGCGTTTTACGGTTTTTAGATGCAGCTGGCTTGAAAAAGCGTCCAACCCGTAATAATCCACATAAAGGTGAACCGGGTAAAAAAGCACAAGAACGTATAGCAGCAGCAAAGCAAGCGGCAGAAGAAGCAGCGGCAGCGGCTGAAGCAGAATCTGCTTCAGCATGAGAAGCATGATTGTTTAATCAACGTGTCTTTAAAAGCTTTAGAAAAATAAATATTATCCGTTTTTGTCTATCAAAAACGGATTTTCTTTAAAAAGCTGCTTGTTTAAACAGCGCTGGTTTTATAAAAATCAATGGTTTTAAAAGTCAATAGCGCGGCCTTTAATTTCCCAGTCTCCATAGCGGGAAGGGTCTTTGCCGCCGCGTCCGCCGTTTTCTAAAGGTTGTTCTTTTTTGGCTGCGTTTTTTCGCCTTTCTTCAGCTTCTTTAAGGGCGCGTTGTGCTGCGGGAGAAAGAGATTGCTGTTTAACAACAGTTGCATTTTTTTTGCTTGTTTTCTCATCTTTTTTATTCATTTTACACCTATTCCATTGAAGAAGCAGAAAGAAAACACCATCATATAATATTGATTGACTTTTATCATGGAGTTTTTTGAGTAATGAATATAATGCGTACAGCCATGCTTTTGGCTTTTTTAACTGCTCTCTTTATGGGAGTTGGTTATCTTGTTGGAGGGGGTGGTGGCATGGTCATTGCTCTTTTGATGGCAAGTGGTTTAAACTTTTTTTCTTATTGGAATTCGGATAAAATCGTTTTACGCATGTACGGGGCGCGTGAAGTTGATCAGCATTCAGCACCAGTTTATTATAAGATTGTAAGCGATTTAGCACAAAGGGCTTCTCTTCCTCAACCAAAGGTTTATGTTATTGAGAATGCACAGCCAAATGCTTTTGCGACGGGACGTAATCCGCAAAATGCTGCTGTTGCTGCAAGTACTGGGTTGTTAGAGCGGTTGAGTTCAGAGGAAATTGCCGGTGTTATGGCGCATGAGCTCGCACACATTGAGCATCGTGATACCTTAACAATGACTCTAACCGCAACGATTGCAGGGGCAATTTCAATGCTTGGTAATTTTGCTTTCTTTATGGGAGGACCGCGTAACTCTTCAGAAGATTCTCATGGCGCTGGGGCAATTGGAGGATTTATTGCACTGCTCGTGGCACCTTTTGCAGCAATGCTGGTGCAAATGGCGATTAGTCGTACGCGGGAATATGCTGCGGATCGGAGAGGGGCTGAAATATGTGGTAATCCTTTATGGTTGGCTTCGGCATTGCGTAAGATTGCTGATGGGGGACGTGGGGTATATAATGAAGAAGCAGAGCATAATCCAGCAACCGCGCATCTGTTTATTATTAATCCTTTGAGCGGTGAGGGAGCGGATAGTCTTTTTTCTACACATCCAGCAACTGCAAACCGTATTGCTGCTCTTTATCAGCAAGCAGAAGAGATGAAAGGGGCTCTTGCCAAAAGTGTGGGATGGAATAAAGAAGATACTATACATGAAAAAAGCAACGGGATGAACTATGGAGATTTTCATAGTGGTCGGGCTCATGCATTAGGTGAGCAAGAAAACAGTTCTTTTCAGCGTGTTACAAAACGTCCTTCTTGGCTTCGTTATGAAAATTCAAAAAGATCTCGTTCATAGAGTTACTGAGGGAGTTTTTAAGGAAACAGTGATATAAAGGTGGTGTTTTGAAACACAAAAAAGCGGGGCATGTGTCTGAAAAAAATGTTCCAGGATTAGCTGTTCGGCAGGTGTGTGTGCGTCTTTTGGGGGCGGTAGTTGATAAGCACACGCCTTTGTCTGGTTTGACGGATAATGAACACGGACATCCACAATATTTAAAGCTTTCACAACGAGATCGTTTGTTATGTCGGGCTATTTTAACAGCTTCATTGCGTCATCGAGGGCAGATTACGGCAGCTCTCTCACGCCTTTTAGCGCGTCCTTTGCCTTCACAAGCACTTTCACTCCAGCATCTTTTGCATATCAGTGTTGCACAAATTCTTTATCTTGATATTCCAGATCATGCGGCTATTGATTTAGCTGTGCGTGTGGCGAAACTTGACCCTCGAATGCGCCGTTTTTCAGGGGTGGTGAATGCTCTTTTACGCAATATTGCACGTGAGGCGGTGTCTTTACGCCAACAAATTCCTTCCATTGAAGGTGTGCCAGCGTGGTTTAGACAGCTTTTAATGTCAGCTTATGGAACAGAAAAGGCGCATCAGATTATAGCAATTCAAAGTGTGGAACCCCCTTTTGATTTGACAGTGAAATCTGATAGTGTTGGATGGGCTGAAAGGCTTGGTGGTGTGGTGTTGCCCAATGGTTCTGTTCGATTGAATCGTCTGGAGTGTTCTGTTTCTGATTTACTAGGCTATAGTGAAGGAACTTGGTGGGTTCAAGATTTTGCTGCAGCGTTGCCTGCTTGTTTATTAGGAACACTTCGGGGTAAACGAGTTGCTGACCTTTGTGCGAGCCCTGGGGGAAAAACAGCACAATTGGCTTTACAAGGAGCGCAGGTGACAGCAATTGAGCTTTCTGCTAACCGCGTAAAGCGTTTAAAAGAAAATATGGAACGGCTTCATTTTTCAGTTCACATTTGGCAGGGCGATGTGAGAAATTTCCATCCCACACAGCTTTTTGATGCGGTTCTTCTCGATGCTCCTTGTTCTTCTACTGGAACGATCCGTCGTCATCCAGATATTTTATGGACGAAATCGAGGGATGATATTGTCAAGTTAGCGGCGTTGCAAAATGATTTACTTGTCGCAGCAATTTCCTTGGTAAAGGTGGGGGGACGGATTATTTTTTCCAATTGTTCATTGGCAAGAGAAGAAGGTGAAGATCTTATTGAAAAAATTTTATCGACACGCAATGACATTGTTTTAGAACCTATTTATCCAGAGGAAATGGGAGCACTGGCACATTTGCTTTGTGGGGGGATGTTACGTACAACGCCTGCGGATTTTTGTCATAAAAATTTTGATGCTGAGAAAACCGCATTTTTAGGAATGGATGGTTTTTTCGCTGCGCGCTTACGAAAAATTGCTTAATTAACGCTTCATTTACAAAAATGGTCGAAATTGTATTTGAATCAGCATAAATGGAGATGAAATTTTGGCGGTTGCGGTAAAAGCTCCTCAGGTAAAAGTGGCAGCCTGTATCGATACGATACAGAATGTTATGCGGCGTTTATGGGTTGGACCATTGTTTCGTTGGCGGTTTTCAGGGTTTCGTCCTCATAAAATTTTAGCGCATCCCATGGATTTGCATGTGGCTGATCCTATGATGGCGCATGAATTTTATCATGGTCGTTTTGCTTTTGCTGGTCACATTGTTCATTCTGGTGCTGTTTCGCCGTTTGCATTGGTTCCACCAACGCTAGAATGGGAAGCAGCTCTACATGATTTTCATTGGTTGCGCCATATGGAGGCAGCAGGAAGTGATTTAGCTTCTGCACACGCACGTTCTCTTTTAGAAGATTGGTTTGACCATGCTGGCAAGAAGGTAAAAGGGCTTGCTTGGAGTGGTCCTGTTGTGGCGCGGCGCTTGATTTCATGGATTTGTCATTCGAAAATGTTGTTAGAAGGAGCAAGTGAGCGGTTTGAAAAACGCTTTTTACGTGCGCTTGGTTTGCAATTTCGTTATTTGCGCGTAACAATTTGCAGTATGGAGCATGATGACCGACGTTTACAAGCAGCAGCGGCTTTGACGTTCGCATCTCTTGCTTTGCCTGTTTCTGTGGCAGTGAAAAAAAAGGTACAAACCACACTTATAAAAGAGCTTTCCCGTCAAATCCTAGTTGATGGTGGGCATATTTCTCGTAGTCCTGTTATTTTGCTGAATTTGTTATCGGATTTATTGTCGTTACGGCATCTTTTTATGCGTAGCAATGAAACAGCACCACGTATTTTGATTGATTCTGTTGAGCGTATGTTGCCAGCTTTACGATTCTTTATCCATGAGGATCAAACGTTGGCTCATTTTAATGGGGTTGGTCCCCTTGTGTCGGAACGGTTATCGTCCCTTTTGGAGCTTGATGAAACAGGAGGGCATCCTTTTAGTTATGCCCGTTATTCAGGATTTCAGCGCTTAAAAGCCAATCAAACAACAGTGCTTGCAGATACAGGAAAGTTTCCACCCCGCTTTGTAGCACAGCAGGCTTGTTCGGGATGTTTGTCTTTTGAAATGTCTTCACAAGGGCACCGTTTTATTATCAATACTGGTGTTAATCCTGATGGTCGGGAAGATTATCGACATTTAGGGCGTGTTACTGCAGCACATTCAACAGCTACGCTTAATGATTGTTCAGTGGGTGCTTTTTATCAGAAAAAGAAAAATGGCGCGCCATTTTTGTTTGATGGACCAACGGATGTTCAAGTGCGCCGTATAGAGGATTCAGAGAAGACGGGTTTTATTGCGAGTCATAATGGTTATGTGCGACCCTTTAATCTTATTCATGAGCGTGGTCTTATTTTGGCAACAAATGGAGATATGATCGAAGGTTTTGATCGCTTTTTTATGCCAAATAAAGGGGGAAAGAGACACAAGAGTGTGCAAAATGAACAAGATCATGTTGCTGTTCGGTTTCATCTTCATCCACAAGTTGAAGTTAACTATGATGGCAAACGTGTGTGTTTAGCTGTAAAGAACGAGAACGTGAAGAGCGAACAAGTATGGTATTTTGTATCGCCTGACGCAGATATTTGTCTTGAAGATTCGATTGATTTTGCAGAATTAACAGGTCCACAGCGGACACAACAGATTGTTTTATATTTTCGTCCTGCATTTCAGGAAAAAGTTCGTTGGCGTTTTATCCGTAAAGCGTTTGATAAAAAATCAGAACATTATTCCAACCCATAGTATATTGCGTTTTATCTTCGTGTCGCAAAACATCATCGTTTATTGTGGTAATATTCTCAAAATTTGAAGATCATATAAATTTTATACATGAAGCATTTTATTAGAGTATAGGTTGGATGTTTTTAGGCAAGGTTTGCTCATAGAATCTCATGAGGTGATGCTAAGAGGGATTGGCTCCCGAAAAAAGAGTTTTTGACAGACCACTGTTGATAGATGAGTACTGGTTAAGGATCTTCATTCTTTAAAGATGTGGAGAGAAAATAAAGCTGTTGCTTATCTTCGATAAGTTCTTAAGTGTGCTGTTGGGATTAATATTTATCTCTGAGAGAGTTGCATTAATAGGGTTACGCTCCCTCACGAAAAACAGAGCGCTATTTATTGCGTATTCACGGACGTATATTAAAGAAAAATCCCTTAATACTTCCAAGCCTATTTCGTGATGATGTCTGTGATGGGTATAACGGTAAATCCATGAAGCACCCCATCTTTACGCAAGGAGCAATTTAGCATCATCACACTATTTATTAGTGCCCAATTTTTGTAACAGCTCTTGGCACTAGAGATGATTCATAAGAGGCATTTTTAGCCTTTTCTTAATAGTTTTTATCCACACAGGATCCCCCGCTTGTAACGTGCAAGCGAATGGTTTTTGTATTCAACATACATAGATTTTAAATGGGAGAATCTTACGGTATTCGGGGTTCTAATTCAATATGAATAACGCTAAATTATCATTATAAATCAAATGTTTTACATCATAGAAGCACTGAGAATTCAAGAAACAACACATAGCAACGTCCGAGAAAAACAACCCTTCTGCTCTTTGTTATTATAAATGAAGTCATAATAACAAGCCACAAAATGCACGTTTTTTCACAGCAAAGCACTCTCTCAAATGCTTCAAACAACGTTTATAAAGATTTACGCGAATAACGTCGTGCAATCAAATTAATATCACCGCGACAAATTCCAAGATCGCTGAGTTCATATGTTGAAAGACACCTTAATGCATTAACGGTTCGACGATAACGGCGCCAATTACTATAAAAACGTAGAATATTCATATCCTCTACTCAAACTTTTCATTTCACTCTTTGGTTTAAGAATAGAGCATATTACTAAAAAGAGTTGTGTTATAATATCATAACAGGTATGCATCTACATACAAGATAATATCCCTTTAACATTTTGCTCATGTGAAAGGGAAGCCATTAAAGTATTAACAACAACAATATCTTATCCCTAAATAATGGTTAAATTATGTGCATTTTCTGTGGTGATAAACGTCTTCACGAGTAGATTCTTTGGATTGAATAACTGCTTCCATTTCAATAGTGATCAATAGTCATACGATGATTATGAAAAATTCCTTGAAACATTTGTCTCATATAATAGAGAGAATCAGCAAAATTATTAATGGCGGAAGTGTCGTGTTCCTGTGAAAACCATCGCTAAACCCTGCGCATCAGCAGCCGTGATAACTTCTTCATCACGCATGGAGCCTCCTGGTTGAATAACTGCTGTTGCTCCTGCTTCAGCTGCTGCTAATAAACCATCTGCAAAAGGAAAAAATGCATCTGATGCAACAACCGATCCTTTTGTGAGAGTTTCTGTTAAGCCTGCTCTTTGCGCACTTTCTGCTGCTTTACTTGCAGCAATTTTTGCTGAATCGATGCGGCTCATTTGTCCGGCTCCAATTCCAACTGTTGCGCTATTTTTCGCGTATACAATAGCATTTGATTTAACGTGTTTTGCTACACGAAAAGCAAACTGAAGATCACGCATTTCATCTTGAGTTGGTGCCCGCTTTGTCACTACTTGCAATTTAAGATCATCAACCACCACGTTATCACGCGATTGCACTAAAATGCCTCCTGCAAGTGTTTTCGCAAGAAGTCCTCCACAGCGTGGATCAGGAACTCCACCTGTAATGAGCAAACGAAGATTTTTTTTCTTGGCAATAATTTCACGTGCCGCCATTGTGGCATCAGGAGCAATAATCACTTCTGTGAAAATTTTAACAATCTCTTCAGCACATTCCTCATCAAGGGTTTGATTTAAAGCAACAATTCCACCAAATGCCGATACATTATCACACATAAGAGCTTTCAAATAAGCTTCTTTCAAATTTTCTCCTTCCGCAACACCACAAGGATTGGCATGTTTAATAAGAGCGACAGCAGCGGTTTTTTGCGGATCAAATTCTGCCACAAGCTCAAAGGCTGCATCTGTATCATTCAGATTGTTATAAGAAAGCGCTTTGCCTTGTAAAAGTTTTGCTGTTGCAATACCAAAACGTTTTCCATTATTGCGATAAAATGCTGCCTGTTGATGTGGATTTTCCCCATAGCGCATAACACTCTCAAGATGACCAGAAAAACTCTGCCACGATGGAATTTCAATTTTTAAATCCCGTGCAAACCACGATGCTATTGCCGTATCATAAGCGGCGGTGTGTGCATAAGCGCGCATTGCTAGCTGATGACGCATAGATAAGCTTAAACATCCATTATGCTGTTTTAATTCAGCTAGAATCGAATCATAATCTTTTATCGCTGTTACAACACCAGTATAAGCATAATTTTTTGCCGCGGCGCGAATCATCGCCGGTCCACCGATATCAATATTTTCAAGAATCGTTTGCCCATCGGCTCCCGATAAGATCGTCTCTTCAAACGGATAAAGATTCACCACCAAAAGATCAATTCCATGAATGCTGTTCTTTTCCATAGCTTCCCTATGGCTAGGATCTTCTCTTACCCCTAACAAAGCACCATGAATCAAAGGATGGAGTGTTTTTACACGCCCATCCATTATCTCAGGAAATCCGGTAACTTCAGCAACATCTTTTACGGGTAAACCAGCTGCTATGAGGGTTTTGGCTGTTCCCCCTGTTGAAATCAATTCAACATTGTAAGTAGCATGAAGGGCTTGTGCAAAAGCAACCACACCCGTTTTATCAGACACAGAAAAGAGAACACGACGAACCCGATGAAGATCAGGTATGGGAAAATTTTTGGCAACAACACCCATAACAGAAGCCTTAAAAATGAAAGAGTTAAAATTCTAGTAAAACACGCTTATAGATTTATAGCATAAGCCTTTAGCAAAATACACTGAAAGGATAAACTGTCTTTTTAGAATATGGGATGACTCACCTTTTTTTATTATCCTGTAAAAACACTCTCATTTGAGATGTGGTGATAGGTATAAAGTCTCATTGAGACATTAAATGTTTTTTTGTTGCTTATAACTCAACATCTCATCTTCATAGCAGTTTTGAAACAAAAAATGCATCCGTATGTTCTCTGCTATATTAGCTTTTATGCTAGATGAAGGCGAAAGTATTGCGTATATCAATTGGAGTAATCTCTGAGATGGGAAACAATCTAATGAAGCAAGAATATAAAATTATAAAGGCAAAAATGAGTGCCTATCTTTCCTATCATTTTTAAATTTGGCTGTATGTTTTTCAAAAGCGTTTATGACAATGTTTTTTTAGAATGAATTTTTTTTAAGAGTGGAGATAATGCATTGTTTCACATTTTTGGGCATTACATTTTTAATGAATCATCCCTCGTTTTATGATGGTTTTTTGAAGAGTGTCGCGTAAATCTTTTGTGGATGGTATAAAGATTCATTGTATGCCTATGATCTTTATTTAACAAAGGCGCAAGTTAGTAGATTCTGTTCTCTTTATCAGTTTCCAAGATTCTAAAAATTTTTGTTACTTGAGATGGAAGAGGTCTTTTTTTAGTTTTTTTGCCGTAGCAGAAAAAGAAAAGCTCCTAACACACCAGCAGCTAAAATAAACCACGTGATTGCATAAACGAGATGATTATTTCGAAAATGGACAATCGTAAGACCAACGACGGGAAGGTTTGCTTGTGGAGATGTTTTTCTGGCATCAATGAAATAGGGGGCAACAGTGGACAGACCAAGTTTTTGTGCCATAGCAGGGAGATCGCGCGTATACCATAAATTCTTGTCCGGATTATTTTTACGCGGGAAAAATCCATTTTTTTCACTCATGCGTAATAAACCTATAATTGTTGTTTGTTCTGTGTCTGTGGTCGAATTTTGCTGAGATGAGGCATTTGTATGCGATTGCTCTGAGTTTTGAAAATTGTTACGTTCATCCATGGGGATAAAGCCACGGTTGATAAAGATCAGTGTATTATCAGCCGTTTGTAAAGGAGTCAAAACCCAATAGCCTGTAGTATTTTGAGCGGCAGCAGTGACTAAAATATTTTTATCTGTTAAAAATTTTCCTGTGGTAACAACAGGTTGATATTCATTTTTTTCAAAAGTAACATCTGACCATTGATTTTTTGGGGGGGCTTTTATGGGGGGCAAATGAATGCGCTGATTGGCACTGGTGATGAGATTTGTTTTCCAGTTTAACCGTTGTACTTGCCATATACCTAATGCACTGAAGAGAAGAAAAAAACAAATACATAAAGTTCCAAACAAAAAAGAAGAAAAACGGCAAGAATCTTCCTGAAGCTTTGTCATGGGGGGCTCTTTTTTGCTCATGATTTATGCTTCCTTTCGGGACAATAAGTTTTTATTCTAACATGGTATGTATTTAAAAAAAACATTTTGTACGCTTTTTGGTGGAATTTGCACGCCTTATTGAGGAAAAAGATGAAGAATGAGCCAGTAAGATATGAAAAAGGTTTTATAAAAGACTTGACCTTTTGTTGTCGACCCCCTATTAGAAAGAGACTTCCCAATGATGCCCGTTCAAGGTTGCATTGTGCGTGTTTTGCGTTCATTGTGTCCTTTGGGTATGGGGATTTGAAAGTTTCTTAGAGTTTAAGGGTGAAGTTTATGTCTCGTGCATGTGAATTGACAGGGAAGACGGTTCTGTATGGTAATAATGTTAGCCATGCGAATAATAAGACTCGGCGTCGTTTTTTACCAAATCTTTGCAATGTGACATTGATTTCAGAAGTGTTACAGCAAAGTTATCGCTTGCGCATTTCAGCAAGTGCATTGCGTTCTGTTGAGCATCGTGGTGGCCTTGATGCTTTTTTGGTCAAAGCAGATGATAAAGAGTTGTCGCAACGTGCGCGTTTGCTAAAACGACAAATCATTAAGAAAAAAGCTGAGCAAGAAGGTGAGCAAAAGGCTGAACAAGCAGCGTAATTATTAGCGCCATTCTTTTTGGTTTATTGACGCTTTTATTCCGGTTTTCTGTTCTAGAAGTTAAGTTTTTTCAGGTTGATCGTTTAATTTTATTGGTTCCGTATCATAGGTTAAAAAAAATGCCCTCAAGCAGTCCTTTACGAGAACAGCAAAAGAAGAGGTACATTGTTTTTTCTATTTTAGCAATGTGCCTTGCTGTCACTGCTTCTAATATTTTTGTTCAATATCCTGTCTACTGGTTTGATTTAAATGAGCTGTTGACTTATGGGGCTTTTACCTATCCATTTGCTTTTCTGATCAATGATTTGACCAATCGTTTTTATGGTCCATCTGCTGCGCGGCGTGTGGTTTATGCTGGTTTTTTTGCGGGTGTCTTTGTTTCTTGGATATTGGCGACACCACGGCTTGCACTTGCTTCTAGTTTTGCATTTTTATTTGGGCAACTCATTGATATTGTTGTTTTTACTCCTTTGCGACGTAAAACATGGTGGAAAGCACCTTTAGCAGCAGCGTTGGTTGGTTCGGCTTTGGATACAGTACTGTTTTTTGCTCTTGCTTTTTCTAGCTCTTTTACTGTTCTTGATAAGATAACAGGCTATGCTGATAGTTCACTGGTGGAGAGTACTGTTTTGGGAGGGGTAGGCATGCCAGTTTGGCTCTCGCTTGCTTTTGGTGATTTTTCGGTAAAAATTGTTATGAGCCTGTTTATGTTGATTCCCTATGGAACAATTCTTAATATTGTAAAGCTTCCTCTTTATCAAAGTCATTCAAAGGATGATTCTTCTTTTGTTTGTAACAAATAATGATCTTTGTCCTTTTGTTTTGCTAAAGAAGAAAAGGTTGTGCGTTATGTCTTCTAAGAATAGAATTTGAGTGGATTCAAAAAAGGGATTTTGCTTCTTTTCTCAAGTTGTATTTATCCATACATCATCTATGCTTATGATGTGTAAGGAGATATTTTTGACTGATTCAGTATGAGATAAGAGCATCTTATCAGTATTAAAAACAGGTAATAAAGCTCTTATAAAGGCCAAAAAATGTCTTGTTAAGAATTTTGATGTCTTACTTATGATTATTTGAGCTATAAGAAACTTGGTTCTTATAAAGGAAAAAATATTTCGATATACATTTGGGTAGTATATAAATAGAAAAATAAATACCAATGGTATCAAGTCCTTTTTGACAGTTTTAAAATTTGGTTATACTGGTATTTATCATTATTTTAGTAACAAATGTTTGTGCAGATATGTTAATGAATTTACAATTTGTTATAACGCGATCTCTGTAGAATTTGGCAAACGCTTCGAGTATTTATTTTAGATAATTGTAGGTTAGAAAATGTGATACTTGGAGCTGATAATATGAACAAAATGATAAATCAAAGAGATCATACAAAGGCTTTATTGGATAATTTGGTCTTAACTTCCTCGAAAAAACAGAGAGAGACTAGGGAGTTGCCTATTGTAAAATCACCTCTTCGTTATCCGGGAGGGAAAAGTCGTGCTGTTCCTATGATTATTAATAACTATATAAGGAAACAGAAAACTTTATGTTCTCCTTTTGTAGGAGGCGGTTCAATTGAATTAACCTTAGCTAAAAGAGGAACAAAGGTTTATGCTTATGATGCTTTTAAGCCGCTTGTTATTTTTTGGCAGATGCTTTTGAAAGATGCTTCAGCTCTTGCAGAAAAAGTGAGAGAATATGAAGATATGACTCCCGTAATGTTTTATAATCTCCAAAAAACTTTTGGGAATATTAAAAATCAATTAGAGATTGCTGCCGTTTTTTTTGTTCTTAATCGCTCTTCTTTTTCCGGAACAACACTTTCTGGCGGTATGTCTCCAGGACACCCTCGATTCAATTATCGTTCTATTGAACGGCTTAAAGATTTTAAGATTGAAAATTTCACAGTGGGACACAGAGATTTTACAGAAAGTATTCCTAAACACTTTAACGATTTTCTTTATTGTGATCCTCCGTATCTTATTAATCAAAAACTTTATGGTCACAAAGGCGATAAACATAATTCTTTTGATCATCAAGCTCTTGCTGAACTTTTGAGAAAGCGTCAAGGATGGGTTTTATCTTATAATGATTGTGTGGAAGTTAGAGAACTTTATAAAGGACATACAATACTTAATCCTGAATGGACTTACGGTATGGGAAACAATAAAAAATCAAATGAACTCGTAATTTTGAGTAAGGATCTTTAGGAAATTGTATGAATCAGGTAGAAAATGGAAAAGCCTTTGAATATGCTTTGGCCATGGGGTTTAAAAAAGCAACAAAAGCTTCTATAGAGTTTAATTCGTCCTTTCAAATAGCGGAGTCTTTTTATAATTTATTTAATGATACTGAAAAAAGGCTTTTAAATCTCGCTTCTATTGAAGCAGCTGTTTTCTTACAGTTACATGATAAAAATATTAGAAACACGAAAACTATTGTTCTTCAGGAAGATTCTGTTGGGATCAAAGGAGATGTCCGTGATATTATTTTAAAAGTTCCTGAAAATCCTATTGGTATTTCTGCAAAACATAATCATAGCGCTATCAAACATCCTCGCCTTTCCGGTAAAATAGATTTTGGTAAAGAATGGACAGGTTATTCTTGTAGCAGCGTTTATTTTAATGAAATCAGACCTATTTTTGATTATTTAGCAGAGCTCAGAGACAAGAAAATGTTCTTTAGAGATATAGAGGATAAAGACAGCAGAGTTTATCTTCCAATCCTAGAAGCTTTTTCTAAAGAACTTCAAAGGCTTTGTTTAGATTATCAAGATAAATTTGTGAAGCTATTGTTTCAGTATGTTATAGGTTCTTATGATTTTTATAAGATTATGATAGATACAAAATCTAAACAAAAACGGGTTATTATTCAGTCTTTTAATTTGAATGGCACTCTGGGATATGGTCGTAAATGGAAAATTCCAAGCAAAATTTTATCAGTTGCACTAAAACCAGAAAGTAAAAACAAACTCATTATAATTTTTGAAGATGGTTGGAGCATTTCTTTTAGAATTCATAATGCATCCAGTAAAGTAGAAGCTTCTTTAAAGTTCGATATTCAATTTGTGGGATTATCTTCTCAGGTTGTTAGTCATCAAATTCCAATGGTTTAATGATAGAGATAATTTTTTTAAGATGTAACTGTTGGCTGTTTCAAGGTAGGTTTATTTCTTATGAATATGAGGCATTTTATCACTAAAAAGTATTTCTAATTGTTTTGTTATGGCGTCAGCGAGTTCTTCAGCATTCATAATTGTTACAGCACGCTGATAATAACGTGTGACGTCATGACCAATTCCAATGGCAATGAGTTCAATGGGGGAATGTGTTTGGATTTCTTGAATCACTGCGCGTAAGTGTTTTTCTAAATAATTGCTGGCATTGACCGATAGTGTTGAATCGTCAACAGGAGCACCATCAGAAATGACCATGAGGATGCGACGTTGTTCACGCCGTGATAAAAGGCGTTGATGAGCCCAAATTAAAGCTTCTCCGTCGATGTTTTCTTTTAATAATCCTTCTTGCATCATTAAACCTAAATTGCGTCGTGCGCGACGCCATGGGGTATCAGCACTTTTATAGATGATATGGCATAAATCATTGAGGCGTCCAGGATTATGAAGTTTGTTTTGGGTAAGCCATTGTTCGCGCGATTTTCCTCCTTTCCAAGTTTTAGTGGTAAAACCTAAAATTTCAACTTTGACACCACAACGTTCAAGAGTTTGTGCCAAAATATCAGCACAACTTGCGGCAACGCTAATGGGGCGTCCGCGCATTGAGCCCGAATTATCAATGAGGAGTGAAACAACTGTGTCCCGAAATTGGGTGTTGCTTTCCATTTTAAAAGAAAGGGGTTGCATAGGATCAATAATTAGACGTGGAAGCCGTGCTGTATCAAGATATCCTTCCTCAAGGTCAAAGTTCCAGTTGCGATTTTGTTGCGCCATCAAGCGGCGCTGGAGACGGTTTGCTAAACGGCCAACGATGTTTTGAAGATGATTGATTTGCTTATCAAGATAACGGCGTAAGTGATCTAACTCGTTTTCAGAACAAAAATCTGTTGCTTCCAAAATTTCATCAAATTGACGAGTGAAGATTTTATAATCACCAAGTCTTTCCATTTGTTCCGAATCGGAAAAAAGGCGTTTGGGTCTGCTCGGCTTTTCTTGCCAAGGTCCATTTTTTTGCTCGCCGTCAGCTTGATCATTGTTGTTTGATTGTGTCGCTTGTGTTTTTCCGTCGTCTTGCACATCACTTTCTTGTTCAGTGCTGATTTGTTCTTCACTTTGAGCGTGTTTTTTGTTTTTACTCTCTTCTTCTGCTTGGTCTTGAGGTTCACATTCGTTTTTTAATTTTTTATTGTTTTCACTGTCAGAAGCTTTAGCTTGTTGCACTGTCATTTTGAGTGTAGCAAGCATTTGGCAAACAATCTGTGCAAAAGCTTGTTGGTTGTAAATATGATGTGGGAGTTCATTGAGTTCTGCTGCTGCTTTTTGTTCGAGTTCTTGACGCCACAATTCTAAGACAGGACCTGCTTCTTTTGGAGCTGTGCGCTTTGTTATTTTTTCACGCAATAAAAGTGCAATCGCTTCTTGGATGGGGGCTTCACTTTGGTTGCTAATTTTATGATAATGGGCTCTTTTGTATTTATCGGCGAGCATGATATCAAGATTTTTTGCAAGTCCCTCCATGGCTAAAGTGCCAATTGCTTCAACACGTGTTTGTTCGAGGGCATCAAAGACAGCACGTGCTTCTGATTCTAGTGGAGCAAATTGCATGTGAATACGGTTATCATGCCATGCTTTGCGTAGAGCCATGGAATCACCTAATCCGCGGGTAATGGTGATGTCTTTATTCGTTGCGTATTGAGGTAATTCTGGTAAACGCGCACAACTTTCGCTTAAAGATGGTCGGTTATGACTAAAGGAAACTTCAAGGTTGTTTGTGCCTGCAATTGCACGCATACAGGTGGAAAGTGCTTTTTTAAAAGCTTCAGCATTAAGAGTGTTGTTGGAAGAGTCCTTTGCCAGATTTTTGTTGTCGCCAATATTGGTAGCCATGAGTGACAGATTCCTTAAGGCGAAACACCATGAATGAGTGATTCGGGAAGCTCTTGTCCAAAGGCGCGTTGATAAAATTCTGCAACAGTGGCACGTTCGAGTTCATCACATTTATTGAGAAAGGTTAATCGGAAGGCAAAGCCGACATCTTGAAAAATTGTTGTATTTTCTGCCCAAGTAATAACGGTACGTGGACTCATGACAGTTGAAAGATCTCCATTGATAAAAGATTGGCGTACCATATCAGCAACATAAACCATTTGTGAAATTGTCTTTTTCCCCTCAGCCGTTTGAAAAGATTTGACCTTTGAACAAATGATATCAACCTCTTTATCATGGGGTAAATAATTGAGTATCGTAACAATAGACCAGCGGTCCATTTGAGCTTGATTGATCTGTTGGGTACCATGATAGAGACCGGTTGTATCACCAAGACCAATGGTGTTTGCTGTTGCAAAAAGACGAAAGGCTGGATGTGGAGAGATGACACGGCTTTGATCAAGTAAGCTTAGTTTTCCAGAAGTTTCAAGAACGCGTTGGATAACAAACATAACATCGGGACGCCCCGCGTCATATTCGTCGAAAACAAGAGCAATATTATTTTGATAAGCCCATGGCAAAATGCCTTCTTTAAATTCAGTGATTTGTAAACCATCTTTTAAAACGATAGCGTCTTTTCCTACAAGATCGATACGACTTACATGACTATCGAGATTAATGCGAAGACAAGGCCAGTTGAGACGTGCAGCAACTTGTTCAATATGCGTTGATTTCCCTGTACCGTGATAGCCAGAAACCATTACACGACGGTTAAAGGTAAAACCTGCGAGAATCGCTAAAGTTGTTTGCTGATCAAAAAGATAATCAGGATCGATATCAGGAACATGGGAACTTTTTGTGCTAAAAGCAGGGATTTCCATATCTGTTTCAATATGAAATAGATCGCGAGCACAAAGTGTAATATCGGGCAAATTTTCAACGGTAAGATTTGTCATTGTGTTTTTAGAAGGGAGGGACGCTATTTATTCATTAGAAAACGATACAAGAGTTAGAGCATTTATGCAATGCTCTATAATGAAAGCCTTAGATGTGAAGGAAGATTTTTACGTATTCTATAATGTTTTGCAAAAAAATAATATCTTGCGCAAATAATGATGGTCTAAATGAAAATAGGCTCATATAAGTACATGTTTTTAGCACAAACCAGATTTTTTTAGCAAATTATAAGCATGTAAAACATCACGAAAGCGCTCTTCTGAAGCACGATTACCACCATTGGAATCAGGATGGTGCTTTTTTACCAACTCTTTATATTTCATTTTGATGTCTTCTGCTGAAGCGTTTGCCTGTAGTCCCAGTGTATCAAAAGCTTTTGCTTCTAAGGGCTTTAATTTTCGTGAGAAATTATTGGTTGAATGCCGCTCAGTAAAAAGCGTGAAGGGATCGCGCATGCGATTTTGATAGGCAGCTGTTCCAGAGCGAATCTTTGCATAATTAGCGGCTGTTTTTTTCGATGTACCATTGCTCAGATCTGTAGGCCATGTCGGACGATGTCCTGTGAGAGCATCCTTTTGAAATTTTGCGATATCTTTATTGCTAAGACCAGAGAAGTAATTAAAATTTTTATTATAGGCGCGTACGTGTTCAATACAAAAATATAAATATTGTCCTTCGTGATTTCGACCTGCTGGTGCTTTATGGGACCCTGTTTTTTCACAACCTTCCCACTGACACTGTTGCGCTTCTGGCTCAGCTTTTTGTTTTTTATTTGAGCTTATGCGAATTGAATCGAATAATTTAGATGTTATTGTCATACTCTTGGTTTATGCAAAATTGATTAATTTTACAAGAATTGACTTTTGAAAAATTTGTTTTCACACTTATTTTATTATGAAAAAGGTGTATTTTTGCACGTTCATTTTGTTTGAGGAATGAAAAATGTTTATAGAAACAATAATCAAGAGAAAGCTTCAGGATGCTTTTCATCCGCAAAAGCTTGAAGTGATTAACGAAAGTCATCTTCATGAGGGGCATCCTCACAATGAACATGCTTTTGATGGTAAAGGAGAAACACATTTTCGAGTGAAAATTTTATCTTCTTCTTTTTCCAATATGACACGCGTAGAAATACATCGAGCGATTTATAAAGTTTTACAAAAAGAGTTAGCTACTTGTGTCCATGCCTTGGCACTTGAGGTTGAAACACTCTAATTTTTTTGATGAGACGTTTTTTAGGAACGGGGATGGGCCTTTTGATAAATTTCTAACAAATGGTCTGTATCGACATGGGTATAGATTTGTGTGGTGGAAAGACTAGCGTGCCCAAGAAGTTCTTGAATCGTGCGTAAATCTCCTCCCCGTGATAAAAGATGGGTGGCAAAAGAATGGCGCAGTGTGTGAGGCGTTGCAGTTTCTGGTAAACCAAGGCTTGCTCGTAAGTTGCGTACAGTTTTCTGAATAATGGCGGGCTGTAGGGGGCCGCCTCGTGCCCCGCGAAATATGGGTTGGTTATCCACTAAAGGATATGGGCAACATTTGAGATAATTTTGTACAGCTTCGTAAACAATTTTGATGAGAGGAACAAGGCGTGTTTTGCCGCCTTTTCCTGTTATAAATAAACTTGTTTTTTCAGGATCAGAAAATTGTTCTGGTGTGAGGCTTAAGGCTTCTGATATTCGCATTCCACAGCCATAGAGAAGCATGAGGACAGCCGCATTACGAGCGCTAATCCAAGGTTCATTTTCTAGCTGGTTTTCTTGTTTGACTATGTGAAGTGCTGATTTGATCGCTAAAGGTTTTGGGAGTGATTTTGGGTGTTTGGGGCTTCGGATAAGTTGAGCCGCGGGAACATTGACGATTCCTTCACGTGATAGGTACTTGAAAAAAGAACGTATGCCTGCCACTCCGCGGCTTAAAGAGCGAGCACTTACATTGTTTGTACGCCGATAAGCAAGATAAGCACGCAAGTCACTGATGCGTAAAAGAGCAAGATCTGTAAGGGTTGGTGTATGGCTTAAGTGTTGACAGAGAAAAGACAAAAATTGCCGCGTATCACGTTCATAGGCTTGCACTGTTTGTGCCGACATACGACGTGTTTGGACGAGACACTCTAACCAATTTTTCCTTGCGTTTAAAATTGCATGGTCTGCTGGAATGAGAGGAATATTTTTATCTTTTCTCTTGTCGTTTTTGATAGGCATTATCTAGTTGAGAGTTTCTTTCTTTTTAGATTTTTCATCGTTAGAATGACCATTCTTGTTTTGGGGTTGCTCTTCACGATTGATAAGTTGCTTTTCACCTTTGAGAGAGAGTATTTTTAAGAGATTGTGCGTTGACATCAAATGCGCAAAAATTAATCCTAAAAAGCCATTTTTATGAAGCTTGGCAAGTTGGCTTGCTGATAATTTATTCAATTTTTCTTCATCAACAACCCAAAAATGTTCCAATTGCGCTGAGAGTCCTTTATCGTTTTTCACATTGATAGATTTCTGGCTTAGAAGATCCATTTCCACAAGAGCATCAATAAACTCAGAGGTTTTCTCCATAGCGATTTTAAAACTTTCAAGAAAACGAATACGTTCTTCCATAAAAGGAGAAATAGAGCCGTCGGAATTAAAAAGTTCTGTTCCTGCAACTTCGTTAAACATACCTGACTGTTGATCAAAGCAAACAGAAAGTTCTTTTTCATTGCTAATTTGTGCTAGAACAAAAGGATAGCGACGGACAAAAGCAGGGACATAAGTATTGGTTTTCCAACTTTTATCAGAAGCGATATAGTCATTTTCGTCATTAGAAAGACCTACAAGAGCCGCGGATGTGTAGTGCCGTTTTTTTTGTTCATCTTCGGCGCACATAAATAAAATGGGATAGTCTAGTGCTGCTTGAAAATATTCAGTACTTGCTAAAGGAACCCAGTGAGTATCCTTGGCAAAAGACATATCACTTGGAGGAGCAAATTTTAGATTTTTATGGGAAACTTTGTTGATTGGTGTGATATCTTTGTAAAATAGCATAATATTTGCCATAAGACTTTCTCCTTTATTAATTTGTTTTTTGTTACCAAGAAAGTTCTTTTAGAAGATTGTCTCATATGGCAACAAGATTGAATAGAAAACTATAAGATTAAAGGGTTCATTTTTGAGAGATAATATTTTTGCATGAAGTATAATAAAGAAAAGCTTAAAAATAAAGTCTATCTTGCCATTATTGGTATGCCTCATGGTATAAAAGGAGATGTTTTTGTTAAAATTCTAAGTGCTGAGCCACAGCGTTTCAAGTCCTACAGCACTCTTTATGATGATATGGGGCGTTCTTATGAAATTGTAACTCTTCGTATACAAAAAAATAAGGCGATTGTACGTTTTAGAGGGGTAGAAAATCGTAATGTTGCTGAGTCTTTAAAAGGTATTCGCCTTTATGTGATGCGTAATCAATTAATTGATGATCTGGATGAGGATGAGTTTTATCAAGTTGATTTAATAGGCTTGCGTGTTCAAGATTTTGGGGGAAAAGTCGTGGGTGAAGTGTGTGGTTTCTTTAATTTCGGGGCTGGTGATTTGCTTGAAATACGTTTGAATACGGGTAAAAGAGTTCTTATTCCCTTTAGTAAGGTGGCGGTACCAGAAATTTGTATGGATTCTGGTTTTCTTGTTGTTGATCCCATGGCAGCTGGTTTAAGTGATGGGGGAGACAATGATAAAAAGGAAATAGCTTGAATCTAAAAATAAAGATGAAGGGAAAAATAACTGATGAATTTCGTCAATAAAAAGTGGAGAGTGTGGAAATATTAAAAATGTACTTTTGAGTAGATATTGTAAACACTTTATCTTGAGATAGTCCTGAATTTTTAGAGTCTTTTTTTAGTGCAAGTATTTAGAAGGATCGTATTGAATATGACGCAGATCAAGGAGATTTATATTAACGCTATAGCGTTAAAAGTCTTGTTTGTGCTATTTTTGCTATTATAGAGTCTGTTTAAGAAAATAAGGATGAGAAATAAAATGAAGTTTCAGGCGCGCGTTTTAACCCTTTATCCTGAAATGTTTCCTGGTTTTTTAGGGTATTCTTTAGCAGGGCAAGCTTTGGAGCGCGGAATTTGGTCACTGGAGACGGTACAGATTAGGGATTTTGCTTTGGACAAACACCATAGCGTTGATGATACACCTGCTGGTGGGGGGGCTGGTATGGTAATGCGGGCGGATGTATTGGCGGCTGCTCTTGATTTTTGTCCACAGGATTCGCCAAGATTGTTGATGAGTCCACGTGGGCGCCCTTTTGACCAAGCTTATGCGCATAGCTTGGCTCGTGATACGGGTGTAACGTTAGTTTGTGGACGTTTTGAAGGGGTTGATGAGCGAGTCATAGAAGCACGAGAATTAGAAGAAGTCTCTATAGGTGATTATATTCTTTCAGGGGGTGAAACAGCTGCATTGGTTATCTTAGATGCTATTATACGTCTTTTGCCTGGAGTGATGGGGAATGCAGCTTCTGCGAAGAGTGAAAGTTTTGAAAATGGCTTGCTGGAACATCCGCAATATACACGTCCTTCCCTTTTCGAAGGGCGGGGTATTCCGCCTGTGTTGCTCTCAGGTCATCACAAAGCGATCGCAGATTGGCGTCAAAGTCAAGCCGAATTGTTAACACGTCAACGTCGTCCTGATCTTTATGCGCGTTATGATAAAAATCATCAGAAAACTTGATTCATATGATAAGGTGGTGTATTGCATGGCTCTCTTTTTAGAGAGTTTTTTTATAAAAGGTTTTCTGTAGTTCCAAAATTAAATGAAGGAATGGTGTATTCGCTCCTGTGTAAGGCATAGCCTAAAGAGCTCCTTATTCTTAATAAAGGCTTTTTTGGTAAGAGTTGAGCGCTCTGACTGTTCGATAAAGAACATGAAGGATAAAAGAAATGAATATTATCGCACAACTTGAAGCTGAACAATGTGCAAAAATTGAAGAAAAGCGCCAATTTCCAGCCTTTCAGCCAGGAGATACAGTCCGTGTCATGGTGCGTGTGACGGAAGGTACGCGGACGCGTGTTCAGGCTTACGAAGGTGTTTGTATTGCGCGTTCAGGCGGTGGGTTGAATGAGACCTTTACAGTACGCAAGATTTCTTATGGTGAAGGGGTAGAACGGGTGTTTCCTGTTTATTCTCCGTTGATTGAAGGTGTTGAGCTGGTGCGCCGTGGTAAAGTGCGCCGTGCAAAACTCTATTATCTTCGTGGTTTGAGAGGTAAAGCTGCGCGTATCGCTGAAAAGAGAGATTATCGGAAAAAAGCTGAAAAGGTTGTTGAGAAAGTAGAAGCAGCAGCTGTAAGCACAGATGTTGAAAAGCAAGTTGCTGAGTAAAGATTATATCGGCTAAACTTTATGCAAAAGCGGCATAAAAGTCGCTTTTTGTGTCTTTTGTGATTCGTTTTGTCTTTTAAAAGGCTTGGAGGGGACATAAAAATGTTTAATCTATCAATTTTTGCCTCTTTTTATTCTTAATAACGGGTGAATTTAGATATCATTGCATATATCGTGGATACTCAAAAAGATAAGTTTAATCTGAAAAAATGCCTATTTATATTTGAGAAAAGATGTTAGACCTTTGACGTGAAGATAAAATTGTATTAGATTAAGGCGAGTTTTGCGGATTATATCCGTGGAGTAATCGGTTTTTTTATGCGTGACCTTTAATCCGTTATTTGAGACAACCGACCTGTAATATTGGTATCTTGAGATGCCAAACAAGTAAAAACGAGATAATATATTTAGTCGTTTTATGCGGACTTTCTCGTTCATTGCGGTTGCAGTAAAAACCAGGTCAGGATATTTTATGACAGAAACAACTAGGATAAAAGAGCGCCCTCGTTCCCCTCATATAAGTATTTATCGTTGGACAATTACTATGGCTATGTCCATTGCGCATCGCGTTACGGGTATGGCACTTTATGTTGGAATGGTCTTTCTTGCTGTTTGGTTAATTGCTATTGCTTGTGGGGAGGAGACATTCAGAACGGTTCACGAGATTTATAGTTCTTGGTTTGGATTGTGTATCTTGTTTCTTTATACTTTGGCAGGGGTTCATCACATGGTTGGTGGTATTCGCCACATTGTTTGGGATATGATGCCTTGCCTTTTGGCAAAAGAAAAGGCAACAGTCACTGCTTGGGCGACAGTGTTTATCTCTCTTATTGTTACTTTTGTAATTTGGATTATTGGATATAGCGTTGTTTAGCTGGGGGTGAAAAGAGATATGAAAAAAGACTTTCGAACGGAACTTGGAAAAGTACGGGGGCATGGGAGTGCTCATGAAGGAACAGAGCATTTTTGGCTACAGCGTTTGACTGGGCTTGTCAATCTGCCGCTTTTGATATTTTTTATTGTTCTTATTCTTTCGCTTGTAGGCAAGGATTATAGTATTGTGCGTGCACGGCTTGCACATCCCGTTGTGGCTATTTTGATGGGATTGATGACTTTTTCAGTCCTTTATCATATGAAACTTGGTATGCAAGTGGTGATTGAAGATTATATTCCACGTGAAGGTTTCCGAATATTCTTTTTGACGTTAAATATTTCATTTTGTTTTCTTATAGGTGGTGTCATTATTTTTTCTCTTTTGAAAATTGCATTAGGGGGTTAAACAAGTATGGCGGGTACAGGATCATCTCTGGGCGCTAGAGCAGGTAACGCCCCTTATCGCACTGTAGATCATAAATTTGATGTTGTTGTTGTTGGGGCAGGTGGTGCAGGATTACGTGCAACACTTGGTATGGCGGAACAAGGATTAAAGACAGCTTGTATTACGAAGGTTTTTCCAACTCGCTCACACACGGTTGCAGCACAAGGGGGGATTGCTGCATCGCTTTCAAATATGGGACCTGACAATTGGCAGTGGCATTTATATGATACCGTGAAAGGTTCTGATTGGTTGGGTGATACCGATGCAATGGAGTATTTGGTGCGTAATGCACCTGCTGCTGTCTACGAATTAGAACATTATGGCGTTCCTTTTTCGCGGACGCAAGAAGGCAAAATTTATCAACGTCCTTTTGGTGGACATACGACACAATTTGGTGAAGGTCCACCTGTTCAGCGTACTTGTGCAGCAGCTGACCGTACAGGCCATGCCATTTTGCATACGCTTTATGGACAAAGCTTAAAGCATAATGCGCAATTTTTTATTGAATATTTTGCACTCGATCTTATCATGACGGATGGGGTTTGTACGGGGGTTGTGGCATGGGATCTCGATGATGGTACAATACATCGTTTTTCTGCCAAAATGGTTGTGCTTGCAACCGGTGGTTATGGACGGGCTTATTTTTCTGCGACATCGGCGCATACCTGTACGGGTGATGGTGGTGGAATGGTCGCACGCGCTGGATTGCCACTTCAGGATATGGAATTTGTGCAATTCCATCCGACAGGGATTTACGGTTCTGGCTGCTTAATTACAGAAGGAGCTCGTGGTGAAGGAGGCTATTTAATCAATTCTGAAGGTGAACGCTTTATGGAGCGCTATGCACCTTCCTTTAAGGATTTAGCTTCACGTGACTTGGTTTCGCGTTGTATCACACTTGAAATTCGTGAAGGACGTGGCGTTGGACCTAAGAAGGACCATATTCATTTGGTTCTCAATCATATTGATCCTGCAATCTTGCACGAACGTTTACCGGGAATTTCGGAATCAGCACGGATTTTTGCAGGTGTGGATGTAACAAAAGAGCCTATCCCCATCTTGCCAACGGTTCATTATAATATGGGTGGGATTCCTACCAATTACTATGGGGAAGTTCTCAATCCGACGGCTGATTCGCCTGATCGTATTCAACCAGGGCTGATGGCGGTAGGAGAAGCAGGATGTGCTTCTGTTCATGGGGCTAATCGCTTGGGGTCAAATTCATTAATTGATCTTGTGGTGTTTGGTCGTGCTGCTGCCATTCGCGCGGGCGAAGTTATTGATCGGAATGCAGAAATTCCACCCATCAATGAAGAAGCTGTTGACGAAATTATAGCGCGTTTTGATCGTTTACGTTTTGCACAAGGGGCGATACCAACAGCTCTATTGCGTGAAAAAATGCAACGCACAATGCAAGAAGATGCGGCAGTATTCCGTACAGAAGATTCTTTGCAACAAGGATGTCAACGGATGAATAAAATCTGGGGGGAATTGTCTGACCTCAAAGTTACAGATCGTTCTCTGATATGGAATTCTGATTTGGTTGAAACATTAGAGCTTGAAAATCTCATGGCGAATGCAATTGTGACTGTTCATTCTGCACAAGCTCGTTTAGAAAGCCGTGGCGCTCATGCTCGTGAAGATTATCCAGAGCGTGATGATAAAAACTGGCGTAAACATACGCTTTCACATTTGTCAAAAGAGGGTAAGGTGACGTTATCATATCGACCTGTCCATGTGGACCCGTTAACATCTGAAGCTGATGGTGGGATCGATTTAAAGCGTATTGCACCTAAAAAACGGGTTTATTAAGGGGAGACACGAATTATGGTACAAATTAAGCTTCCCAAAAACTCTCAAGTCAAACCGGGGAAGGTTTGGCCTAAACCTGAAGGTGCGACAGAGCTGACAGAATTTCATGTTTACCGTTGGTCACCAGATGATGAGAATAATCCTCGTCTGGATACTTATTACGTAGATCGTTCTGCTTGTGGTCCAATGATTCTTGATGGGCTTTTGTTTATTAAAAACCATATTGATCCAACTTTGACACTTCGTCGATCTTGCCGTGAAGGCATCTGTGGTTCATGTGCGATGAATATTGATGGAATCAATACATTGGCTTGTACCAAAGGGATGGATGATGTAAAACACCCCATTAAAGTCTATCCTTTGCCTTCCATGCCGGTTGTTAAAGATTTGGTTCCTGACTTGAAGCGCTTTTATGCGCAACATCGAGTCATTGAGCCTTGGTTGCAAACAGTTTCTCCTGAACCTGCGAAAGAATGGTTACAAAGTCACTCCGATCGCCAAAAAATCGATGGCCTTTATGAGTGTATTTTGTGTGCGTGTTGTCAGACTTCATGTCCAAGTTATTGGTGGAACGGTGATCGTTATTTGGGACCCGCTGTTTTGCTTCAAGCTTATCGCTGGATTGCGGATTCACGTGATGAGATGTGTGGTGAACGTCTTGATAATTTAGAAGATCCTTTCCGCCTTTATCGTTGCCATACGATTATGAATTGTGCGCAAACTTGTCCAAAGGGATTAAATCCAGCGAAAGCGATTGCTGAAATTAAAAAACTCATGGTTGAACGCCGCCTTTGAAAATTTATTGCTTGATGAAAATGAAGCGCAAGGTAGAAAATTGTATCTCCTTTTAGCAATTAAATCTCTAAAAGAAGATCGGCTGCTTATGAGGGTGCAGTAGCTATAATCATTCTAAAAGCGAAGTAATCTCTAAAAATTAAGCAATCCTTGTAGAAGCAATCCTTGCAATGGCTGAGCAGAAAACTCATAGTTGAATATTACTTTGAAAATTGACCGATTAACGAACAGTAAAAAGAAAAACAGAAAATTGTGCGTGTTTTTTGCGCTTCTTGAGGTTTAATCTCTAAAAATTTATTGGCTTTTATGAGGTGGTTACCATAGTTATTATTGCCTTTAAAAAGGCATTAGTCTTTCGGGTAAACTATACTTTAAATAGTGTTCTGTGTAAAAACAATAAAATCAATATGCCATGTGTTTTTATTTTATTAAATTCGTATCAAAGTTTTTATTTTAATGCAGATTCAATTAATCATTTTTTATAAAAATATAACTCTGTATAAATAGAGCACAAAAAATAAATGCTGATACAAATATTATAACGAATGTAAATTATTCATATGGAATACAAAGAAGTGATCATTATGACAGTTTGTCATTTTACGATACGTTTATTATAATATCGAAAACATTGCGAATATTCAGGGATTAGGAATTTTTGATAACATCATTTATATATTTAAAGGTCATATTTTTTATTTTAAAGATTGGATTGTTAATAGCATTAAAAAACAAAATTTATAGTTCTTAAAAAATGGAGAACTTAAAATTCCTATCTATTGTAGAGATAGATCATACAGTTAAGGGGGAAGTAATTTAAAATTATTGTAACGTCATAGATTTAAATTCATTAAAGAGCAGATAAGACGTTTGAAAAAATAGCAAATTTATAGGTTTCTCTAAAAATTTAGAAAACGATAGTAAGAATTCTAAGAACACATGTTGCGAATGTGGAATAAGCGGTGTTTGTAGGTTCGTTTGAGTTGAATAAATTCAATCATCAAAGAAAATATGTTGTATTTTGACGAGTTTCGGAGGTTTTGATGTTATATGTTTTTATCTATCAAAAATAGAGATTTCTAGATTTAGATCTTATTTATTATGTTAGGGTATTTCATTGTTCTTGTATGTATGCTTAAGAAAGTTGTTTAAGCAGTAAAAGTGTTTTTTATTTTTCAGCATAAAAGATATTTCTTAACATGAAAAAGAGGTTTCCAAGTATTAACGGTATAATCAGTCATTGTTTTGGTATTTATTCTATTGTGCCATAAAACACTATCGTATTTAGGATGTGGTAATTAAAGTGGTTTGAAATCTGCTAGGCGAGGGGGCGGATTGTTTGCAGATTAGTTTTTGCGTGTTAAGAGGCTTCGTCCTTTGAGGTGTGATAGGTGGAGTCTGTTAGCCAATTACGTAAACTAGAGCGAAATCTACGTGGACAGGTTTTTAGTCTAATCTCTCTTATATATTGTGATAGGAAATTCACATTAATAAGGACCACGATCGGTTACAGAAAAAAGAAATCATTGCGAAAAAACAAGCGTGCTTGTTTTAAAATTTTTAATGCTTCTGATCATAAGGGCACGCGAAAATCTCCTGTAGTATCACGCAGACCGTTCATATTCTCGAGCCAAGAATTGTCCATATATCCCCTTCAATCTGATCTTCACGAATTGATGCAAGAGATGGGTACGAGCACCTGTAAGAATAAGCAGACGCAAAGCCAGTTGTATCATTATTGTTGCTTTGCAGAGTGTTTGATAAAAATCTAGAACATTTCTCCAATTCATTGTCGGTTTATTAATGACTTTATGGCGTTGTTTCTCTAAAAGAGCTTTTGCTGTTGTAGCTTTTACCTATCAGATGGGAGTTAAGAGTATTACTTATCTCTCTGTTGGCGTAATCTCTGAAACCGGTATACAGCCTCCTAATTTTTGGGGAATATGAAGCTGTAAAGGTGCAAACCAGTTTGCATTTTGGTCGTCATTTTTAGTTCAGTTTTATGACTTTCAAAAGCGTCTAGAGTAATGCCTTTTAAATAATAGAGATTACGCATTGCTTTACGCTTTTGTTTCTTTCGTTCTTTAAAAAGATCATAACCCTTATGCAAAACAGAACGCCCAAACCAAATACATTTGGCTTGTCAATTTACGCGCTTGTTTTAAAGAACCCTCTCTTTAAAGTTCCCAAGCTCATTTCGCGACAGGGCTTGTGGATGGTATAATGGTAAAGTCCCGATGAACAATATAAAATTTGTAGAGCATTTCTATCTTTACACTTCATAAAAGAGCAAGCTGGGCGCCATTATACACTTTGCCAACTCCCAATGTTGCGACAGTTTTTGGCATTTGGGACGGTTTATAAGAGGCATTTTTAGTGCTTTTTTATACAGTTTCATTCTACACGGTTTTATTTATTTGGAATGTGCAAGAGACATGTAATGAGAGAATCCTACGGTACTAAGATCTTTTATTCAACATGCAGAATAATGAATACTCTTTATAAATCAATGTGATGTATCTTAAGAAGAGGGATTTTAAATCTGTGCTTTTAGGAATTTTCGTTTTTTAAGGTGCAGAGAAGAGAACAGGAATATTCAGAGTAGAGCTTACCTTGTGTAATCTATGGATATCGTCTTTAGGATAGGGACATAAGCCACGTGATATGGTTAGCAAAGCTTGCTTAAGAGAAATTTGGTTGTTTACGAACAGCCGGAGGTTAAGAATCTTTCTTCGTCCGAAGAAGACGTTGATATGCCACTATACTTTTTATTACCAAATAGAAAGTGGTTTATAGATGCTAAATCGAAATGATAGTTTATTTCGTATGAGGTTTTCCGTATCTGGAGATTGTTTGGTTAAAAAACACATTTATTAATCACTTGAAAATAGCACTTAGAATTTTTAAACGATAAGTTTTGGTCTTGATGACGATAATTGTTTGTGATGATCGAAAGTATCTATTTTACAAAGCTTTCATTGATAGGCGATTCAAAATTTATTCTTTTCTTTTGTTGAAATATTTATTTTATAGCTATTTTTTTTGCATCAAACATACCTTTATCAAAAGATAAATGGAAAAAATGATTAAAGGTAAGAAAATAGAGAGAGCCTTATGTATAATTTGGTTTTCTCATAAAGTTGTTGTCTATTAACTTTTTTCTTCTTTTATTCATGAAGAGTGTAGAAAATGCATTGGAGAAGCAAAGAAAATAGGGAAAGTTAAAAAATAGCCGTAACAATTAGTTACGGCTATTTTTTGTTTGCATCATATTACCGAGAGAGGAAGCTCCCCTTAAGCAATTTTTGATTTAGCAAAAATCGGGTCGTAAAAGACTTCAGAGAGTTTTCTATCTCTAAAGAACAACACTACGTCAACTGTTGTATAGAGAACGATTTTTATCATTTCTAACTCGAGTTGCCGGCCAACTTCTGATCTTTTAATCAAGGTGGCACATCGTTCAAATGTCTGCAAAGCGCTGTTGGCATGCGTTGTTGTAATCGATCCGGGATGACCAGTGTTGAGTGAATTGAGATATTCCCATGCTTCATTACCTCGCAATTCAGCGAGAAAAATTCGGTCGGGCGACTGACGCATACACGCATCTAGGCATTCTTCAGCTGAAACACGGCCTACATTATTACCATAAATCATATGTACATGATTGGGATGATTGGGTAGAAAAAGCTCATGAACATCTTCAATTGTGATAATACGCTCCTCTACAGGGACCTTTTCAATTAAAGAGCGAGCAAATGTTGTTTTACCAGATCCTGTCTTACCTGCAATAATAATGTTGCGTTTGTGAAAGACGCATTCTTGTAAAAATTCAAGAATTTTTCCATCACGTTTATGTTGCAAAAGTTGAACTTCAAATGGCTCCAACCGTGTGAAGTCCTGCTTCGATAACAAGTTATTTGCTTCTTTTTGCGAAGGTTTGTTAAAACTTACGTCGGAGAAATCATCAAATGCACCTTCTTCTTTGAGTTCTTCTAACGTCTTAACTATAAGAGAATGTTTACGAATTACAAAGGAAAGAGCACCATCAACGACAGCTGGCGTTTGTATAATTGTACCACGTTGTCCACCAGGCAATAGCACATAATTAATACTTTTGGGAGCCATACCGTTATAAACGATAATAGCTGTAATGAGCGTTTGCAAAAAAGTGGTTGTTAACTCTGGTACGCTATGTACTTGCCAACCCTTAAAGCTTTTCGTCCATACTTCACAGGGGCGGCAAATCGATAATTCAGTGATCGAGGGATCTTCTAAGAAACAATCAAGCGGTTGTAGAAGCTGAAAAACTGCTTGATCTTTCTGTATTGGGTTAACGTGTGACAAGACTGTAGACATCGCTGAAATCCAGATCACGAGCAACAAAAATATTTACTCGTTCGCCTTGGTTTTTGTAAAGTGTTGGTGTGATATTGATGGAATTTTGAAGAACATCGATTGCTATAGATTCAGGATCCTGAGCACCTTTATTTTGTGAGTTCTCTTTATTTTTTTTGCTGATTTTACTAACATTTCCTTTTACCCATTCTCCTAAATCACCGATTATGCTTACCATAATTGCACCACCAAATCTCTCCCAAAAGTGTCTATCAACCCAGCCACCAATACCCGCTTCACCCAGAGGACCTGTGCCAGGTGAGTCAAGATTGACAACAACACCAGAAGGCGTTTCGATGCGTAACCATTGCACAAACACACGCGTTTGTCCTTGTTGTATGCCACTTTGGTAAAAACCAACGACTTTAGAACCACGGTCAAGCAAAACAACACGACCACTTGTGGAATAAATATCGCGTGTTAAATGACAGGTCGTCATTCCGGGTTGTGATGTAATGATCTTTGTTTCTAACGTGCAATCTATTTGTGTTCCTTGCGTAATCAAAAAGTCACGGTTACGAAGTTGCACCGCATGTGATTGACCTAAACGTACGGGCTGAAGGTTATCAAATAATACGCCACTACCTCTATCATTATTCGATGCTTTATTATTTGTATCTGTAGATCCTTCGCTACCACCGCTGTTAAGGCTAGAACTGAGCATACGTTTGCGTGCTAATTCTTCAGAATCTTGGAGCATATGTGGAGGAATGGCTGTTTGAAGAAGCTTACTCAAAGCCGGTGGAATATCCAGGTTTGAATCTTCTATTTGTGCTGATTTTTCTGCTTCTTCTACAATCTTCGGCTCTTCTATAATCCGAGGGACATAGTTTGGTATAATTTGCTGTACTATTTGTTGTGGTTTTTCTTCCTCAACTTCCACGGTATTACGCATTTTAAAAGCTTTCCAAGTCAAGGCAATCGGTATCGTTACTATGACAATAAGTCCTACCACTAACAATGCACGGGTACCTGGAATTGTCGGACGACGTTCAGAACCTAGTTCCGACCCTCCATAAGTACCTTCAATATGTTTTTGCTCGACGTTATCCAGTTTTGTACCTTTTCCCTCTCCTTCCTTATTGTCAAACATCATTTTCCTCCTTTATTGATACGATAAACCACCGAAGATACTGTCCCTGTTGTGTTTGGTACGCCATTGGGGTCATAGGCTTCATTAAAAACAGCTAGAGCGCGTTTACCAAGTCGTATGAGCCATTTAGGATTGACCTTATGAACGGCGATAATATCATTAGAACTGCCGATAACGGTGCGTGGTATTAAGCTTTCATTGCCTTCAGCATCTACGACATAAATCGATGGCATATCCATGTTAGCGGGAAATTTGAAGTAAGTAATACGCCCATTGTCCCAAGCATTTATCGGAGCAATATCTTGATGACCGCTCATAGTATAACTGAGATTATAGCCTTTGACGCTTTGGTGAAAACCACGTTCAATCGCAAGGCGTCGGTTGTTTTCTTCTGACTTTTCATCATTTGAATCGGGATAATGGAAAGCTAATTCATATGTTGATCCTGCACGGTCATTTCGAAACTGTAGTCGGAATTTGTAACTCCGTTTGTCAGTTACAACGATGAGATTGGTATTGGCAAGTTCTGCTTTTGGTTTAATAAAAATATGCCGCCCTTTATGAGCAAAGGCATAGGCTTCTGAATCGCCAAAGGCATGAGTGATATACTGTTCACCTTCTTCAAGAATAATATGTGTTGCTACACCAAGAACTGTTTCAATTTGAACCACATCGGCTTCGTTATATGTTATATAGCGAATGCGGTGATCATATTGTGAATTTGATGGACTTTTGAGCGCCTGCACAGGTACCGTATAAAGAGAAGAAAACGAAGACAATAGAACAACGAACGCAAGTTTTTTCATAACAATCAATTCCTTAATCATTTAACAGTATTTCTGGGTCAGAACGGTAACTTGTTATTTGAAAACCAAGGGGGTTAAGCAATCGATCAGATGATTTCATGGGTGCACCGACATAGGTGTAACCAATTGTTGCAATCTGGTGCTGTTTTGGTCCGGTAGTAGCACCGCTGCTGTCAAGTTGCTGAGTCGTAAAACGTACAGTTGCTTGACCGAGTCCATTAAGCTGGATTGATCGTACTTTGACTGTGATACGTGCTTTATTGGAAAGCACTTTGTCCCGTGCATTTTCTCCATCATAGATTTTATAATATTCTTGTTGAACAGATGCCGCACTTAAAAGTGCTGTTGTGTCATAGTTCAGTTGAATCGTATCGTAGTCGTAATTTTCGCGGTTAAGCACATATTGGTTTAGCCAATATCTATCTACAACTTCACCATAGCTTTCTTTGTGTTCACGCATGACTGAGATAACATCAACTGCACCCGTCGTGTTATCAACGCGCAATACTAAGGGAGTTGGAGCTGGTTGAGAAAACCCAACGACTCCACATATCATACCGAATAAGCCAAAAAGACCAACAGTACTCGCTACACGCCATGCCGTTCTGCGCGATCTTATAAATTCATTAATAAGATCACGTTCTAAGCCACGGCTTTCTTCATAATAACTGCTAAGTTGTTCGGCTTTCACTGGTTTTACTTGTTTTGTTTTCATCTGTCTCCTCGCTTAATTTCGGCAGGGATTGTTTTATTAATAGGCACACGGTTCCTATCATTGGGCTGTTTGAGCTTTGGTGCTAATACACAAGCCGATAAAATGTTTGCAATCAAAATTACAAGAATGATATTTTTCATTTTAATATGACTCTTTTTTACCATTATATGCATCTTAATATTTATTATCATTATTATAATTTTGACACTAAAGTAAAGTGTATAGTTTGCGATAATTGATCTTTTCTTAATTTCATTTTTTAAT